>CAYXJG010000031.1:0-22426 GCA_964465285.1 uncultured bacterium
CCCGTCGGGGTGTGCCCCTAGGAAAATGTGTAAATAATTTTGCTCAACTACTTACAAATTGATTAATTTTGTTTTGTTGGGTGGGCGGGCTGCGCCCGCCCACCCAACAAAAATGGGATGCACCCGGGAACAACCAGATCGCCTGAGGCGACCTAGTTGCTCCCTAAACCCATACAAACGAGCGCCTATGGGGAGCGAAATTTCCCAAAATGAGAATTGCTGCTACTTTTTCGTAAAACTTGCCAAGTCGGGTCAAATCACGACTTGGCAAAGTTCTCAAATTCACAACACAAAGATAGGGGTTTGGCGCGTGCTCCGCGCGCCAAACCCCTATCTTTGTGTAAAACTTGCCAAGTCGGGTCAAATTACACCAAGGCTCAAAATAAGGGCTACAGATAGCTAACCTGTAACCTATGCCAAATAACCTATGCCAAATAGTAACCCATGCCAGATATAAGGTTGCCAATTCAAAATCCAAAATCCAAAATCCAAAATCCAAAATAGGTATCAGGGACTTGCTTGGAAATAATGTTCCGCGGGCTCTATGACAGTTGTGCTCACCTACTTATCGGAGCCACCCCTTGAGGCGAGAAGCAACTTGAGGCCGTCGGAGTTTCCGCATAGCTTTCGTCTGGATTTGGCGAACTCGTTCCCGCGACAAATTGAAGACGGCACCGATTTCTTCTAAGGTATGGGGTTCTCCGTTGATTAGCCCGTAGCGCATGGTGATGATTTCCTTCTCCCGGTCATTGAGGATTTCTGCAAGGACGCTATCGATTTCATGACGCATCATCGTGTCGCTAATTTGAGCTTCGGGGGTGAGGGAGTTGTCGTCTTCCAGTAGCTCCATGAGTTCTGTGTCTTCGCCTTTGCCCACCCGATGGTTCAGGGAGAGGGCACTACGGCGCACCTGATGGAGCCCGCGCAACTGCTCGGCAGTCATGCCAAGTTCGGCGGCGAGTTCTGCCTCTGTTGGATTGCGATGGAGAGTTCGGCGCAGTTCACGATAGGTTTTTTTCAGCTTGTTGAGCTTTTCGACAATGTGAATAGGGAGCCGAATCGTCCGGGCATCGTTGGCAATCGTCCGGGTAATGCCCTGCCGAATCCACCAATAGGCATAGGTCGAAAACTTATAGCCCTTGTCGGGATCAAATTTTTCTGTGGCTCGGTTGAGCCCAAGGGAACCTTCTTGAATCAGGTCGAGGAAGGGAACGCCCCGGTTGAGGTAACGTTTTGCAATAGACACGACCAGGCGCAAGTTTGACCGAATCATGGTGCGTTTTGCCACTTTGCCGCAGCGGAGCCTATGTTCAAACTCGCTGAGAGCCATGGCGTGAAGCTCTGCTAATTCTGCGATCGCCGGTCGAGTGCCGCGTTCATCCTGAAGGCGATCGCCCAGTGCGTTCACGTCATTCAGGAACTTCACTTGCCGCGCTAGCGTAACTTCCTCGGCGGGATCAAGCAGCGGATAGCGTGCCATCTCCTTGAAAAACGCTCCAATCCCGTCATCAGAGAGGTGCTTTCGGTATGCTAAGTCCGCATTACTAGTGAATGTGGCGATCGCCCTCTTTGCATCGCCATCATCACCCTCTGTATGATGTCCCGCTGTAAATTCCCCATCATCACTGTCGGCAACAGCAGGCGATGAGTTGGGCGATGGGACAGTGGTCAGAAATGTAATGCTTGCGGCACCTGCCTGCCCCGTCTCACCGTTCGATGTACGATTGAAAGCCCCGTCCTCAAGGGAGCGACTCTGTCGCTCTAAATCAGCAGGCGCACCGTCCAACTGAGGGGATATAACCTGCTCAGACGAGGACGAGCACTGCGAACCCTGGGCGTCAGGGGAGTGACTAGCGGGATAAATGGCCTGCTCATCAGCTTCCGGCTGAGAAGAGGTGAGATTCCAATCTGTAAGGACGTTAAACATTTTTCGTTGATTACTAAAATACAGCGGACTTTAGTAGGCAGCGAGTTGTCGCAAAAGGCTCCAATTGCACAAGGCTTTATACAGGAGTCCGTCGCCTATAGAAAACAACCCCGATAGCCCTAGATGAGTTCAGGAATGAGAATTAAATAACTTGAACCAAATTTTGCTGGCGTGGCGTTGCCGCGCCACGCTAACAGGATTTGATTCTATTTAATCCTCGTTCCTCAGTGATTAACGAGAGAACACTAAAAATCTTAAATGTGATGTCTTGAATGCGATGTCTTGAATGCGATGTCTTGAATGTGATGTCAATAGCAGTTCAAAGGGCAAGCCCTATGGTTAACCCTTAAAAAACGCTTGACCTATGCTAAATCAGTAATTTTAACCAGTCTATGAGAAGAAACTAACAATCTAGCCGTACTATCACGACCTTGCTCTTACGGACTTTTTTAGGATTTCAAAATGCTTTAGCAACGGTAAATGCGCAAATATACTGACATGACGCAATATTTCTTAATTCAATGCCGACACGACTTGGCAAAGTTCTCAAATTCACAACGCAAAAATAGGAGTCTGGGGCGCGCTCCGCGCGCCAAACCCCTATTTTTGCCTGAAACTTGCCAAGTCGTGTGCCGAGATCTTCGGGGGTATAAGCGGCATTTACCGAAGACATGCTGGAGTAGTTCGCCAAGCAAACTTTTGGTGTGATTTGCATTGGGGGGAATTTCGGGTGCAGTCCGCCCCCACCTTTAGAAATCAAATAGGATCGCTGTAGAATCATTTTTTAACAAAAGAATCTACTTTTCATAAACAGGAGTTAACCGACAAGAGGTTAACTTGAACCGTACATGCACTAAGCGTTCGGCATAATTCACCAAGAGCCTACAGAAATCCTACGCTTGATCCTTGAATGATCCTTGAAAAGGATTCCAAAGGTGGGGGTGGGAAGCACCTGCTCTCACCCAGTGCTCGATTAGGATTGCCACCGTTGAGCTTCTTTGAACTTCGTTGCGTTGTGACAATCCTTTTGTATGCAAAAGCTAAGTTTTTCTAAAGTAGCTGCAACAAACATTTGGGTGTCTGTAGATAATTTCTTTTGACAGCTCATTGCCGGGGGCATATCTGTTAAAAGTGCTCAAACCTCTGATTAGTAAGTGTTTCGCATCTTCTATATTTCCATAACGAAGGAATCATGACGGAGGTTCATTGAATTTCTTTGCAGGTATCTGAAGGAAATAGGCGCGGTATCTTTGCTCTTGTCAGGCTGTTCTCTGTGCTTACTCAAATGTAGTACAGCGCACAGATGCGGTCATTTTCAAACCTGGAGGCATCATTAAAACCATCTAATGCTCTAATTGTCCATCAAAGATTGTCCATCAAAGATTGTCCATCAAAGCAACGTTGCCTAGTTAGCCTGGCACGCGTCACGCGCTACACACACTAGGCAACGGGTCAACGGTCGCCAGTCATTTGCCTAATAACCAGATCAAGAGCGAGGATTTCATACTTTGATCTTGCTGATCCAAAATGGGGTAAGTGGCGCGCCATCGCCGCGCCGCGTCACCAAAATTGGATTTTATTTAATCCTTGACCCTTAACCGTTGGCTTTAATGAAGAACTGCTGTTACTGACATTACTGATGTTCTGCCTCAAATGCAGTTGAATGCCTGAACAAGTCAACGTCCGAACAAGCGTCGTTAGATTTTGCTTACGTTGATTTTGCTCACATTGAACACAGTTGAAGCGCAAGCCCCTGGCGTAATTTTGATAGATTCCATCGCAACGGAGTGACTGTTTATGACACTAGCCCCTGATAAGCCCATGTCTGCGGAGCAAGAAGTTCTTTCTTCTGAAGAACTGCAAAAGATTCATGCCTACTGGCGCGCCTGTAATTATCTGGCCGTTGGCATGATTTACCTCCGGGACAATCCCTTGCTACAGGAACCCCTCCAGCAGGAGCACGTGAAAATTCGCCTGCTCGGTCACTGGGGATCCAGCCCTGGTCTGAGCTTTCTGTATATTCATCTGAACC
Source organism: uncultured bacterium (assembly GCA_964465285.1). Lineage (GTDB taxonomy): Bacteria > Cyanobacteriota > Cyanobacteriia > CAKZMO01 > CAKZMO01 > JBCCWF01. Next base: position 3,960 of record CAYXJG010000031.1, read on the forward strand.
GGATGATTAAAAAATACGACCTGGACATGATTTATATGGCAGGGCCAGGGCATGGTGCGCCTGGCGTACTCGGGCCAGTATACCTGGAAGGCACCTACTCAGACATTTATCCCGATAAGAGTCAAGATGCAGAGGGAATGCAGAAGTTCTTCAAGCAGTTCTCATTCCCTGGCGGCATCGGGAGCCACTGTACCCCTGAAACACCGGGATCAATCCACGAAGGAGGTGAATTGGGTTATAGTCTCTCCCACGGTTACGGGGCTGCATTTGATAATCCTGATTTGATTGTTGCCTGCGTTGTTGGAGATGGGGAGTCGGAAACGGGGCCACTGGCAACAGCGTGGCACTCCAATAAGTTTCTCAACCCCATTCGGGATGGTGCTGTGATTCCTATTCTTCACCTAAATGGCTACAAGATTGCGAACCCGACGATTTTGGCGCGGATCAGCCATGAGGAACTGGAAGCCCTATTTACGGGTTACGGGTATAAGCCATACTTCGTAGAGGGCAGCGATCCCGAAAAAATGCACCAAAAAATGGCGGCAACCCTGGAGATGGTGATCGGCGAAATCAAAGCCATTCAGGAAGAAGCCCGCAGTTCTGGTGTGGCAAGACGCCCCCGGTGGCCGATGATTATCTTGCGATCGCCCAAGGGTTGGACAGGCCCGAGAGAAGTGGATGGCAAGAAAACAGAGGGCTTCTGGCGATCGCACCAGGTTCCTCTCTCTGGTATGCACGGCAACCCAGAGCACATGAAAGTGCTGGAAGACTGGCTTCGTAGCTACAAGCCTGAAGAACTGTTTGACGAAAACGGCACCCTCATCCCCGAGCTGAAGGAGCTCGCACCCACAGGCACCCGCCGCATGAGCGCCAACCCCCACGCCAACGGTGGCACCCTCCGACGGGATCTAGACATGCCCGACTTTCGGGACTATGCGGTAACGGTGAATCACCCAGGCGGTGATGAAGCCGAGAACACAAAGCCGCTAGGGTCATTTCTACGGGACGTGATTGCGAAAAACATGACCACGTTCCGCCTGTTTGGGCCAGATGAGACCGCTTCCAACCGTCTCAGTGCAGTGTACGAAGCGAGCAACGGCAAAGTCTGGATGGGTGAGATTTTGCCTGAAGACGCCAACGGCACTGAAATCAGCACAGACGGACGAGTCATGGAGATGCTGAGCGAACACACGCTCCAGGGATGGCTTGAAACCTACTTGTTGACTGGACGCCACGGCTTCTTTCATACCTACGAGGCGTTTGCCCACGTAGTAGACTCCATGTTCAACCAGCATGCAAAGTGGCTCGACATTTGTAAGAACGAAGTATCTTGGCGGCGATCGGTGTCGTCCCTCAACATCCTGCTGTCGTCCACGGTCTGGCGGCAGGATCACAATGGATTCAGCCACCAAGATCCCGGCTACGTGGATCTAGTGACCAACAAGAGTCCTGATGTGGTCAGGGTCTACTTCCCCCCCGACGCCAACTGTCTGCTGTCCTGTGCCGACCACTGCCTGCGGAGCAAGGACTACGTCAACGTCATCGTGGCGGACAAGCAGAAGCACCTCCAGTTCCTCAACATGGAAGACGCCATCAAGCACTGCACCAAGGGCATCGGCATCTGGGAATGGGCAAGCAATGATGACTGCGGCAAGGAGCCAGACATTCCCGATGTGATCATGGCATGCTGTGGCGACGTGGCAACCATGGAATCCCTGGCAGCCACGGCGATTCTGCGGGAAGAGTTTCCTAACCTCAAAGTCCGGTTCATCAATGTAGTGGATTTGTTTAAGCTAATGCCAGAGAAAGAGCATCCCCACGGCCTCAGCACCTGGGACTTTGACAGCCTATTCACGACCGATAAGCCCGTGATTTTCAATTTCCACGGCTATCCCTGGCTGATTCACAAGCTGGCATACCGCCACACCAACCACGTGAACTTCCACGTGCGAGGCTATAAGGAGAAGGGCAACATCAACACCCCTCTAGAGTTGGCAATCAATAACCAGGTCGATCGTTTTAACCTGGTGATTGATGTGATTGACCGAGTGCCCCAGCTCGGGTCGGCGGCAGCCTATGTGCGAGAACGCATGATGAACGCCATTATCGAATACCGCGAGTATGCTCGCACTCACGGAGTAGATAAAGAGGACATTGTCAACTGGAAGTGGCCTCAGTAAGCATAGAGGGCTAAATTCTCAGAACCGGGTGTTGGTGGGGGGATGCCATTGCTGCACTGCTCCACCACATCTGGAATCTATGTAGTCTCCCTATCTTTGACATGCCTATTCGACCACTTGCCTGGGTTTTGGGGAATTAAAACTCTCCTCAAGGAGGGTCGGATAGGCTTCTAGGGGTCATGGGCCTGCTCCACAGGTTCTACTTCATCGGGGTAAAAGCTGTAAGTGGGGCACACGCCCCATGAGTCGGTGTAGAACTGGGTGCGATCGCCCTCGCAAAGCTGCACCAAGATTTCAGTCATCTCCGAAGAGGATTCTCCATCATTACGTCGAAGGATTCCTGCTACAACCCCATATCGGTAGCCCCGCATTGCCCCTGGACCTGGAATAAAGAGTTCCTTTAGCCTGACTAAATCACCGTCCTGCATCCTGACAAACGTCCTAGTCCATCACGCAATCTAATCTCATGCCTCTAGTTGTTGGATGAGTCTACCATCACCGAACCGAGGATTCTGTGTTTTGCGCCCTGCTTTGGCGATCTGTTTCAGTTCTCTGTTTGGATGTACTGTGATGTATCCGCATTCATGACTGCACAGGATGTGCAGCCGAAGAGCTTGGGGGATGGGTTAGTGAATGTCAAGGTTTTGCTTACTCTGCTTAAGCTGTTCCCATAGCTGATCAATTTGTTCGTAGGCATCGAGCGGTGAAATCTTGCCAGAGGTCTCCAGGCAACTGAGAAAGGTCACCCGCTGCGCAAACTCTTGAAGGTTAGCGTTAAACACAAGATTTTCGGGTTTAACGTCACCCCGATAGCGTGCAGAAGGGTAGAAGAAGGTTTTTTTGTCCATTGATTTAACCTCCGTGATCTATTTGAGTAACTGATTTGTGAGTAACTGATTTGTGAGTAACTGATTTGTGAGTAACTGATTTGAGTGACTGTTGGAGTAACGAGGGATAGGAGCACAAATTTGTCTATACAATTATAGCTTAACCTGATCTTAACCTCATGCAGGTTCATCCGTGTGCCATAAACCAACTTTGAGTGAAGTGGTACAGAAATGAAGCGGTACAGTATTGCCGCATTGCCCCACCTGAATACGTCGTCTTTGACTCTGAGTCTGAAGTTTGATGCCCAACGCCCCGGTGAACTGTGATGAACGTCGCTGTTTTTAGTACAAAACCCTACGATCAAGCATTTTTAGAAACGGCAAATGCCCCCTATGGTTTTGACCTGGTGTTCTACGAAGCCCGGTTGACGCCCAAAACAGTGTCCCTTGCGGTGGGGTTTCCCGTGGTCTGCGCCTTCATTAATGACCAGTTGGATGCAGAGGTGATGCGATCGCTCGCAGAGCAGGGCACGACGCTGGTTGCCATGAGGTCGGCAGGCTATAACAATGTGGACTTGAAAGCCGCTGCAGACCATCACATTCAAGTGGTGCGGGTTCCTGCCTATTCACCCTACGCAGTAGCCGAACATGCCGTGGGGCTGATTCTTATGCTCAACCGCAAGCTCTATCGGGCCTATAACCGGGTGCGGGACGACAACTTTTCGCTCAACGGTTTGCTGGGGTTCGACATTCATGGGTCTACAGTTGGCGTCGTCGGAACTGGAAAAATTGGCCAGTGCTTTGCCCAAATTATGGATGGCTTTGGTTGTCATCTCCTGGGCTATGACGTTCATCAAAATCCTGATTGCCTTGAGATGGGAATGCGCTATGTGAACCTGCCAGAACTCATGGCAACCTCTGACATCATTTCCCTTCACTGTCCCCTACTGCCTGCGACCCACCACATCATCAATGAGCAGTCTATCCGGCAGATGAAGCCAGGCATGATGCTTGTCAATACTAGCCGGGGTGCCCTCATCAACACCCGTGATGTGATCAACGGCATCAAGTCTGGCAAGATTGGCTATCTCGGCATTGATGTCTATGAAGAAGAGGCCGACCTATTTTTTGAGGATTTATCTGATGAGGTGATTCAAGACGAAAACTTTCAGCTTCTCCAGTCATTTTCGAATGTTGTGATCACCGCACACCAGGCATTTTTTACCCGGAATGCCCTGGAGGCGATCGCCCAAACTACTTTATCCAATATTGCCGATTTTCAGGCAGGCCGTCCTTGTCCAAACAACGTTCACCACCACTCTCCTTGAGGAAACCACGATGACAACCTTAAATGATCATTCTCCTAACTCTAAGATTCAGGTCGAAGACGACCGCACAGGCACGAGCGTCCAAACTCTCCGTCGCGCCCTTGCCGACAACCTGTTTTACATCCAGGGGAAATTTCCCGGCATTGCGACTCAGAATGACTACTACATGGCGCTTGCATATACAGCGCGCGATCGCCTCATTCAGCGGTGGATCAGCACCCTACGCACCTACAACCAGCAGGACGTGCGCACCGTTTGCTACCTCTCTGCTGAATTTCTCCTCGGCCCCCACCTGGGCAATAACCTGATCAACCTGGGGATTGACGAGCAGGTGCGCCAGGCTGTGACAGAATCCGGGCTAAACTTGGAAGAACTGCTGGCTCAGGAAGAGGAGCCAGGGCTAGGCAATGGGGGGCTAGGACGGCTCGCTGCCTGCTACATGGCCTCCCTCGCCACCCTTGAAATTCCCACCATTGGTTACGGCATTCGCTATGAGTTTGGCATCTTTGACCAGATCATTCGCGATGGCTGGCAGGTAGAAATTACCGATAAATGGCTCCAGTATGGCAATCCCTGGGAAATTGCCCGCCCTGAAAGAGCTGCGGAGATTAAGTTTGGCGGACACACCGAAGGGTATACCGATGAACACGGAGCCTATCGAGTGCGCTGGGTGCCCGATACCCTGGTGAAAGGTATCCCCTACGACACACCAATCCTGGGCTATCAGGTCAACACTGCCAACACCCTTCGCCTCTGGAAAGCAGAAGCCCCAGAATCCTTTGATTTCCAGCGGTTTAACGTAGGCGACTACTACGGCGCAGTGGATGAAAAGGTTGGGTCGGAGAACATCACTAAAGTTCTCTATCCCAATGACGAGCAAGTTCGCGGTAAGCAGCTCCGCCTGGAGCAGCAATATTTCTTCGTGTCATGCTCCCTACAAGACATGATTCGCACCCATCTTGACCGGGGACATACCCTGGACACCTTCCACGAAAAATATGCGGTGCAGTTGAACGATACCCACCCTGCCATTGGCGTTGCCGAACTCATGCGCCTCCTGGTGGACGAGCATCACGTCGAGTGGAACCGCGCCTGGATGATTACCCAAAACACTGTCGCCTTTACCAATCACACGCTGCTCCCGGAAGCCCTGGAAAAATGGTCGCTTCACATCTTTAAGGGCCTATTGCCTCGCCATTTAGAGATTATTTATGAAATCAACCGTCGCTTTCTGGATGAGGTGCGAATGAAATATATGGGTGATGAGAGCAAGCTAGCATCCCTGTCAATTATTGGTGAAGGAAATGGAAAACAGGTTCGCATGGCGAACCTCGCTACCATTGGAAGTTTTGCTGTCAATGGCGTAGCCGAGCTGCACTCTGAGCTGGTGAAGAAGACCATCCTCAAGGATTTCTATGACCTGTGGCCTGAAAAGTTCACAAATGTAACCAATGGAGTGACGCCCCGCCGCTGGATGGTGTTGAGCAATCCCCGGTTGTCTAGCCTTATCAGTCTCAAAATTGGCAAAGGCTGGATTCGAAATCTATATGAACTGCGGCAACTTGAGCCTTTTGTAGACAATGCGGAGTTCCGCATGGCATGGCGACAGGCAAAGAAAGACACCAAGCGCGACCTGGCGGATATTATTGAGCAGCGCTGTGGCGTCGTCGTGAACCCGGACTCCATGTTTGATATTCAGGTGAAGCGTATCCACGAATACAAGCGGCAACATCTGAACGTGCTGCATATCATCACCCTGTATAACCAACTCAAGCGCAATCCCAATATGGATGTCGTGCCCCGTACCTTTATTTTCGGGGGTAAGGCAGCACCGGGCTATTTCATGGCAAAGTTGATTATCAAGTTCATCAACTCAGTGGCTGATGTGGTGAACAATGACCCGGATGTGCGCGATCGCCTCAAGGTTGTGTTCATTCCCGATTACAACGTGACCAATAGCCAACCTGTCTATCCTGCTGCCGACCTCTCGGAGCAGGTGTCTCTGGCCGGGAAAGAGGCATCTGGCACAGGCAACATGAAGTTTTCCCTCAACGGGGCGCTTACCATCGGCACCCTGGACGGAGCCAACATCGAGATCCGTGAGGAAGTCGGCGACGATAACTTCTTCCTATTTGGCCTCACGGCTCCTGAAGTAGAAGAGACGAAAGCCAATAGCTATAATCCCTGGAACTATTACCAATCCAATGCCCAACTGCGGGACGTTCTGGATCTGGTGTCTTCCGGCTATTTCTCCCACGGCAACACGGAACTGTTCCGTCCCCTGGTAGACAACCTCCGCTATGAAGACCCGTTTATGCTGCTGGCAGACTACCAATCCTACATTGACTGTCAGGCGAAGGTCAGCGAAGCCTACCGGGATCAAGAAAACTGGACGCGCATGTCAATTCTAAATACGGCTCGCATGGGCAAGTTCTCGTCCGACCGTTCAATTCGGGAATACTGTGACAACATTTGGCATGTGCACTCCGTTCCAGTTGAGATGAAGGAATATGCCCAGGCTGATGCAGTATTGAATGTCCGTTAGGCTCAAGGGCTAAATAAAATCCAGTAGCGTGGCGTGGTGTAGCATCACCGTGCCACACTACCCGCTACCCTATCACTCTTTCTCTCTCTCCGCCCCTTACTCACTCACCGACTTAAGTACCTAGTGCTTGACGGCATAACTACAAAACCTTGCGCTGCCTGCGCAGCGGGCAGCGCAAGGTTTATGGGTTTTATCGCAAGGTTTATGGGTTTTATACTTAATTGTGACCACCTACTTACGGCGTTAACTTTCCTATGGTTCTCCGACTGTATCTCCTCCGCCACGGCGAAACGACCCACAGCAAAACCGGCGGCTACTGTGGCATCACCGATCCTGACCTGACGGATGCCGGACGCGATATGGCGCAGGCATTTGCCGATGCGTACAAAGGCATTCCCTGGTCAGCGATCTTCGTTAGCCCCATGCAGCGAACCCGGCAAACCGCTCTACCCATCTGCAAGGCCGTGGGCCTTGAGCCTGAAATCCGAGATGGCCTGAAAGAATTAAATTTTGGGCAATGGGAAGACAAAAGCGTTGACTATGTTCAAACCCACCACTTGGACGATTATGTGCGCTGGCTTACAGAGCCCGCCTGGAATCCACCGACAGGGGGAGAAACAGCAGTGCAAGTCTCTAGCCGAGCATCCTTGGTGATGGCCGAAATTGAAGACAAGTATTCCAACGGGCATGTGTTGGTGGTGTCCCACAAATCTACCATTCGCATTATTCTCTGTGGCTTGCTAGGAATTGACATCGGGCGCTACCGCGATCGCATCGCCACTCTAGTGGCCTCGGTTAGCATCATCACATTTGATGAACACGGGCCGCTATTGGAAGTGTTGGGCGATCGCTATCATCTGCCGCCGGATCTGCGGAACCGGGCGGGTACGTGAGTGGGAGAGTGAGGTGGCGACGGGGTGGATGTCTACTCCCCCGCTCCCCTCTTCTCCCCCGCTCCTCTCTTCTCCCCCAAACCTTAACCTTTTCTGTTAATTCTCTCTCTTGTTACCTCTATTACGGGGGGATCGTGGCACTCTACGAATAATTAGGTACAAATAACTTAGCCGTACCGTTGAGGGAAACTATGAATATTCTGGTGCTCAATGCTGGGTCGAGCAGCCAAAAAAGTTGCCTGTATGCGCTAGGCGATGATGCACTGCCGGAGCATTCTCCTGATCCCCTTTGGGAATCTACAATTGACTGGACAGCACTACCCGATGCGGGGCTGATGACGATCAAGGCGAATGGCGTTAGGCAAGAGCAGAAACTGCTGCCAGGCGATCGCCTCAAAGCCCTTGCGACGATGCTCTCGACCCTGGTTGAAGGCGACACAGCGGTTCTCAAGTCCCTTGCAGATATTCATGGTGTCGGTCATCGGGTGGTGCATGGCGGAGACGAGTATGCCGATCCGACTCGGGTGACACCAGAGGTAAAAGAGGCGATCGCCCGGCTGATTCCCCTGGCTCCTTCCCATAATCCCGTCAACCTGGAAGGCATTGACGCCATTGAGCAGGCTCTGGGCGATGTGCCCCAGGTGGTGGTCTTTGATACGGCGTTTCACAGCCTCATGCCCCCGGAAGCCTATGTTTATCCGATTCCCTACGAGTGGGCGGAGAAGGGCGTGCGGCGCTATGGATTTCACGGCACGAGCCATCAATACTGCGCCCATCGAGCCGCACAGTTGCTCCAGAAACCCCTTAAATCCCTGAAGCTCATTACCTGCCATTTGGGCAATGGCTGTTCCCTGGCGGCGGTAAAAAACGGACGCAGCATTGACACCACCATGGGTTTTACGCCCCTGGAAGGGCTGATGATGGGAAGCCGCAGCGGTTCCATTGATCCCGCCATTCTGATTTACCTCATGCGGGATCACGGGTTCACTCCCGAACGGCTAGATAAGATGCTGAACAAAGAGTCAGGACTGAAAGGCATTTCTGGCATTTCTAGCGACATGCGCGAGATTCAAAAGGAGATCGACCGGGGGAGCGATCGCGCTAAACTTGCTATCGACCTCTACCTCCATCGGCTGAAAGCATGCATAGGTTCCATGTTGATGAGTCTTGAAGGACTCGATGCTCTAATCTTTACCGCCGGCATTGGCGAACATGCCTCAATCCTCCGCGCCCGCACCTGCCAAGCTCTGAGTTTCCTTGGCCTTACCCTTGATCCCAAAAAGAACGAAGCCGCCCACCACGACCAGGAAATTTCTACCCCCGACTCTGCTGTTCACGTCCTCGTTATCCACACCGAAGAAGACTGGGCGATCGCCCAGGCCTGCTGGCGGAACTTGAAAGGATAATCCTGGCAGATGAGATAGGGGGGGTGTAAAACAGTGCGCAACACGTCCTTACGCCCCACCCTCTCATCCTCTCACCCTCTCACCCTCTCATCCACCCCACCCATTACATAAAGACCCATGAAACCCCTAACCCATCGCACCAAAATCGTTGCTACCATCGGTCCTGCCAGTAGCTCTCCTGATATCCTCAAGCAGATGGTACAGGAAGGCATGAGTGTGGCGCGGCTGAATTTTTCCCACGGCAGCTATGACGACCATGCCAAGATGATCCAACTGCTGCGCTCTGTGTCGAAAGAACTGGACACACCCATTACCCTCTTGCAAGATCTCCAGGGGCCGAAAATTCGGGTGGGACGCCTGCCCAACGATGAGGTCAAGTTGGTTGAAGGAGAAATCCTTGATCTGGTGCCGATGAATGATTTTGCAGACCAACCTAATACGGCATCGATCGATTATCCCTATCTGGCAGAGGAAGCAGAAGCCGGGATGCAGATTTTGCTAGATGATGGCCTGCTTGAACTTCGCATTGACGAGATCAAGGGCAACATCGTTCGCTGCACCGTCGTGCAGGGCGGAGTGCTGAAAAGCCGGAAAGGGGTCAATCTGCCCAGCCTTGACTTACGGCTCCCGTCACTTACTGATAAAGACAAGCAAGACCTGGATTTTGGCCTGGCTCAGGGGGTTGACTGGATTTCTCTTAGCTTTGTGCGCAAGGCAGAGGATGTGAAAGCTCTCCGGGCAATTCTAGAAAGCAAGGGCGCAGCCGATATGCCTGTGATGGCAAAAATTGAGAAGCCCCAGGCGATCGCCAATCTGGAGTCCATCATTGAAGAGTGCGACGGCATCATGGTGGCGCGGGGAGATCTCGGTGTCGAAATGAAGTCAGAGAAGGTGCCCATGCTCCAAAAGCGCATCATCCGGGAATGCAACAAACGCAGCATTCCGGTCATCACCGCCACTCAGATGCTGGACAGCATGATTCGCAATCCTCGCCCCACCCGTGCAGAGGCCAGTGATGTCGCCAATGCCATCATCGACGGCACGGATGCCGTCATGCTATCGGGGGAGTCCGCTGTGGGACAGCACCCAATCCGGTCGGTGACAATGCTCGCCCGCATCGCCTCCGATGTAGAACCCGAAATTCAGTATGTGAACAATCCTCCGGCTTCAACGGACGAAACCCATGCCTTAAGCGAAGCCCTCAATACCATTGACAAAATTTTGAACCTCCGGTGCATTACCGCGTTCACCCTCACAGGCTATACCGCTAAGATCGCGGCAGGTGAGCGTCCCAAGGCTCCGGTCATTGCCATTACTCCTGATGTAAGGGTCTACCATCGCATGAACCTTGTATGGGGGGTCACTCCCTTACTGGTGGATCACAATCCAGGGTCTTTTGAAGGGTTGGTGCATCAGGTTGAGGAACTACTGCTCCGGCAAATGCTCGTGTCTCCGGGTGACCAGGTGCTGGTTATGGGTGGCATCCCTGCCCGCACGGCTCAGGGCACAAATTTCCTGAAGCTGCACCGCATTTGCCAGCCGTAACACAGCTACAGAGCCCCTGTCATTGTTTACTTTAGTAGGGAGCGCGGCGATGCCACGCTCCCTACTCAATCATTAGGACATTTTGTTTGCCCGTCCTTTTTTAGAGTTTTTAGAATCCTCAACGGATACGGCTTTTACATCAACGGTTTTGACTGATGGGTCATCTGAGGTGTATGAGCGGCGACTGGAAGCGGTATTGTCGTAAGGTTGGCGATCGCCCTGTTCTGAAAACCCCGCATTCGAGGACTCTAGGGTGTTCCCACCGAGTAGTCGCTGAAAGACTTCGGAAAACAGTAGCGTCGCAATAATGACATCATCAATCTGACCCACCAGGGGCACGATATCGGGCGACAAATCAATAGGGCTGATGAGATAAATGAGGCTACCCAAAATCACAATCCAGCGATATCGTGGATTTCGAATGAGGGCACGGTACCAGCCAAAGGGGTTCATATAAAGAGTCTCCAATCATCAAACGATGGCGAAAGCGTCCAATTTCAGCCCATTGCCTCTTTAACTCCTCGCCAGAGTCTTCGAGAGCTACCACCCTGCGGGGATAAATAAATTTCAGGCAAGCAAGGGCACATTATCCGACTGACGTGTAACCAGCGAACATGCCAGTGAGCAACCTGAATCATGCTCAGATAACAGTCTAGAGATAGTCCAGAGTCTAGAGATAGTCCAGAGGTAACCGTCCAGGGCAATGTCATCGTTCTGTAATTCAGTGTATCGTGGACGCCAGATTGTTGACGAATTAGCTGCAAACGGATTGGCCGCAAGCAGGTTAAATCTGGATTGGGGGAAATCGCCATTTTTTCGGATAGGGGCGATCGCCCGTTGGAAACTTAGTCTAGCAGGTGAATGGGAACCCTCTCTGGTGGGAGATATTTCTGGGACGTTTGCCGCAAAGCGGTCAATGAAATTTAGAAACTCTCCCCGGTTTCGTGACATCTGGAACTAAAATGAGAATTGCTTTGAACCTCATGTGGTCGTCAACCGCTGCGCCATCGGTACCAAATCCAGCGCCAGCGGTGATCATCACCTGGGATGTCCACACACTTGGAGGAACAACGGCACAGTGAATATCTTTGAGCTATTCACAAAAGGTGGTATTGCAATGGTGCTTCTTATGCTCCTGTCAATCCTGGCACTGAGTACCATCATTGAGCGCATCTGGTTCTGGTCAAAGATTCTGACCCGCGAGCGAGAAATTGTAGGGCGGGTACTGGAGTCAGCCCGACGAGAATGGGATGCAGCCCGTTCAATTGCCCGGCGCTCATACGACCAGCCCATCGGTCGCTTTCTCTACTCAGCCCTTGAGCTAGAAGACCCCGATCCAGAGCTGTTTCAGCTTGCCCTCCAGGCCACCGGTGATGAGGAACTGGCTGCCATGCGGAAGGGGGAAAAAATTCTGGAGACGGTGATTGCGATCGCCCCCCTGTTGGGACTGCTTGGGACGGTGCTGGGCTTGATGGGATCACTGGGTTCCATTCGCCTGGGTGACCTCAACCAGAGTGATACGGGTGGCGTTACCCTGGGCATCGCTGAAGCCCTCATCAGCACGGCAGCCGGATTGATTATCGCCATCATCAGCCTTGCCTTTTACCGATTGTTCCAGGGACTTGTGTCTGGGCAAGCAAAAGTTTTTCGCCAGGCAGGTAATGAGCTAGAGCTAATGTATCGCAAAGACTGGCTTAGGCGAGAGCGATCCCATGCCCTACCGGGGCGACACTCGTCCATGTCGGCAGAGAGGGCATCAAGTTCGCCGCTCTCCGTACCCAATGATGACGACGTAAATTATGTCAATGGCGATGGCAAGGGCACCGATGCCGAGAGTGACGACGATGCAGCGACGCCCACAGCCAATGCCATCCTGCCGCCTTCTTCCAACTCCTCCGACTCTTCTGATTCCTCTGACTCGTCAACCGAGCCTTCAACAGATTCTGAGCCGTCGAAGCCTCTCTAAAGGCTTCGCTAGACTGCTGCCTTAGATATCTGCCCGAATCGATTGCCAAGGATCGATTGCCGGGTCTTCCTGTCCTACCGGAGTCACGTCCATGAAAACGAACTGGGAATCATCCACAGAAGACATTCGCATTGAAATCCTGCCTCTCATTGATGTCATCTTTTGCATCTTGACGTTTTTTATTTTGGCGTCTGTGGTGCTAACGCGGCAGTCGGGCATTAACGTGGACTTGCCCAGTGCCGAGACTGGCACAACTCAGATGCGGGAGATGGTGATCGTCAGCGTCGATCCGGTAGGGCAGCTTTACCTGGAGCAGCAGCCTATTTCTCGGGAACAGTTGACTGAAGCACTACGAAACTATCGCCAAAATAGTCCCTCAGGGCTGATGGTGCTCTATGCCTCCCGCTCTGCCCGGTATGACGATGTTGTTAACGTACTGGACTTGCTGCGGTCTGTCGGGGGCGATCGCGTTGCCCTGGCAACCCTGCCTGAGTCTGATACCGAAGAGGAGAGCGAATTTCCAGGGCTAGAAGACTTCGACTTTGGCAATCCTGATGACTTCGATTCCTTTGAGATACCGGGGGTCGAGGACATCCCTAGTACGGGGGACACCCTACCCGGCGAATCCAGTGATCCAAATCGGCTAGATTTAGAGTCGGCTCCTGAATTAGTTCCGGTAGAACCAGAGGCCAACTCACCGTCTGGTGAGTGATGCTGCCCTCGTCTATGGGGCATCTATTGAGCATCGTGGCCTAATTTGAATGCCGCATGAGCCACCTGAAGGGCTTGTTTCCCCTGGGATTCATCAACGACGCAGCTAATTTTTATTTCTGAAGTTGTAATCATCTGAATATTGATACTTTCCTGGGCAAGGGCGTCAAACATCTGCGCGGCAACGCCGGGACGACCGACCATGCCAGTGCCGACAACGCTCACCTTGGCGATCGCCCGATCGACTTGAATCTCAGGGCTACCAATTTCTGGGGCGATAGCGGTCAGAGCCGCCAGGGCTGCATCGGCATCATCCTGCGCCACTGTGAAGGCAATGTCACGGGTCGTCACACCATTCACTAAACGACATCGCTGGGACTGGATGATGGTGTCCACGCTGATCAGACAGCCGGCTAGGGTCGTGAAAATGCGGGCGGCCATACCCGGACGATCGGGCACGTGGCGGATGGCAAGCTGTGCCTGCTTTAAATCAAGGGCAGCGCCTCGAACAGGAGGAATGGAATGGTGAGGAGGGAGATGAGTGGGCAGATGAGTGGGTGGATGAGTAAGCGAATGGGTAAGGGGATAGACCGCAGTGTGGGGGGTCGCTTCAGGGGCAAGAGGAGAACTGGTGATGCTAAACGTATCACATAGAGCTGCAATCGCGCGATCGCACTCTTCAACGGCGATCGCACAGCTCACTTTCACCTCTGAGGTGGAGATCATCTGAATGTTGACATTGGCATTCGCCAGGGCACTGAACATCTGAGCCGCGACACCCGGACGCCCAATCATGCCGGCCCCCGCGATGCTGACTTTCGCTGTATTTCTCTCCACTAGGACTTCAGCTTCTTCGAGCTTTGTGGGGGTTTGCCGCAAAGTAGGGGCGATCGCCTCAGCAACAGACTCAGCCCGGCTCAGGGACTCTTGGTTGACGGTAAATGCAATGTCGTTGGTGTTGCCTTCATGGATAGACTGAATAATTAGGTCAACATCCAGGTCTTGAAACGCGATTTCTCCAAATAGCCGTGCCGCAATGCCAGGATGATCTGGCACTCGCAGCAGAGCCACCTTAGACTGATTGGCATCTAGCTCTACGGCATCCACAGGTTGGGCAATTTCCAGCCCTTCGAGCGATCGCGGCTTGGGCACCGAAGAGAGCACCTTGGTTCCGGGAGCATCCGTCCAGCTCGACCGCACCACCAACATCACCCCATAGTTTCGGGCGATTTCAACAGCGCGGGGGTGCAGCACCTTTGCCCCCAAACTTGCCAGTTCGAGCATCTCATCAGCCGTAATCTCTGCCATTAGCTGCGCCTCAGGCACAATCCGGGGGTCTGTCGTGAGAATGCCAGGAACGTCAGTGTAAATTTCGCAGGCGTCGGCTTTGAGTGCTGCTGCCAGGGCTACCGCCGACGTGTCTGATCCACCCCGCCCCAGGGTCGTAATTTCCAGGTCTCTGGATTGGGCAATGCCCTGGAAGCCTGCTACAACCACAACTTTCTGGTCAGCGAGGTGGCGCTGGATCCGCTCGGTCTGGATGTGGAGAATGCGGGCACGGGCATGGGCGGCTTCTGTCACGATGCCTACCTGGGCCCCCGTCATTGACAGCGCGGGGGTACCTAGCTCCTGGAGCGCCATGCTAAGCAACGCAATGGACACCTGCTCTCCAGTGGAAAGCAACATATCCATTTCTCGCTGGGAGGGCTGACGGGTAATTTGCTGGGCAAGGTCAACTAACTGATCGGTCGTTTTCCCCATCGCTGACACGACGACCACAACGGAGTGGTCCATCTCAACGGTTGCCTTGACGCGCTTGGCAACAGCCTGGATACGTTCAACGCTGCCGACTGACGTTCCTCCGTATTTTTGAACAATTAGCCCCATAGCACAGCCCTACCCTCGATCACGTTTGTCGTATCGACACATCATTCTGATTCAAGGAGGTGTATCCAAATCAGATGACAGCGCTGAAAACCGCTGTCATTGGTATAGTTATACCCTTTTGAGCCCGCCTGCATGAATCACCCGCATGAATCACCCGCATGAATCACCCGCATGGATTAGGGTATTAGGTTAAACGATGATGCCATGAATTTCCAAAAAAGTGCCTGGAATTTTGCACAATGCAACCGCCCGTTTTCTTTCCCTTGCGAGGGCACAAATGTAATTGTCGAGTACAGTGGCAGCCTTTACTGCTCGAAGCATTCCCCAATTTAACCATTCAAGCTGTAGCCTGTGGCAAAATAAAATCCTACATCCTGCACCAGTCCTGTAATCTTGAGATAGTGCGACAAAGCCTATCCATAGCCCATCAGGAGTAGAGATGCCAAAGACCCTGGCACGTTTTCAGATAGGCGTATGTTTGAAGGCGTGATATTGGAGTGCATCACGCCCCAGTATTTCATTAAGTCTTTTCCGGCTTGAGGTATAGGCTGCTTTTAATAGACAATAAGGCAATAACCAGGAGGGATGAAGGGCAATGAGTTTGTTAGGAAATATTATCTGGCTGATATTTGGCGGATTTTTGACCGGATTAGGCTACATCATCGGTGGATTGTTAACTTGTCTAACGATTATCGGCATCCCCTTTGGATTGCAAGCTATTAAAATCGGATTCGCCACGTTTACTCCCTTTGGGAAAGAAGTGGTTTCCGAGAAGACAGCAGACAGTTCCCTCAAGCTCGTCTTTGACATCGTTTGGGCTGTTCTGTTTGGGTGGGAGATTGCGATCGCCCATCTCACCGCCGCTGCGATCCTCGCTATCACTATCCTCGGCATCCCTTTTGCAAAGCAGCATATCAAGCTCATCATCCTGGCGCTTCTACCCTTTGGCCGTGACCTGAAACCCATCGAGTCTCTCTAAGGAGCGAGAATTAAATAATTTGAACCAAATTTTGGTGAAGCGGTGCGGCGATGCCGCACCGCTCCACCAAAGCTGGATTTTATTCAATCTTTGCTCCTAAGAGGGTATTTGAAAAGGGAAGATGGTGAAAATCATCGCTACGAACCCCAGAAATTAGCAGCGTTTGTCCATAGTTCTGGGCTTGTAGTGGCGACGTTAGTTGTCAAAATTATTTAAAGCACACGACTTGGCAAAGTTCTCAAATTCACAACGCAAGAATAAGGGGTTGGGGCGCGCCCCAACCCCTTATTCTTGCGTGAAACTTGCCAAGTCGTATAAAGCAGGACTTTCAAAGCATCTTCTAAGTTGCCTGGCACATTGCGGATTGGAACCGATCTGAAAACCCCGTTGGGATTTGGAATTCCAAACACTCTGGCAAGTTTTTGGATAGGCTTTCAGCCTTCGCTGTCATATTCAGTTCGGTAACTCATGCAATTTGATAGACTGAATCAATTGGCTAGAGACTTGCAGGAAAATAAAGTACCAGCAGAGGGGCGGCGGGCGCAGCCCACTGCTCCTTTCCTCGGGTATCTTTGTTTAGCCGCAGATCCCTTGGGATTAAGGATAAAATAAGATCTAACCTTGCCGAAGCGTCGCGGCATCGCTGCGCCGCGTCACCAAAGTTGAGTTCAAGTCATTTAATTGTCATTCCCTAGGGTGATTAGGGTTAACTAATGGCTGAATACACTTTGAGGACAGATGGAAGTATACGACTCGCTTGACGGGTTTACTTGAAATGTCGTTACAATCAGAAATGTAGCGTAGGGTGCTCTCCATGCTGTTGACTAGCAGTTGGCCCAATAGATGGTGCCATAGATGTTGCCCGGTGAGTGGGGCGCACTTCGCCATTCCATTCATCTAGTGCAGCGTCAAAATTAAAAACTAGGGTAAATCCCGGAGGAATTTATCCTAGTTTTAAGAAAAGACAGAGCACTAGCTACTGCTCAACGTTCAGCTAGCAAACTACTCGGTTTTAGATTCTCTCTCAGGCGCGATCGCCCCATTGTGTAATGTTCAATCCGACTCAAACCCTCATTACAACCTTTGTTCAACAGCTCCAGGCAGGATACGAGCAAAACTATGGGGGGCTGAAGGCGAACTACGGCAACATCATCGCCTGGTCGGGGCGCATGGCCCTTGAGAATATTGCTAATAGTGATGCCTTATATCACAACGTCGAACATACGGTTTTGGTAACATTGGTCGGGCAAGAAATCCTGCGGGGCAAGCACATCCGAGAAGGAGGTGTATCCTGCGAAGACTGGATGCACGTCATGGTGTCGCTGCTGTGCCACGACATCGGCTACGTCAAAGGCGTGTGCCGGGCGGATAGCGACAACTATTATGCGACGGGCATTGGTGAGGATCGGGTCTTTTTGCCCCCTGGCTCTACCGATGCCAGCCTCACGCCCTACCATGTGGATCGGGGCAAGCTCTTTGTGGCAGAGCGGTTTGAGGGCAACACCTGGCTCAGTGCTGAGGTGATCAAACATAATATTGAGCTAACGCGGTTCCCTGTGCCCAATGACTCCGATCATCAGGACACCACGAGATACCCTGGGCTGGTGCGGGCAGCAGACCTAATTGGGCAACTCAGCGATCCCCGCTATCTCAATAAGGTGAGTGCTCTGTTCTACGAATTCGAAGAAACTGGATTTAACAAAACCGTCGGCTACGGCGACCCAGGGGATCTCCGCCAGCAGTACCCCACTTTTTATTGGAACGTAGTGTATCCCTACATTCAACCTGCCATTGAATATCTGTCGCTAACTCAGGAAGGCAAGCAGATTATTGCCAACCTCTACTCCAATGTGTTTGTTGTGGAACATGACTTGAATAACCGCCCCATCCAGTCGAAATCTGATCCCCATGTCACAGAGTTATCGAAGGTCTGAGAGTGTATTGGGATCACTGATGCGTTGGGCGATCGCCCAGCGGTAGAGGCGTGGTGCATCCCCTGTTATGTTGCCTCAACCCTTGAGAGGGCAGTATTATTTAATACATTCATTGACCACTATCTTGCTTGCAGTGTTCTATCCGTAGCACACGACCTGGCAAAGTTCTCAAATTCACAACGCAAAAATAGGGATTTGGGGCGCACGGAGTGCGCCCCAAACCCCTACTTTTTCGTGAAACTTGCCAAGTCGTGTATAGATCATGG
>CAYXJG010000032.1:0-3540 GCA_964465285.1 uncultured bacterium
ACGACCTGGCAAAGTTCTCAAATTCACAGCGCAAAAATAGGAGGCTGGGGCGCGCGGAGCGCGCCCCAGCCTCCTATTTTTGCGTGAAACTTGCCAAGTCGTGTGTGGCAGACATCAGAGCCGTATGATAAGCAAACATTACATTTCTGGCGTTTCAACTGCTAGGGGGACAGGTTCGAGCTACGCTAGATCTCGGTTTTCAAAGCAGGCGATCGCCCCAGGCGATTAATGAGTAGATACATCCTATGACACAGTCATTGACCCCACAGGCAACTTCACAGGCCATGCTCCCCCCGGATGATTCCCAGACGAGGGTCAGCGCATTCATGAAACGCCTCCAGGATGAAATTTGCCAAAAGCTTGAAGAGTTAGACGGGCAGCACACCTTCCAGGAAGATAGCTGGGAACGGACCGAAGGGGGCGGTGGTCGCTCCCGCGTGATGAAGCAGGGCACCATCCTAGAGCAGGGTGGCGTGAACTTTTCAGAAATTTGGGGCGATCGCCTCCCTCCCTCAATTCTGAAGCAGCGCCCAGAAGCGGAAGGCCATCGGTTCTACGCAACCGGAACCTCAATGGTGCTACATCCCCATAATCCTTACGTACCGACGGTTCACCTCAATTACCGATACTTTGAGGCAGGCCCAGTGTGGTGGTTTGGGGGAGGCATTGACCTGACCCCCTACTATCCCTTTGAAGAAGATGCAGCCCATTTCCATCGCACCTTAAAAGAAGCGTGCGATCGCTATCATCCTGAGTACTACCCTACCTTTAAACTTTGGTGCGATGAATATTTCTACCTGAAGCATCGCCAGGAAACTCGCGGCGTGGGCGGTATTTTCTTTGACTATCAAGACGGACAGGGCAAGCTCTACCGGGGTCCCCATGAAGATGGCAACGCCGCTCAGCATAGCTATGCCGTGGGTGACTTACCTGCCCGCGGCTGGGAATCTATCTTCGCTTTTGTTCAGGAGTGTGGCGATGCCTTTTTGCCGTCCTATGTGCCCATCATTGAACAACGGAATGGCATAAAGTATGGCGATCGAGAACGCAACTTTCAGCTTTATCGCCGGGGGCGTTACGTCGAGTTTAACCTAGTGTACGACCGGGGTACCATCTTCGGGTTGCAGACCAACGGGCGCACAGAGTCTATTCTCATGTCCCTGCCCCCCTTGGTTCGGTGGGAGTATTGCTATGAACCTGAGTCGGGCACTCCCGAAGCCAAGCTGTATGATGTGTTCCTCAAGCCCCAGGATTGGGCAAACTGGTTGGCTTCATGAGCAGCCCAGTCGCCCATTTGAGCAATATCGACTGGGCCACCAGGCAAGGGTTGCCTGGCAAGCTGTTTGCGTTGCAACAGTTGCGTTAAGTGTATAGTGGTGTGCAAATTAATTAAGCACAAATTAATTACACGACTTGGCAAAGTTCTCAAATTCACAACGCAAAAATAGGGGTTTGGGGCGCGCGGCGCGCGCGCCCCAAACCCCTATTTTTGCGTGAACTTGCCAAGTCGTGTGCTGTCCCAGCAAGACGCTGGGAAACAGTCATGGTGGCGCTCTGCGCAGGCCCTTCTATGTGCTGTACTTTTATGTGCTGTACTTCTAGTGCTGTACTTCTAGTGCTGTACTTTTATGTGCTGTACTTTATGTGCTTGCGAAGCGCTATAACTTCAGCTTCAAAGGGACGTGCGTTTGTTCTCTTGCATTAACCCTGGATATGGTTGTTCCCGCAATTTAATGTTCTGGTAATGTTCTGGTAATGATTGCCTTTGGGCAGTAGCACCCGTCTAGCAGCATAGGTTAAGCTACGATTGACGAGGGATGAAACGTTCGTAAATTCCCTTTCCACTCTACGCTTACCCGTAAAACGTGATGGAACAAGAACTGTGTACGGCACCGGACCAGCGCTCTGTAGTGATCTTGCGGCCCGCTGGGCGATTAGATATCACAACAGCATGGCAGTTCAGGCTAAAGCTGCAAGAATGTATTTCTGAGCTGAGTCCCCACATTGTCGTGAACCTTAGCCAGGTGAGCTTTATTGATAGCTCGGGACTAACCTCCCTGGTTGCAGGAATGCGTGATGCAGACAAACAGCATGGCTCGTTTCGGATTGCCAGTGTTCATCCTGAAGCCCGTCTGGTCTTTGAAGTAACCATGATGGATTCAGTGTTTGAAATGTTTGCAACCGAACAGGATGCCTTGGGGCAGCCTGTTGCAAGCCCCACTCGATAGAATTTTACCTTGGCAAACGGTCACTGACACGAGAGAATAGAAAAGCACTTCTTTTAATGGTTTTTCAGTGAGCAACGTTCGCACGGTTTCAGATACGAAGCGTTCATTCTATACCCATCACACGCGCCCCATCTCTTCAATCTACCGACGCGTGGTTGAAGAGTTGATGGTGGAAATGCATTTGCTCTCTGTGAATGTGGACTTTTCCTACGACCCCATCTACGCCCTGGGTGTTGTAACGGCGTTTGATCGGTTTATGCAGGGATATCGTCCTGAGCGGGATAGAGAGTCCATATTTCAGTCCCTTTGTCGTGCTATCGAGTCTGATCCCCAACAGTATCGTCACGATGCGGAGCAGTTGCTTGAAGAAGTGGGCAGTTATTCCAAAGAGTCACTGCAGCCCCTAATTGAGCTATCGGACGATGCTCCCGACGGTGCCCTGAAGGAGCAGCTTCGGGCGATCGCCCGCAAAGATTCGTTTAAATATAGCCGCCTGTTTGGCATTGGCATTTACACCATCCTCGAAAAGTTGGATGCTGACCGAGTGACGTCGAAGAAAACGCTGGACGATGCCTTGGCAACGCTGTCTTCTAACCTCAAACTTCCTGAAGACAAAATTTCCAAGGATTTAGAGCTATACCAAAGCAATCTTGAAAAACTAATCCAGGCACAAGCTGTCCTTGACGACATGCTCAAAGCTGACCGGAAAAAACGCGAGCAGCCTGAGGAAGAGAACACTCAACAGTCAACCGAGCAGCCTGACGGTGCTGATGAAGTCTCCGCATCGCCCGAATAGAGATAAGCGGCTTCATTGACTATGGCTCTGTCCATTGTGTTAAGGTCCATTAAAAATTGGTTTGCAGAAACCGTTGCAGGCAAGATTCTAGGTGTTCAAAAAAAGCGGGATGACGATCGCTCTTCGGAAGAGCACGCCCCGGTGGAACTGCCAGATGATTTGTACCGTGAGCTAGCCAGAGCCATTCAATGTCTGAGGCCGCACCCTAGCCTGTATCAGGCGATCGCCGATGCCCTTGAGGATGCGCTGTACCGTTGGGAACACCACCCCGAAGCCCCCAATAGTCTGGTTATTTTGGGCAGTCCGTCTGATGAACTGAATGCTTTTGTACATACTCACCTCGATGAGTGGCTGTCGCAAAATCCACCGCCTAGCTTCGAGGATGCCGGGAATGGGAAAGGCGATCGCCCCTGGCAAACCTACTCTCGTATCCCCTTCTGTCCAGATTGGCACCACCGCCCTGCGGAACATGACAACATCAGCTTGCAACTTCAATCTGCTCTCCAGCAGATAGAG
>CAYXJG010000032.1:3640-20344 GCA_964465285.1 uncultured bacterium
GCTCGGCTCATCATCAGTCGATTGTGCTGGTTCCCCTGCTTGACTGGTGTTTTCTACGATGTGTCGATGGGTTTGATGGTATCGAATGGCTACAGACCACGGTATTGGGCGATCGCGCACGGTTTTGGGTGCTGGGCTGCAACACCTGGGCATGGCAGTATCTCGACCAGGTGTGCCAAATCAGCGCTTACTTTCAGCAACAATTTGTGCTGCCGCCGTTGAGCAGCTATGCCATTAAAGAATGGCTCGCCCCGGTCATGGACAAGGTTCATCTGGATATTGTTGCTGACGAAGGCCACGACGTGAAACAGCTTCAGCTTCAGATAGAGGGACAGGACACTGACCCAGGCAACTGGTTTTCAAGCCAAGAAAGATACTGTTTTGAAAGATTGGAGAGCAGGTCGCGGGGGGTGAGCAGCGTAGCAGCGGATCTCTGGCTGCGATCGCTCTCCTTAGCGCCAACGGATGAATCCAATGGGGAGTCGTCTAGTCATGACGCCCCCGATCCTGTGTTCACTCATGATGGTAACCGTAGCAATCGTCGGGAATCCCAATCTTCCTCAGCGCCAACCCATTCAGCTCAACTCGACTCTGGCGATAAGACGACAGAAGCGCCCCAGGAGTCATTAAGGCAGTCATCTGAACACCCCTGGCTCAAACAAGATATTTCCTCGCTGCCTGGCCTACCCTCCTTGACAAAGGGCGATCGCTACATCCTCTACTCAATGCTGCTGCATGGACAAATCAGCGTTCCCCACCTGGCACTCACTCTGGGGGAGGACGAAAGCCGAGTTCGGGCGCAGGTTCAAGCCCTACTACGGGCAGGCATTGTTAATCGGCATCACGGCCAGGTGCGGGTCGATCCGTCGTATTATTTGAGCATTCGAGCTGATTTAGAACGCAACAACTTCTTAATTGGAGAGCCGTCGTAAATGCCTGGCTTTGGATTTGGGATAGACACTTGGATGCGAACTTCAACCCGGTGCTCACTTGCATGGGTCAGTGCGTTGGCGCAGTCGCCAAACTCATTGACCGATGCACCCAGCACTGAGATGCAGGATTTTTTCACGGACATCACGACGGGAAAACTGGCTCAGGCGGCGATCGCCATTTTGCTTGCCTATGGTGCCATCAAGCTGAGCGATCGATTCATTACCTGGCTTTCAGAAAAAGTTCCTCTCCAGCTTCGCTTGAGCGTTAAGCAATCGCTTCCCTTCTGGCGGGCTTTCTTTATCGGATTAACTCTGGTCATCCTCATTCGGCTATTTCTCAATCTCTCTAGCAACAACATTCTGGCTGTGACAGGCACCGTTGCTGTTGCCCTGGGCTTCGCCTTTAAGGATTATGCAAGTTCAGTAATTGCAGGGTTGATCGCGCTCTTTGAAACCCCCTATCAGGTGGGCGATCGCATCCAGATTAGTGGCTACTATGGTGAAGTTGTGAGCTACGGGCTGCGAGGTGTCCGCATTTTGACCCCCAACGATGATGTCGTGACCATTCCCCACAACACCATCTGGACATCCCCGGTCTCCAATGCCAACAAAGGTAAGCTCGAAGCTCAGGTTATTACTGACTTTTATTTTGCCCACCACGTTGATGCCCAGTGGGTCACGCATATCCTGTATCGGGTAGCATATACCAGCAAATATACCCGTCTTAAGCTTCCTATTACGGTCATTGTGGAAGAAAAGCCCTGGGCGACTCACTTCCGGCTCAAGTGTTATCCGATGGATGCCCGAGACGAGTTTGTGTTCAAAACGGATCTCTTACTGCGGGCAAAACAGGTTTTTGCTCAACATCAGCTCGCCTACCCGACAGTCTCATTGCTAGACATGGAGCTAGACATGGATCATTAGGCACGAAATTGAGATCACTTCAGCCCACTTTTTAGGAGGACAGTGCCGAGCTGTCGTCTTCTGTCTGCTTCGCTGCTGCGTCTTCAATGGATTCATTAACAGGGAACCGATCAATGAGGGTGACCGCCTGCCGTGCAGTCCGCTTTATCTCACCAGAAATATGAGGAATGTGAGGAATCTGGGAGAGAAAATCGAGGGTTCGCCGCAGAATGCGTACAATATCACCTTCATCAAGGGACGTATTAGAACAGAGGGCAGGCCACTCTGATCCCAACGCCCACTCTTCAATCAACCCTACCCAGTCATACTCGAGCCAGATGGGAAAGGCCACCTGGTAACGGTGCTGGATTTTGAATAGCTCTCGACGAAGATTTCGTAGGCCGTTCAGGGCGTTAGCGACCTCATCTGATGGATCAATGTATGACCACATATCTGGGCGGGAGACTTCCGCGACCAGGGCCGCACAGGCAGAGGCAAACTGGTGGGGAGGGAGATGGTCAAGCTCACCAGAGACGATCGCCAGTCCTAGCCACAGCTCATTGTCCCCCCGGATGGCAGCGGCAATTTGCCCCAAGTCAGTTGTTTCATACTCGTGGAGGCAGTCAAAATGCTGGAGTACCTGAATCAGGTTGAGAAACTCTTGCCAATAGCGCTGGGACTTTTGGCTTAGCTTACTCCGCCGATCCGTCAGGTCATCTTCTAACTTTTGTAGACGCGACATCTGCTTGAGGATTTTGCCAGGGCTGCCCCACTGGCGGGCGGGGTGTTCTTTAAGCCGGGTTTCAATGTCGGTCATACGTGTCAACTGTTCCTGCACCTCTGGGGCAAGGGGCTGCTCTGGAAGGTGGTCGGGGATTTGCTGGGCGATCGCCTGGCTTGCCTCATTGCCTTCGGTGGATTGCCCGAGCTTTTGCTGAAGCTCGGGCGGGAGCGTCAGGGTGTCAGCATCTTCAAGGCGAGGGAGTTCCGGGTACAGAGCGGCCACGTCGGAGACTGCCACCACATGCCAGCTATTGTTCGTATCGAGCGCCACCACATAGGGAGCCTGGCCTGAACCTGGCACCTTCGCCACTAGCACCGCAGGCAGAGGCATAGACACTTTTAGATGTTTTCCCTTAAGGGCGATGAGAGTGCCTGCAACAGCAAATGCAACAGCCTGGGAGAGTTCTTTTGCACGGGTGTCGTCAGCTTGGCGCTGGAGAGTCTTAAGCAAGCGCCGCTCTTCTTTCAGCCGCCCTGATAGCTTTTCATAGTCTGCCAGCAGGTCGTAATCGTCTACATGGCTGACTTGGGCAACCTGGTGCTCAATGTGGGCTTCCAGGTCAGCGATCGCCCGCTGCTGGGGAGCCAGGTGCAGGGTAGCGAGATATTGTCCAAAACTTTGCTCAATTAAATCCTTCGCTTCTTCAATGGTATGGGTTTGCAGCAGGTTTAGAACCATGCCGTAGCTGGGAGTAAACTGGCTAATCAGCGGATCTGGGCCAGACACCGCCAGGTACGCCGCCTCCGATGCTCCTTCAAACCGGGTCTGTACCGTCACCACATGGCCAATGTCATCCATGCCCCGGCGGCCTGCCCGCCCCGCCATTTGCAAAAATTCTGAGCCATTCAGCAGGCGGTGTCCTCGGTCAGTGCGCTTTGACAAACTGGAAATGACTGTGGTTCGAGCGGGCATGTTAATGCCCGCTGCCAGAGTTTCCGTAGCGAAAACCACCTTGATCAGCCCTTGCTGGAACAGTTCTTCTACCAGCCCTTTCCACGCCGGAAGAATGCCTGCATGGTGGGCAGCAATGCCCCGGTAAAGCGGAGCAACTTGCCCCCGGCGTCCTGCTTCGGGGTTTTGCTCTAAAAATGCATCAATTTGAGATTTGAGGGCAAGGGCTTCGGCTTCGCTCACTAGGGAGGCATTGCCCATCTCGTCTACAGCTTTGTCGCATCCCCGACGGCTAAAGATGAAATAGATGGCAGGCAGCATATCGCGCTTTCGCAACTGACTCACCACAAAGGGAAAGCTGGGGGCTTTCATCTTGCCTCTCTGCTTGCCTCGGGTTTTTAGCTTGGCATTCATTTCCGTTTGCTTTGTGTTTAGCAAGGGATGGAGTCCCTGGGGATTGCAGAAGTGAAACCGGAGAGGCACGGGGCGGAAGTCTGAATAGATCAGATCCGTGGGACCATGCACGGCTTGAATCCAGTCCGTAAGCTGTTCGCTGTTGGCGACAGTGGCAGATAGGGCCACAAGCTGAATTTCTGGTGGTGCATAGATGATAGATTCTTCCCAGACCGTTCCTCGCTGCTGATCGTTCATGTAGTGGCACTCATCCAGCACCACAGCTTCGACATTGGCAAGGGATGTGCCCACCTGTCCGATGCTGGTGCCATAAAGCATGTTGCGGAAGATTTCCGTGGTCATTACCAGGATGGGGGCATCGCGGTTGATGGAGACATCCCCAGTGAGCAAGCCGACCTGGGCGGTGCCAAACTGCTCTCGGAAATCCCGTAATTTTTGATTCGATAAAGCTTTGAGGGGAGTCGTGTAGAACACCCGATTGCCCCGTGCCAGTGCCCGGTGGATGGCGTATTCGCCGATGAGCGTTTTTCCTGATCCAGTAGGAGCACAGACAACAACTGAACGGCCTGATTCTAGCGAGGCGATCGCCTCCTTTTGAAACGAATCGAGGTCAAACGGAAACACTGCCTGCAGGTCTAGGGTCGTCTGACGGGTTAAATCAGTATCAAAAGACGTTGATGAGGTATTCACATGCGATCCACAAAATAAATCATTGGGGGATGATCACCCTTGTCACTACTATAGTGGACTCCATAAAATGCCACATCTTTATGGAGACACGACTTGGCAAGTTTCACATAAAGATAGGGATTTGGGGCGCGCGGAGCGCGCCCCAAATCCCTGGTTTTTTGTTGTGAATTTGAGAACTTTGCCAAGTCGTGTTAAATGTCATTTCATCACTGTTCTTTCGTGATGTGAGGGCGAATCGTGGTGCGCAGCTTCGAATTGAAAGGCTTCAGCGATGCGCCATGCCGTCTGCACCGTTTGGCTGGAGAACCCCATCTGGGTGAGGATGCGGGTGAGATCGTCACGGGCGATCGCCGACTGCTGAATTTGCCGGATGCACCACTCCCAAATGGAGGAAGTGGGGTGAACAGTAGAACAGGAGGACGGCTCATAGGACGAGCCATAAGTTGATGGGGCGATCGCCGCCATCAGCCAGAGGCACTGCAGTGTTTCCCGCTGGCGTCGTGTCAGGGGCATCGCCGATGACGTGAACTGACTCAGGTCAATGGGTGCCGAAGGAGGCAGCGGGGTTGATGACTGAGATTCCCATGGAGCAGGATTGCGCTGAACATGGGGGGCGATCGCTAGGCCCGCTAGACTCCCAACACCGCCGCCCAGCAGGAGGAGGGAAATGACTTCTGAATATGAGCCGTTGACCCATGCCTGAATCGATGACGGCAACGAAATCCTCTGTTCACAGCGAACGGAGGAATCGGCACAGGGATTCCCCACTTCTTTTGCCTGAGCCACCATCGCCATCCAAATGCCTCCTAATGCTCCAATGAATAGACCGATGACGCACCCCTGGCGATGCAATCGTCGTCTTTGAGAGAATCGCGTACTCATGCAGGACTCCTGAAGTTTTCAAAGGAGCGGGGATAGGCGCGGAGCAAAGTCATGAAGCGATTGCGGTCAAAGCTGCGGGGATCGCGTCGCGTCCCTGACCGATCCACTGCCTGATGGGTCGTGATGCGGTCATCGGGTACAGGCAAGCGAGCCACGAGCCACGCCAGAGATTCATACTGCGCCTGGGTGTAGCCGCTGTGCCCCCGCTGGTTGCCTCTGCCATCACTGGGGGTTTCCAGGGATGTGTGATACGCAAAGTTGTTGACTGAGGGCGGAAAGTCGGGATTGGTGAGTACGGTTTCCGCGCCATTTGGCCCGTCAAAGACAGAGTTGCCTGCCCCATAGGCTCGCATCTGTGGATGGACAAGATGAACGATGGAGCCATCACGACGAATCAAGCTATGGTAGCTGACTTGGTCGGCGTCTCTGGGGTGAGGCGTGCGAAAGAAGTTGATAGCGCTACTGGCAGACCCTACCGTTTCATGGATGACGATGATGAGTGGATAGGTCGCCGGATTGCCGTTGATGTCCGTCAAGTAGCGTGTTCCATAGTTAGTGGGATCAGCGGGAATGACTTCCTCTTGAGGGGTGTAAGAGGGCATGGGGGGTATTCCGGCAAGCTCAACAGCGTCCTTATCGTCGCTGAGGCCGCCGCTACCAGAGGCCGAGTTACCCCAGCCAGGAACAGGCGTGCCAAAGAGAACCGGCTGGAGTTCTGTAACGGCTGTGGCTGGGGTGGGATGGGGCGGCTCACTCGCCATCACCTGGGAACCATGATGCAGCGAAAGGGCGATCGCCCCAATGAGCACCATGATGAGAAGAATTCCGAACCCCCATAGCCGCCTTGAAAGTCTGCGTGTTGTCGATGTCTTGAGCCGCAGTGACTTAAATCGCAGTGCCATAGTGCGCCATGCTAAACGAATACCATCAGCATCATTGTATAGCGGCTGCAAGAGATAGCGGCTGCAAGAGATAGCGACCTGAAATAGAGGCTAAAAATGCCACTTAGGGACTTGCAAGAAAATAAAGTACCCGGAAAAAGCAGCGGGCTGCGCCCGCTGCTTCTTTCTTCTTTAGCCGCAGATCCCTAACGGTGAAGTTGTGCGGCGGCAGATAACCTTGAACTCAGCACCAAGATCTCTCCCCCGTCCGTACCAACGCAGTGTTAGGCTGCTGGTGCTACAACCGCTTAAGCAACTCGTTGTACTCTGCATGTGTGCCAATCCAAAACCAGTAAATATGATCATCTTCCAACAAACCAAGAACTCGGTAGTCTAAACTCACACGTGCCGAATAGATTGGTTGACGCTGACTAACCCGTTTGAACTGAAGGCTATTATGGTAAGGATCAGAACGCCAAAGTTCATAAGCTTTGGCAGCTTGTTCTTGAACTGATGCGGGAAGCCCATCAAGTTTCTTGCGAAACGCTTTTGTAACGCTTGATTTCATGACTGCGATTGTGGCGGAAACACTTCGGCAAGAGGAGTGATATCACCAGCAGCAATTTCCTGGCGTACCATCTCAGCCATACGATCCCACTGAGCATCTGTCGTAGATTCAAACTGAGCCTTCCATGTCTGCTCATCTTCCATCTCAGCAAGTAAACGAGCAGCGATCGCATCTTGCTCATCCATAGGCAGAGTTTTCAATTGGGCAATCGCCCGTTCAAGTAATTCAGTCATTGTTACTGTACCCCGATTAGCTACTAATCATTGTCGCTCACTGAATACCCGCCTTAAGATAGCCTAGCATCAGTCTTTGATTCTCAATAGCTTCCTTACTGATTACTGCGTATCTCAAAAAGAGGTTTTTAGATATTGGTGCCAACTTATAGCCCTGTTCATTCATGAAATTTATAAGATAAGCCAATGAGTCATAATCAGCGTCTAACAGTGCGGTTGCCATACCTCTGCAAAGAGAGTTTCGTAGAATATAGTTTTGATCGTCCTCACTTTGTCCTTTGCTTATACCGTCGTCTTCAAGGTCTTTCATTAGACGAAAGGCTTCATATCGATCGATTATTATCTGGTACTCTTCATCAGATTGTGTAGCTTCGGGGGATTCAGCTTTCATCGATAACCGATAACCTTAACGAACATGTCTCTACCGAAGATTAAAGCGGCATAACACACATTCCGCATGTCTCACATGAGACCAGCTTATTTCTGAAGCTGCTGGTGTAAAAAGCTTTCAAGAAAGCCAGAAAAATGAGACTCGATGTTGGACTCAATAAGCAAAGTCTATTGATATTTCTTTCAATAAGCTCTGCTCAAGCTCACGAGCCACGTTGGAAATTCTCAATTAAGAATTTAACCTGCGGAATGTGCGGCATAACGTTCGTATTCAGCGGTGGTAAGTATCTTCGAGTCACCACCAGAGTGTTGAGACCATCCGCTGCAATACAGTTGTTATGTCATCGTTACCTATTAGCTCTTAAAACTTGTTCAGCCGTCAGTCTCAACTCTGAGAAAGTTGGAGAGACAATAATCTCACTGCCTCGAAGCTGATGGATTTCATACTCTCCATCCACTAGCGTACAAATGGAAAGGGTCGGCTGTTTAGGTTTCCCGATGTGTCGAGTCCCTCCCAGCCCCGCCTAGTCAGCAATCCAATACTCTGAGATGCCTAAGGCTGCGTAGTCTTCAACCTTGCGAGCATGATCATTTTGCCAGTTGCTACTCACAACTTCTGCCACACATTTAATCGAACTACCCAGAGTCATAACTGACTGTTCAGACCAAAACGGTTCTTTAATCAATTCATCTCGATTAACAACTCCAACATCAGGTCGAAATGCAGTC
This sequence comes from uncultured bacterium, assembly GCA_964465285.1. Classification (GTDB taxonomy): domain Bacteria; phylum Cyanobacteriota; class Cyanobacteriia; order CAKZMO01; family CAKZMO01; genus JBCCWF01. The sequence goes on from CAYXJG010000032.1 coordinate 11,938, forward strand.
ATACCCGCATTGGAAGGACGCAACAGTCCTCGTTGAAGCACAAACCAAGGTAAACCTGCTCTCTCGATCTGGACACAAATTTTTGTGGTTACGAAGGCGGCAACTTCCTCGTGCTGACCTGTTGGTTCCAAGTCAAACACCTCTCCATCAATCAACTCATAGCGATTATCGCCACCATACTGGGCAAGGAACTCGTCAAAGCTAAGCGGCTTTTGTTGTGTTAGCCGGTCGATCGAAAGAGTCATAAACCAATTTAGCCTATTCAACATCTTCAGTCTACTAAATTAAATTTTCGCTAGATGCACACACAACTTGGCAAGTTTCAGACAAAGATAGGGGTTTGGGGCGCGCTCCGCGCGCCCCAAGCCCCTATCTTTGCGTTGTGAATTTGAGAGCTTTGCCAGGTCGTGAGCACAGCAAAATAACCCTTCTCTTGTCTTGCCTCACAATACTCACAGAGCATCAGCTTTCTGCGACACATTCACTAAGCCCCTGCGACATAAAAACTCTGATCACACCTTCATCGCTTGCTTGATGCGAGTGCGGGCGGCCTGGAAAAAAGAAGGTTTCGGCGCGTCTTCGGCTACCATCTCCGGCTTCTCTTCCCCCAGGTAGCGGTAGTGCTTCCAGATATCCCAGTAGGGGCACCCCGACGCGATCTTAAAGCCCGCCCAGTGGAGGTACTGCAAGGGTTGCCTTCCCCGCTTCGGGTCAACCAGAATGTCGCCCTCCCGCTCAAAATGGGGCGTGCCCGCCCAGTTGCCTGGTGCGCCTCCGGGACGACGTACGATGTTAAACCGCTTTTCAACCCGCTTCAATATCATGTAGTTGATGATGGGCTGGTCAGAGGTTTTTTGGGAAAAGTCAAAATAGTCGGGGTGGGCGGCACATTCTTGAAAGGTCTCATAGAGATCCGTTTCAGTGATCACCCCTTTGCGTGACCCCCAAAAACCGCCGTTGAAGATGTCATGCAAGTCTTGTTCTGTGAAGACAGTCTCCGCTAGCACGTTTGGGGTAAATACATTCGTCATGCCTCCAGCATGTTGATAATCAGCGCAGATAAAATCGTAGTCAGATAAATAGTTCAAATTTTCGCTAATTTTCTCAAATACCACCACATCGGTGTCGATGTAGATGAATTCATCGAAGGGGCCAAACCAGCAGGCTTGCTTACGAAATTGATTAGGGCGGGCAAAGAAGCGATCGCCAAACACATCCCTCAAGCGAACCGATAAGCCTTCAATAAAATTCAGCGGATCGTACACCGAAACCCCAAACCGATCCTTCAGAATTCGGGCGACTTCCTGATAGTTATCATCATAGGGAATGAGAATCACTGGCGTATCTGGATCGAACAAACGAATACTGTTGAGCAAGGCGATTGAATAGTCAGTAAATTTATCATTTGCCATGATATAAATTCCGCAAGTCATGACACTATCTCCGTGTGTTCATGTATTCCGACAGCCAGTTCATTAAATTCAACTTGTGTAAAATAATCTGCCGGGCTTCGGCGATCGCCCCTTTCCGGTCGTGCCACAGATCTGGCGATGCCGTCACCTTCTGGATGTAGGCCAACCCTGCATCATCCAGGCTGGGCAGTCGCAAAAAACTGTCTTCGGGCAACAGCTTCGACGCCGCCGACCCGCCGTAGTAGATGGGCAGACACCAGCACAGGAGGGAATCCCACAGCTTCTCGCTGACGTACCACTCGTTGTCCACATAGTTTTCGATCGCCAGGTTGTAGAAATAGGGAGCCATCACGTGCCACTTATTGCTGACCTCTCCCCGACCCTTCGCCCAGTCCGGCAACCCCCGTCCATACAGATCCACATCGGCGCTCTCGTCCACCAACTGCCGCATAAAGTCTAGCCGCTTGCGGTGATTGTCTGTGCGGCTGATGCCTGAGGTAATCCAGCTACAGGAGCGGACTTTCGGAGGTGGCTCCATCTGGTTGAGTTCCCGAAACGAGGCCTTGACGTACCAGATGGCGGGCATGTAGTCGGGAATCGGGGCAAAATCCGCAGGCCCAGATACGTAATCGCAGTGGGTTTGGGCGATCGCATACTGTTTTATCTGTTTCTTTACCACTTCCTCCAAAGGCGGCTCCCGCATAAGAAAAATGATGCGTTCCTTGGGAACCCCTCGAAACGCCGTATTAAAGTCGATGGGTTCCGGTTTCGCAAAACGGCGCAGAGGACGCCAGCGGTAGGATGATGCGGGTTTAGCAAGCTTGAAGTTGTACTGGTAGAGCAGCAGAAAATCGGGGTGGGGCGATCGCCCATCAAGCTTCATCTGCCCCCACTGCCCAAACTCTTGTGGAGACTGGTGCCACAGCCAGTCCACAGGAACAGGGTTTAGCCCAGTGTACGAGCTAACCATGCCGACGGTTTGGGTGCCTGAATGTGTCATAGCAGAGTGCGGGGAGATGGGTTCAAGATTGTTTGATGGGAGGATAATAACCAAGTGGTTTTGCAACGGGGGCAACGATCTTTTCTAACCGTTTTAAGAGATAGCCAGGAGGGAATTTCTGATCGTTTGAAGAGCCAATACGGCCTTCCAAAATATCATCTTTCAAACTAGCATTGAGATAGGATGCAATATTTGAAATTGGCTCCTTTTGGGAACATAGCCCCTCATATTTAATAAGATATCCATCCACGTTTTGATAGCTGTTTAAGAAGCCTGTCACCTGCTTCACCCAACAGAAACCAAATTGTTCTGGACTGCACACTTCCTCATCCGGCCAGTGCATGTAAAGATTGCGCCAGTTGTAACAGGAACGGTAGGCATCATAGGGGTTGCGATATAGAAATAAAAACTTCGCGTTGGGGAACAGCCACTTTAAATACAGGGCATGTTCAACAGTGAGGCGCACTTCCTTAAAGCCCCAGCGATCGCACTGTTGCTGTCGAGCTGGAGTTCCATACAGTCGGATGAAAAACTCCCGGTGAGCGTGGTAGAAGTCTTCAAAATTGGGATATAAATTCGCTATCCACCGTCGGGACAGAGGCGTGTCATTCTCTGCAAAATTGTCCGATTGCAAAAAGTTATAATCCGGCGGGTAATTCCCTTGAAAGGGTCTCAGGGACTCCGCCATGTTTTGAACGAAATTGCTGTCGGGAAACGGTTCACCCCACAGCATGATGGTGTCGTCGGAGTTCACGATGCGCTGAAGCAGGGTAGACCCCGATCGCCAGCCCGATGCCAGGATGAAAATAGGGTTCTCATCATCCGTTTCAAGCTGAATTGGCCATCGGGTTTGGATAGCATCAAGGGCTTGCCTAACCGAGGGAGCATGTTTTTGTTTGTAGTCATACCAACGGCGCATCGACCGCTGTTCTAAAATCGCATTCAGCGGGGTTGCCTGGAGCACATGCTTGAGGGCTGCTTTTTGAGATTGCATTGGCATCTATTCTGTATACATACGTTGCGCACATAGCCTGTACGTATACCTGCACAGTATCAGTGGGTCATATGTAGGATTCCCAGATAGTGACTTTAGAGCACTACGCTGTAACAGTTCCTGTATTCAAATTCCTTTATTCAAAGTACACGATTTGGCAAAGCTCTTAAATTCACAACGAAAAAATAGGGGTTTGCGGCGCGCTTCGCGCGCCGCAAACCCCTATTTTTTCGTGAAACTTGCCAAGTCGTGCAAAGTAGACGCTACCGATTCAACGTAAAATAACGAGCGATCAGTCTTGCCAGGGTAAAGCAAAAGCGCTAGAAAAACTCAGAACTCAGCAGCATACTAAGCTCTGATATGCTCTGGGCTGTGCTAGTTACAGTAATTCCCATAATAAAAATTTATGGGGCAAAAAGGTTGCCTCAGACGACCTTTTTGCCCCATAAACCCATATAAGTGAATGGGGGTGTATCCCACTTTTGTTAAGTGGGCCGGCTGCGCCCACCCACCCAACAAAGCAAAATTAATTCAATTTGCAAACGTTGGATGCTCCCAGTGAATGTATATCCGCCGAACCATTCATCAAAGCTGAGGAGCCTGGAGCACGACCTGGTCAGACAGAGAAGAGTCTGTTGCATCTGTTGCAATATTTTCACCAGCCTCAGCCAGCGAGGGTACTGATTCGCGCATCATTGCGGTTACCTGTACTGTCTTCGCATCATAAATCTGCGTCGCCAGCTTCGGATACAGGCCAATGCCAATAATAGGGATCAACAGAGACGCGATGATGAACACCTCGCGGGGTTCTGCATCTGCCAGTACCTCATGGGAGGTCAGTTCCTCATTCTCCGGGCCGTAAAAAATCTCCCGCAGCATAGACAGCAGGTAGATCGGTGTCAGAATCACACCCACTGCCGCCAGCAGCACTACAATGATGCGGAAGGTGAGGCTGTAGGCATCACTATTCGCAAATCCCACAAACACCATAATCTCTGCGATAAAGCCACTCATTCCCGGCAAGGCCAGAGATGCTAGGGAGCAGGTCGTGAACATGGCAAAAATCCGGGGCATTTTCTTCCCAACGCCACCCATCTCATCCAGAATCAGGGTGTGCGTACGGTCATAGGTGGCACCCACCAGAAAGAAGAGACTTGCTCCGATTAACCCGTGGGAAATCATCTGAAGAACGGCACCGCTCAGCGCCAGGTCAGTAAAAGCACCAATGCCAATCAGCACAAAGCCCATGTGGGAAATGGATGAGTAGGCAATCTTCCGCTTCAGATTTCGTTGGGCAAAGGACGTTAATGCAGCATAGATAATATTGACGACTCCCAGAATGATCAAAATCGGGGCAAAGTAGGCATGGGCCGCAGGCAACATCTCAATGTTCATGCGAATCAGGGCATAGCCGCCCATTTTCAGAAGAATGCCTGCCAGCAACATATGAACGGGAGCTGTCGCTTCTCCATGGGCATCTGGAAGCCAGGTGTGGAGGGGAAAAATGGGGAGCTTCACTGCATAGGCAACGAGGAAGCCTGAGTAGACCAGAAGCTGGAATTTGAGCGGAAAGTCCTTGTCCATGAGCGATCGCATGTCGAAAGTGACGCTATCGCCATAGAATGCCATTGCCAACGCCGCTACCAGGATAAACAGCGACCCCCCAGCGGTGTATAGAATAAACTTCGTCGCGGCATAGAGGCGCTTCTTCCCACCCCAGATGGACAGCAGCAGATATACCGGAATCAGCTCAAGTTCCCATACCAGGAAGAACAGCAGCATATCCTGCACAGCAAACACAGCAATTTGCCCACCGTACATCGCCAATATCAGGAAGTAAAAGAGCTTAGGCTTTAGAGTCACTGGCCAGGATGCCAGGATTGCCAGAGTGGTGATGAACCCGGTAAGCAACACCAGGGGCATTGACAGTCCATCAACCCCAACGGACCATCTCAAGTCCAAAGAATCGACCCAGGTGTAGCTCTCGACAAGCTGCATGTCAGGGAGCGATGGGTCGTACTGGCTGTAGAAGGCGTAAGCAATGAGAGCAAAATCAATCAGCCCGATGGTAAGAGAAAACCACCGAACTGTTTTCCCGTCTTTGTCGGGAATGATAGGCACAACTAGCGCTCCGACGACGGGCAGCAAAATAATGGTTGTTAGCCAGGGAAAATTAGCAAGATCCATTGGGTCGCTCTGTATGGATAACAGTCTGAATTAATAAACAAGAATTCTATGACTTGAGCCAAGATGTGTGTATGTCGTTTAGTCAATCCTACGGTTGCTGAATTAGCAACAAGGGTACTTTAAGCTTTTGATCGACTGGATGGGCACACTGGATGGGCACAAATGTATGTAGCAAGCACATGACAAGTGATAGGGGCATGGCAATGCCATGCTCCCTACGAATAGCGATTTGCGTCAGGCTACGCCTACCCAAATCACCGCTAGGTGATGCCAGACACCAGCACCAAACCGAGCACCGCCCCGAACACAATCAGAGCGTAGAACTGGGCGCGTCCATTTTCCAGGTACTTTAGCCCCTCACCCGTAACCAAGGTCACGAATCCCGCCAGGTTGACGATACCATCCACAATGCGGATATCGACCTCAAGCACCTGGCGAGCTAGGCGACGAATTCCCTTCACGAAGACGGCATCGTAGATTTCATCGAAGTACCATTTGTTGAGGGACAGTTTATACAAGGGTTGAATGGACTTGGCGATCGCCCCTGGATCAATTTTGCGGTTGAGGTACATCAACACCGCTAGGGAAATGCCAATCAGCCCGATGCCCACAGAACTACCGCCCATGATGAGGAACTCGCCCCACTCAAAGTCAGCAGGAATTTCCAGGGCAGGCATGGCTTCCACCATCTCACTAGGGGGGTGGATAAACGCTTCGAAGTAATTGGCAAAGGGTGTTCCTACCAGACCCAGTAGAGCAGAAGGAATCGCCAGTGCTAGAAGTGGAGAAGTCATGGTAAACGGCGACTCGTGGGGAGACTCACTGTGATGTCCCTCATGATGGTCGTCATGGGAAGCAGTATCTATCGCTACTAACTCCTGAGAATTCATTGCCCCAGGGCCAACAGATACGCCCATGCGCTGAAGCTGCTCTACCTTAAGCTGCTTGCGGATGGACTCGTCATTGCCGCGAAACTCACCTTCAAAGGTGCTGAAGTACATACGGAACATATAGAATGCGGTGATCCCCGCTGTCAGCCAGCCCACCGCCCAGAGTATGGGACTCACGGAGAAGGTAGAGCCTAAAATCTCATCCTTCGACCAGAAGCCTGCGAAGGGCGGAATCCCACAAATAGCCAGAGTACCAACCAGGAAGGTAAAGGCTGTCACAGGCATATACTTTCGCAGGCCGCCCATCAGCCGCATGTCTTGGGCCAGAACGGGATCATGACCAACTACTTCTTCCATGCCGTGGATAACGGAACCCGATCCCAAGAAGAGCATTGCTTTGAAGTAGGCATGGGTCATCAGGTGGAATAAGCCGGCACCGTAGGCTCCAACTCCCATCGCCATGACCATGTAGCCCAATTGGGACATCGTGGAATAGGCAAGCCCCTTCTTGATGTCGTTCTGGGTAATAGCAATGCTGGCTCCCAGAAATGCTGTGAATGCCCCCGTCCAGGCAATTAGATCTGTGGCAGCGGGAACATGCTCAAACACTGGGAACATGCGGGCAATGAGGAAAACTCCCGCGGCGACCATGGTCGCGGCGTGAATAAGTGCCGAGATGGGCGTCGGGCCTTCCATGGCGTCCGGTAGCCAGACATGGAGGGGAAACTGAGCAGACTTCGCAACAGGGCCAAGAAACACCAGGATGCCGAAAAATGCAGCCAGTCCGCCACTCAAGGCACCGGAAGACACGAGGTCTTGGAGGCGATCGCCAATCACCTCAAACTCAAAGCTGCCCGTTGCCCAATACAGCGCCAGGATGCCCAGCAGCAGCCCAAAATCCCCTACTCGGTTTGTGACGAATGCTTTTTGACAGGCTTCAGCGGCAGCTTTTCGGTCATACCAAAAGCCAATCAGCAAATAAGAACACATGCCCACCAATTCCCAGAAGATATAAATCTGAATCAGGTTAGGGCTAATTACCAACCCCAACATAGAGGAACTGAACAAGCTGAGATAGGCGTAAAACCGAACATAGCCCGGATCATGAGCCATATAGCCATCGGTGTAGATCATGACCAGAAACGCCACCGTGGTCACGATCACTAACATCAACGCAGAGAGATGATCGATGGTGTATCCCATCGAGAGGCTAAAATCCCCTGCCGATGCCCACTCAATCATATATTCGTATACTGGGTGCCCTTGAATCTGGCTCCAAAGCAGAGCCAACGACAACACCATGCCCGCTCCCGTGAGGGACACGATAAACGCTGAACAGGCACTCCGAAACTTGCTCAATGTCTCACCATAGGACACCAGGCCAATGCCTAACACCATTGCCCCAACAAGCGGCAATACAGGAATTATCCAGGCGTACTCATAAATTGATTCCATGACCAATGCCTACTTCACACTTCTTTATATATTTTGGCAAAACCGCTTACATTGTTACATACCCCTTCCGCTAGATCGTGACGTGCATGCAGTTCTAATGAAAGTCTATGTTTCTTTACATTGCAGTCATTTCTAGCGTCCAGGAGAAGAAATCTACTCCTGCTGGAGTATTACGGTGTCGCCGTGGTACTCCAGCAGAGGTTGACTCCAGCAGCTTAATCTCATCCCATGGGATTTAAATTCCTTTCTATTAAGCCCTGATATGACGAAGACTGCTCCAACATAATTGGAGTTTTAATTTTTCGAAGGAAGGTGTTGGGATTGAGAATTTTTATTCGGCAATAGTTTAATACGGCATGCGCAGAGCTGTCATTAAGAACTGAAGATGGAGACTTCATAACTATATTGCCCAGCATTACAGTTGCCCAGCGTTACAGTTGCCCAGCGTTACAGTTGCCCAGCGTTACAG
>CAYXJG010000032.1:20444-22352 GCA_964465285.1 uncultured bacterium
TTTGCTACAGCTCCTTTTTTTGCTACAGCTCCTTTTTGAGGATAAGTCCCTTTTTGAGGGTAAACAGCTTTGGGGATCTGCCTGTAGGAAAAAGTGGCATATTGCTCTTTCCCTCTCAAAATAGGGGGATTAGCGTAGAGGTATCCCCGGTAGACATAGTTTTCATGCTTTGGCTGTTGCTTCCCAGGACACTGCTCTGGCTGTTAGTCCCATAGCCTGTATACATGCCTGGTTGATGCGATGGCTGACTGCCATCTCATCTGCTGTGGCTAATGCGTTAGGCTTAGATTTTAAGCCGGGATTCTTTCAGGCTCAAGTTATCAGCCATATATTGTTATCCCATATGTTGTCATCAATGTTGCTATCTGTTACCTGGTTGATGTAATGACGATGCTATTTTTCTCGATGCCAAAATCTATTCGGAAAGCTGCGATTTATGGGGCGATCGCCACAGCCAGTACGGTGTTATCTCTAGTGACCCCCATTGCAGTTCCCCAGAGTCAAGCCGCTCTCCAAGACAGCCCCAAAGCCATCATTGATGAAGCATGGCAGCTCATCAACCGGGACTATGTGGATCCTACGTTCAACCAGCAGGACTGGAACGAAGTCCGGCAGGAGTTGCTGAGCCGCAGCTATACATCCTCTGACGAAGCCTACCAAGCCTTAGACGAAGCCCTGAGCGGCTTGGATGATCCTTACACCCGGTTTATGACACCGGGGCAGTTTGAGGCGTTGGCCAGCCAAACCTCAGGTGAATTTTCTGGCGTCGGACTGCGCCTCACCGTTGATGACTCGACCCGCAATCTGATGGTGATTGAGCCCCTAGAGAACTCGCCTGCAGACGAAGCAGGGCTACGGGCTGGAGACTATATTCTTAAAATTGAAGGGCAGTCCACCGAAGGTATGACTGTTCAGGATGCTGCCGAGCTTATTCGAGGTGAGATTGGCACAGAAGTTACTCTGCTTATAAGCCGGGGAGCTGATAGGGAATTTGAAGTGCCTCTCATGCGCGAGCGGCTGGAGGTTCCTGCTGTCTTCTCTCATCTGCGAAACGATTTCGATACAAAGATTGGCTTCGTCCGTCTAACGGAATTTAGCGCCCACTCTGCGGAACAGATGCGGGCAGCCGTACAGCAACTTCTGGATAAGGGGGCTGAAGCCTTTGTCCTCGACCTGAGAGGCAATCCTGGCGGGCTGCTGCGAGCGAGTATAGACATTTCGCGCATTTGGATGAGTGAGGGGGCGATCGTCCAGACCCTCTACCGGGACGGACATAGTGAGGAAGCCTTGGCAGACCATACCGCTCTGACAGATAGGCCCCTAGCGATTTTAGTCGATGGCAATTCAGCAAGCTCTAGCGAAATCCTCACCGGGGCACTGATGGACAACGACCGGGCAGTGGTCATTGGTAGTCAGACCTTTGGCAAGGCTCTAGTTCAGGCGGTTCACGGTCTGTCCGATGGCTCAGGCATTGCGGTTACGGTGGCTCACTATTACACGCCGGATGGCACAGACATCAGCGACCGGGGCATTACCCCAGATATTGAACTAGACCTGACCATTGACCAGCGCCGCCGACTGGCAGCCCAGCCCGAGATGCGTGGCACGATTGCGGATCCCCATTACCAGGAAGCGGTCACGACCCTCCGTCCCTCGATTCTGGTTCGTCGCAGTAATCTGGGCTTGAGCCATTCTCTACGCTAGATTCAGCCGAGTGGAAATTTGAGATGCGGATGAGTGTTGCACTAGTATCAGAAGGCAGAAGGCAGAAGGCAGAATGGGGATTCTTTATGTGCCAGGAGTTCTGTCTATTAAACACGACTTGGCAAGTTTCACGCAAAAATAGGGGTTTAGGGCGCGCTCCGCGCGCCCCAAACCTCTATTTTTGCGTTGTGAATTTGAGAACTT
>CAYXJG010000033.1:0-22347 GCA_964465285.1 uncultured bacterium
TAAAAAAGATACCGGAAGAAAAGAGCAGCGGGCTGCGCCCGCTGCTCTTTTCCGGGTACTTTATTTTCTTGCAAGTTCCTTAATATCTCGTATCAACTTTTGAAAGACGTTTCATCATCCGGACAGACACGGGATGGTAGCATCGGACTAAACCGCCGAAAGTCCGACAGATACTGCTCCAAAACAGCGAACTGAGGCAAGTTGAGGCTGTAGTAAACCCACTTGCCCTGCTGCCGGGAACGGAGCAAACCCGCCTCTTTCAATATCTTGAGATGAAAGGACAGCTTGGACTGCTGCACCTGGAGGCGATCGCACAAATCACACACGCAAAGCTCCTGTTTCCGAAGTAACTCAAGGATTTGAATGCGAAGCAGATCGGAGAGAGCCTTAAATCCTATTTCAACAGGAATTGATGTGATAGACGAAGTTTTAACCATCAAATTTAATTAAATCAACGTTTTGCAGATAGCTTCATCATACAAAATTAGCTTTTTCTTAGGGGGATACCGAAGGTATTATGTTCAAAGCATTACTTTAATTTTTTCCAGCAATTCTCAGTATGGAATTCAATGGGGCAAAAAGATCGCCCAAGGCGACCTTTTTGCCCCTTAAACAGAGACAAGTGAGCGCCTATAGGGCGCGAAGTTTCCCAAATGAGAATGGCTGAATTTTTTCTGGCTGGGTTGTGTGAAATTGGTGGAGGATACCTTGTGTAGTTGTAGCTTCGTGAAGGAAAGTCCTTACCCTAGGCAATGGCTGGATAGCTACTTCTAATTCTGTATGATGTGATCCCGACATTTAAAATCCTGTTGACATGACGAAGTATTTTGATTATTGTTGAAATATGGAAATTAACAACGCTTCTCAACCCTTTGCCTCTCAATCCTTTATTGACACCATTGCCGCAACTTTTGCAGCCTTGGGGCAGCCCTCTCGCTTGAGGATTGTGCGGCTATTGTTATCGGCTTATCCCAAAGGTTTACCCGCTGGAGAAATCCAAAAGGAACTGGACATTTCTGCCCCAACCTTGTCTCACCACCTGGATAAGTTGCGGCAGGTTGGCGTCGTGATCGCCGAGAAAGATCGCCAGTGGATTTGGTACAGCGTTCAGTCTAACGCCCTCAAGGATTTGATCGATTTTCTGTTTGAGGAATGCTGTACCCGCAATCACGTGGTTGAGTTTCCTAAGCCAGAAGGTTTTTCCGATGAAACAGATAGCTGTTGTGAGTAAGAATCAGGGATTAAACAAAACCCAGTTTGGGTAGAGTGACGTGGCAATGCCTCGCCGCTTCAACAAAATTTGGTTCCAATTATTTCATTCTCGTTCCAGATTTTCTGAATTGGATGAGATGAATCAGCAGCTTGTTTATATGGCATTTCGATCCTTCTAGAAATACAGGAGAACAATAAATGATGCTGAAAGTTCATGTGGCACTGAAAGTTGCAAATCTAGTAAGATCTGTAAATTTTTATCAGAATCTCTTTGGAGTTCTACCGATTAAACACAAACTAGATTATGCCAAGTTTGATGTAGATGTTCCAGCATTAAACCTGACCTTAAACCAGAGATCTTTGGCTGAGCCCTTTTCGCCTGAAGCTGATGGAACCCTGTCCCACTTTGGAATTCAGGTCGATAGTGTGGAAGCTGTAAATGAAGCGATCGCCCGGTTTAAGGCGGCCAACCTTGCCATCCAGGAAGAATTCAATACCGATTGCTGCTACGCTCTTCAAGATAAGGTTTGGGTGACCGATCCCGATGGCAATCGCTGGGAAATATTTGTGGTTAGTGTCGCTGATACGGCACCTGAAATAACCTGGAATGATTCCGCTGAAATCGACCGGATGCCAGTCAGTCATGGGTGCTCTGTTCCCAGTTGTTGTACATAAGTAAAATGAGCGCCATTGTTGGCCGATGATCGATCGAAAGAAGTATTTATCAAGGAAGGTACCCATGACAACTAATATGGTTACGCGACTTAATCGCAGTATGCGACAATTAGATAAGGTGGCATTGACGATCGCCCTTATCTTCTTACTCCTGGCAATCCTTGTTCCGCCCCAAGTATCTGCAAGCCTCACCTTTACTCTAGAGAGCCTCTGGTCTGTGGCTCCTTTTTTGCTATTGTCGATCGCCATTGCTGCTTATGCCCAGGCGAGTGGTGCCGATAATCTAATTTCCAAAGCCTTCCAAGGGCGCATCTCAGTAATGATTCCGGTGGCTGCCCTGTTTGGGGCATTCTCACCGTTCTGCTCCTGCGGCGTCATTCCTCTGATTGCGGCGTTACTATCGATGGGGGTTCCGGTCGCCGCAGTCATGGCGTTCTGGCTCTCATCACCCCTGATGGATCCGTCAATGTTTGTGTTGACCCTGGGTACCCTGGGACTACAGTTTGCGATCGCCAAAACCATTGCAACGATCGGAATTGGACTCCTGGGCGGCTTTGGCACCTTAGCGTTCATGCAATCGGGCGTTGCCTCCAAATCTTTTATGGAACCGCTGCGAGAAGGCGTCGGTAATGGGGGCTGTGGTGGCAGCCTCGTCCGTAAGCCAAAGCCTGTTGTTTGGAGGTTTTGGCATAAACCCGAACGACGAAAAAAGTTCTGGTCGGGGGCAGGTAAGAATACCTGGTTTTTAGGGAAGTGGTTGGCTTTGGCGTTTGTCCTCGAAAGTTTGATGCTGGTCTATGTGCCCGACGGGTGGATTCGGGCGATCGCCGGAGATGGCAGCTTGATCTCCATTCTCGGAGCTGCTCTAGTTGGAATTCCAGCTTACCTGAATGGCTATGCGGCATTACCCCTCGTCGAGGGACTGATTCAACAGGGAATGTCTCCTGGTGCAGGCATGGCGTTTTTGTTGGCAGGGGGAGCAACCAGTATTCCAGCGATGATTGCGGTATTTGCTCTAGCGCGTCGTCCTGTGTTTCTTGCCTATCTTAGCTTTGCCTTCATCGGCTCTGTAATCGCGGGGCTTTTGTTTACAGTACTTGCTTAGGATCGAGCGCTAAATAATACCAATTCTCAGTTTTGAGTTGGGGAACCGTTGCTTCAAACGAGATTCAGGATTGAGATCTGTCGCTGGATTTCAGAGAATTGGTATAATGTGTTCAAGTTTTCTGGGGCGCGGCACAGCCGCGCCCCAGAAAACTCGGATTTTATTTAATCTTTGATCCTGAGTGTTGTACTAAACATTTGCTAGATAAAATCACTCAGGGTTACAACTTCCGCACTAGTGGATTCCAGGATTGCTACTCGTTTATTCGTTTCAGCGACTCGAATAAGGACATCTGCCCCTGATTGCTGAATTGTTAGGTCTTCGAAGCTTCTAATGCCTTTGATGCTCAGTAAGTCTGCCCCATCCTTGAAATCGGTGATGACTGATTTGCCTTTGCCAATACTCAAGGTAAAGACATCGCTGCCCCCCCCTCCTTTGAGGATGTTATTACCCGACCCGCCATCAAGAATGTCATCACCTGAGCCGCCGAGTAAGATGTCGCCACCTTTGCTGCCAATTAACACATCATCCCCGGCCTGGCCTTTAAGGCGATCGCCCCCACCATTACCCTTGAGTCGATCATCTCCTTTACCTCCCAGTAAGACATCTTTTGCTTTTCCTCCACCGACCACATCATCGCCAGACTGGCCTTTTAACGTATCTTGATCGGCACCACCTCGAAGTTTATCGTCGCCACGACCACCCTGGAGAATATCTTGGTCTTTGCCACCTTTGAGTACGTCGTCGCGTCCGCCGCCTGAGATCGTGTCATCGCCTCGCTGTCCTTTTAAGACATCAATGCCGCCGCGCCCATGAATAGTATCATCCCCTGCCTTACCTCTCACAAGATCATACTTTTTGCTGCCCCTGAGATGATCGCGGTTTCGCCCACCCTCTAACAGTTCCAGTACCTTCACTGTGACTTCGCCAGTCGTTGTCCCGTTGCCGTCAGAAGTTGCGTAATAGAAGGAATCTTCCCCGTTGAAGTTCTGTTTCGACTGATAGGTAACGTTGCCATCTTCAGTGAGGATGGGGGTGCCGTGGTCACTATCTGATACCGCCGAGACAAAGAGTTCTGTGTCTTCTGCATCCCAATCGTTTTCGAGGACTTGAATAGTTTTGGTTTCGCCCGACACCACAAAGACATCATCGGGTCTAGCGAAGGGTATGGCGTTGCTCAAGTCAACTCGTTGGGCGGGATTCTTGGCAGTCGATGCCTCGATCTGGGTGGTGAGGGCGTCCCCAGTGTTTTCGGCGATCGTCTGTTCGATGGTCATGGTTCCGGCTCCGACTGCCAGCAGGTCTTCAGCAACGGCACTCTGGGTCACCTGCTGCACTTTGGCAATGTCGTGGGCTTTATCGAAGCTAGAGGGGCGGTTCTTTGCCACCACAGAATCAATGCTCTGGTTGCCCTCGGCAATAATCTGGGCAACTCCCTGCTGGGCTGCGGCTGATAGGGTGGGGGTCAGCGTTTGCAGCAGAGTCGTGACCTGGGCGGCATCGCTGAGGTTGACGCTGGACTGGGTGATTTGCTGGGCGATCGCCCCAATCACCGCATCACTGCTTGCGCTAGAGTTGACTCCGGTATTGCCGGAGGTAAGGTAGCTCAGCTGAACAATAGTGTTCTGGATCTGTGCCTGTTTAGCGAAGACGTTAATGGCAGTATCATCGCTGTCGCCCTGGGCGATCGCCACCAGGGGATCGTAGGTGAGTAAATCGACATCGGCAACGCCCAATGCTGCTTTCACCTGAGTCTGCGCCGTTGTGGAATCGACTGCTTCCACATAGGCTTGCGCCAGGGTGGTGAGGGCTGCCATTGCCAGGGGCTGGAATCCGGTGACGGTTTCAGCAGCGGCGATGTGGGAGATGATGGTGCTGCGCTGTTCGACCGGAGTAAGCGTGAGGTCGAGCAGGGTGGTGGCGATCGCCCCGTTCACATCGGCAATGGATTGGGCGGTCGTCCCGGCACTGGCAAGGGTAATGCCCAGGGTACCCAGGGCGCTTTCTAGCAGGCGTTGGGTGGTTGCCGCCTTCGCCAGGGGCAGGTCTTGCCCGGTTTTGAGCCAGCTCGCTAGGGTGTCGACGAGTTGGGTGGCAACCCCGGAGGCAGTCACGCCACTGGGCAACCCTGCCGCTTGCGCCGCCTGGGTGCCCTGCACCATCCAGTTCTGCACCATCCCCTGAATGGCGAGGTCGGTAAGGGCAAGGGTCTTGGCGTCGTAGTTAAATAAGTTAAGGTCGGCAGACAGACCCAGTTCGGCTTTCAGTGCAGTGGCCGCCGTGGCGTAATCGGGTTCGGTGAGGGCGGCGGTGAGGGTGGTCAGGGGGCTGACGATGGTGGCACCAGGGGTGGAAATTAACGGCGTGGTTTGGGTCAGCAGGGTGGAGGTATCGACGCCGCCAATCACCACAATCTGCCCCTCATCCTCGTCGAGTTGCTCATTCCCGTTGAGGTCGAAGGGGAAGAGGGGAATGTCGAGGTCGTAGCTGCCATCGGCATTGGTGAAGGTGAAGGGTTCGTTATCGTCGGCAATGCCATCAAAGTCGGCATCGAAAAACACCTTGCCGCCCACGATATCGCCATCCATAGCTGTCCCTGAACTGTTGCCCTTCGGCCCGACGCTAAATTCAATCAGGTTGAAGGTGGCAAACCGCTTTTCCCAGACGGTGCCGTAGCCTACAACATCGACTTCGGCACCGAGGAAGGCATTGACCGCCCCCTGGAGCTGGAACAGTTCCCACGGGGCAAGAATGCGGGGGGCAATCTCGGAGGTCCGGATGCGCCCGTCATCCACTCCGTAGAGTTCGCCCCCGTCAATGAAGTCGAGGCCAAACAACCCTTCGATGCCGCCCTTGACAAAGCCAGAGACCACCTTGAAATCTAATCCAGCACCCGCCGCAACCGTGAAGGAGGCGGTGATTTCATCCACATCTTCGCCCGTGCCGTCGGGGTTGGCGCGATCGCTCAGGTAGAACCCATCCATCACCCGCCAGGACTGTTCGGCGGCGAAGTCTCGCTGTTTCCACTGCCTGAAGCCATAGGTGTCGTAGCCAAAGGCTAGATCCACCGCCACCTCGACTTCTCCTTCCACTAACCCCGCCAA
Source organism: uncultured bacterium (assembly GCA_964465285.1). Lineage (GTDB taxonomy): Bacteria > Cyanobacteriota > Cyanobacteriia > CAKZMO01 > CAKZMO01 > JBCCWF01. Next base: position 6,097 of record CAYXJG010000033.1, read on the forward strand.
GAACTTCCAAATGGGGAACTTCCGCTCAACTTCAAACCCAACGGAGAGTTCGGGCAGGTCGTAGGTAAAGAGGGGCACGTCCTTACCCAATAGCAGATTCAGGGCGGTCATCGGGTCAGATAGCAGGGGCACATCGAAGTTGCCGCTTGTCGTAAAGCTCTTGGTGATACCCTTTTGCCGCTTGTACCGGGTGTCGGGCTTGGCTGCCAGTTGGGTATCGAGGCTGGCGGCAGTCGTTTTAGTGATTGGTGTGGCGGTGGTGACATCGGCGTTTTCATCGGTAGCGTCGAAGGCACCCAGGTCAAAGGAACCCAGGTCAATCACCAGGTTTTCCCCGGCATCGCCCAGGTCATCTAAACTTGCGATGATGCCATCCAGTTCGGTGATGGCGTCGAAAAAGGCAATGTAATCGGCCTTGGGCGGCTGATTTGGGTTGACGATGCGGGCGATCGCCACTGCGAGTTCCAGCACCGATACCTTGCCATCATTATTCTCATCAAAGGCATCTTCCACGCCGAGTTCCGACAGCAGCTTGGTGTCTTTGTTGAGGAAGTCAATGACAGGGCGAATCGGCTCCATGATGTCATTCACCTGGTCGATGATGGGGGAGGCAAAGTCGCTGATGAAGCTGCCCAGATCCATCTGCATGTTGTTGAAGGCAATGGTGGGAGCCTGCGGCCCGGTAAGCGTGCCCCCGGCATAGTTGAGCACCGGGAAGGCCGCCGCTAGGTCAAAGTTGAAGGAGGGGAACATGGTGCTGCCCAGGAGGCTGGTGCGTGCCTCCAGTCCCAAGTTGACATCGGCGGAGAGGGTGGGGTCAAACAGGTCAGATAAGGGGGCGTTGAGCAGTTCTGCCAGGGTGAGGCGATCGCCATCGTCCACCTGGGGCAATCCCGTTCCATCATCATCGGTGTCGTTCAACCCTACGGCAAAGGCGACCGAAGCCGCTGTGGGATTTTCCTCGTCATCTTCCAGATCCAGTTGCAGGAAGCCGAGGCTTCCGGTGGCGTTGAACCCGTCGCTCAGCTCTAGGGTAATATCGGTGGAGAACTGGGTGGTGTCGGTGTCGAGGTAGAAGCCGAAGTCCTTGTGCAAGCCGAAGCCCAGTCCTAGAGAGTAAGAAAAGTCCATGCCAGCGGAGCCATCCACCGCCAGCCCCAGGCCGGGAAGACCCAGATCAGTGGATAAGTTGGCATCGAACAGATTGTAGGTATTGCCGATGGTGACATCGAAGGCAACTTCGCTGAGGGACACTTCGTAATCCACATCCACATCATCAATGTCGTTAATGCCGAGGTAGCTGAACCCATCCTGAATGGCTCCGGCAATGATGGTTTTGAGGCCATCGGCATTGGGGTCATTGGCGGCTTCGAGGCGAGTGATCAGGGTGTTCTTGAATCCGCCAATGAAGTCGGGCAGCACCGTGTCGAGGGTGCCCACCAGGGGCAAGTCTACTGCGCCCAACTCCTGATCCATCAAGACTTGCAGTTGGGTGAGGGCTTCGTCTAACCCCTGGGCGGTGTCCTGGCTGTCGAGTTGCCGATCGAGGACATTCGCGGTAACGCTGTTGATGGCGATGCCGTTGTAGTTGGGGTCAACACTGGTGGCGGTGTGGGTGATGGTGCTGAGTTCCGCCACTTCCACTTCCACATCATCGGCGGCGGTGACGGTGACCGTCTGGGGAATGTTCCAGTTGGCATCGGTGAAGGTAAGGGGGGCGATCGCCTCCAGTTCCCCATTGGTGCCCATGTTGATGGTGACATTTGCCGTGGGTTCGCTCGTGAGAACCACGGTGTAAGTATCCGTTGCGCCCCCTTCCACCACTTCGGTATCTACTCCGGACTGGGTCACCACCACCCCGGCACTGTCGTCTTCGGTGATGCTGACGGTGACATCCTCCAGGGCTTTGACGCTGTAGTTGGGGTCGGCACTGGTGACGGTGTGGGTAAGAGTGGTGGTGCGATCGCCCTGATCCACATCATTGTTGGTGGCGGTGACGGTAACGGTCTGCGCCTGACTCCAGTTGGTGTCGTCAAACACCAGATTGGTCACTGGGGCAATCTCTGCCCCGGTGTTCACCGCCACGGTGACAGGATCCGTGGGCGCACTGGTGAGAACCACGGAGTAGGTATCCGTCGCACCGTTTTCCACTACATCGGTGCTGTTGGCGGTTTGTGTCAGGGTGATGCCTGCGGTGTCGTCGTCCTGGATGTTGACGGTGACTGCATCGGTGGCAATGCCATTGTAGTTGGCGTCGGTGCTGATGACCGTATGGGTGACGGTGGCGGTGCGATCGCCCCCATCCACATCATCATCCAAAGCTGTGGAAACGGTCACCACCTGCTCCGTATCCCAATTGGTCGCATCAAAGGTAAGAGTGGTTGTGTTGGTGGAAATCCCGGTTCCAGCGGCGACATTCACCGTCACGGTGTCGAGGGGTTGGCTGGTAAGGCGCACCCGATAGCTGTCGGTCTGGGTGCCTTCAATCACGTTCGTCTGACTGCCGGACTCTTGAATGCGTACCCCCGGATCATCGTCATCGCTGATGGTGACGGTGGCGGTGGTGGTGGCATCCAAACTATAGCCTGTGCCCCCCATGAAGTTAACAATCACCGTTTCGTTGGCTTCCGCGACCTTATCGTCGGGAGTGGGGGTAACCTGAATGGTTGCCCCGGTTTCGCCCTCTGCAATGAACACCGACCCAGACAGCGCCAGGTAATCGGGTTCCCCAGGGGCGGGCGTGGCGACGGTGTTGGGGGTGGCGGTGCTGCCGCCATCCACTGCGTAGTTGACGGTGATGCCACCCACGGGAGCCGGGGCATCCAGCACCAGGTTGATCAGTCCGGGGACGGTACTCTGCTCGCTGCCATCTGATACCGAGGCAATGGATACCGTGGGTACATCGTTGTCAGTGATTTGCAGGGTGACAGGGGCGATCGCCAGATCCGCCGGGAAGTTCGGGTCACCCGTGGGCGACACAATCTCATGGCTGATAGTGCTGTTGTGGAGTCCTTCAGGTGTGGCATCATCCACCGCCCGCACGGTGATGGTCTGGGCAATCTTATCGGTGCGGGTAACCGTCAGGGATGAAGCGAAGTTTACCCCGTCGAGGCTGACTTCCGTTTGTCCGTCGGTAGTGAGGGCGATCGCCACTGCCCCAGCGGGCGCCTGGCTCAGCGCCAAATCATAGGTCGTGGTTGCGCCCCCTTCGATGAGGCGGTTGCTGGCCTGGGTGATCAGCACCTCATAGCCCTCATCATCGGCATTGATGAGGGTGATGGGCGTCACTGCCAAGCCATTGTAGAGCGCATCGGCACTGGTCACCGTGGCAGTCACGGCATAGGGCTGGGCACCATCCCCATCGGCATCATCGACCCCTGTGATGGTGAGGGTCTGGGGCGTATCCCAGGTGTTTGGCGTGAAGGTGAGGGAGGGGGTGACGGTGCCCTCGCTGGTGTCACTGCTGGCGAAGCTGACGACAACATCTGCGGTGGGTTTGCTAGTCAGCATCACCTCAACCTGGGTAGTACCGCCCGTTTCGGTGGTGTTGCCACTGGTGGCGGAAAGATACACCCCAGGGGTGTCGTCGTCGGTGAGGGTCATCGTAGCGAATTCGCCTCCCGCCAGCAGGTCATAGCCTGCGCTGGTGTCGGTGAGGGTGACGGTCACGGTCTCAGCATTTTCGGCAATGCGATCGTCCACAGTTGCCAGGGAAATCGCCACTTCGGTGCCAAATTCAGGAATGAATGCCGTCCCGGTAACAGACTGGTAGTCGCTGCCAGCGGTAGCGGTGCCGCCGATGGTATAGGTAACGGTGGCTCCCCCCTTCAACGCCGGATGATCCAGCGAGATAAGGAATGTTCCCGTGTCGCCTTCTGTCGGATTTGTGACAGTACTGACGGATGCCTGGGGAATCACATCGTTTTCTTGAATGGTGAGGGTGACACTGTTCTGGGTGCCGACGCTGAAGCCCGACCCGGCATCCGTTGCGGTGGGGGGCGTGGCTGGATCAACCAGGGTCACGATGATGGTTTCGCCCGGATCATATTCGTTATCGTCGGTGGGGGTGATGTCAACCGTGGCGCTAGTCTGCCCTGCCGGGATAAAGACGCTGCCATTCACCGCGTCATGGTCTGTGGCTCCGGCAGTGCCACCAATGGTGTAATGAATCGTGACGCCCCCCTCTAGAGCCGGATTATCCAGGGTCACGGTGAAGGAACCTTTCTGCTCTCCCTCCTCCGCTGGATTGACGCCCGTGATAGTCGCTACTGGAACCACATCATTTTCAGTCAGGGTCAGGGTTGCGATCGCCGTTCCCAGGTAGTAACCATCACCAGCCGTGGAGCCTGTAGGTGCGGGGTCGGGGGCATCAAGGGTAAGGATAATGTCTTCGTTGGGGTCAAAGACAGCATCATCGACGGGGCGCACCTCCAAGGTGGCCGCCGTAGTTCCAGTGGGGAGGGCGATCGCCCCCTTACCACTGCCATCCACATTCACCTTCGTGTTGTTGTAGAACAATTCGTAATCGACATTGGGCGTGGCATTGCCGCTGACGGTGAAGGAGAGCGTCACCCCTCCCGTAAGAATGCTTTCTCCAGCACCGAGGGTAAGGTTGAACGCCCCGACTTGCCCCGCTTCGGTCGGGACGGTACCCGATGCCACGCTGATGGTAGGCACCACATCATTTTCGGTAATCGTTACCGTTTGGGTGGCGGTGCCAATGCCATACTGATTGGCATTATCTTGGAGAGTGACCCGCACCGTTTCATTGGGTTCAAACACGGTGTCGTTATAAACCCCGGTAGTATCAACTCTGAAGACAACGGTTCTATCCGCATCGTTCAAATTCACCGGGATTTGGAAGGTGTTGCCAGAGAGCGAGATCGGATTTCCCGATTCATCAATCAACCGATAGTCTGTCCCCAGGGTTGCGGTACTCGCTGCATCCAGGGTGAAACTGGCATTCACCGAGCGATTCAGTGACTTATCCCAGGTGAGTTGAAACTCCCCCTCGCCTCCTTCATTCGTATTCACAGCACTGAGGGTAAAGGTGGGTTCATCATCCCCCAGGATGATCGATGCGCTGGTGCTACTACCCAGATCGTAGTTTGAACCATCCTGGAGCGTCACAGCAATGGTTTCATTGGGGTCGAAAATCTGGTCATCGATAGGTGTGACCGTAATCGTTCCCGTCGTTTGCCCCGCTGGAATGACGACACTTCCCGCCAAAGCGTTGTAGTCGGTTCCCGAGGTGGCGCTGCCGCCCACGGTGTAGTAAACCGTCAGGTCTGCCGCATAGGTGCGGTTGAGGTTGATTTGGAACGTGCCATCTGTGACCGCAGTGCCTTCCAGGGGAGTGGTGCCAGCGAACACCGAAACATCGGCATAGTTCAACAGCGAAATGGCATTGCCCTGAAGATTGGCATAAGCGGTTGATGCACTGTTGCCAGAGTAAGCCGGCTGCACTTCGTAGCTGTAAATCGTGCCCCGGTTAAAGATAGCTCCACCCCGTCCCTGTCCATGTTCATGGCCTGTTCCGCCAAGGGCATGGTTATTTGTAAATGTTGCATTACTGAGGTAAAGCGTCGCATTTGAATTCACAAAAATTGCGCCGCCTAGCCCAGCACCGCCGCCGCCATGTCCACTATCACGGGTTCCACCGCCACCAGAACCACTCCCTCCACTGCCTGCATAGAGACCGCCTGTACCGCCAGTACCACCGCTGCCATGCTCATTACCAGAATGATGGTCATCGTCTTTGCCACCGCCGCCACCGCCGCCACCGCCAGCGCCATAGCCGCCAGCACCGCCACTGCCTCCATTACCTCCACTGTCTTCTGGATCATCGAAGAAGGAGCCATTCGTAGCACCGCCGCCACCACCACCCGCACCGCCACCTGTGCCAAAGCCATTGGTACCACCCGTGTCACCTGTTTTACCGCTGTCACCGTCTCGACCTCCTCCAGCCCCTCCAGATCCCCCAGCATAATGAGATTCAGGACGAGAATTTAGCCTTCCACCCGCTCCACCCGCTCCGCCATCCGATCCAGTGCCAGCGCCACTTGTGGTATCAGGCGCACCGCCATTCCCCCCCCGAGCAACGTTGGCTTCAAAGGAGACATTATCAGTTACAACGATTGAGTTACCAGTAATGAATAGGGCACCACCCGCCCCTAGACCACCGCCGCCCCCATCGACTCCATTACTGCCTCTGGCAATTCCGGCCCCAATCAATAGATTGGAAAAAGTCACATTGGCATCGTTGATGGTGAAAATTTGGTATTGCAGTCCACCATTGACTTGGTAGGCAGAATTGCCCATGCCGACAATGTTGACATCCTCTGTAATTTCCGGAAGAAAACCAGTCAGGATGATATCGTTAGTAATTTGAATCGTGTCTTCATTGGCATTGATGTTGGCATCCGTCAGGGCCTGCACCAGCGAGGTATAACTGTTGGCGGTGTAGGTCGCGAGGACATGGGTATACGCCTCCATGGCTCCAACCTGAAAGGCGAGGGGCGCATCGATCATGCCCGTGGCGTATTCCAAAAGCCAATCACCATTTAGGGCTGCATTCCCTGTCAGGTCATCTGAAGCGGCGACATCGGCCCCGGTGAGTTGGCTGAGGTCTTCGACAAACTCAATGCCTGCTGCACCCGACGCCACATTACAGCCGTAGAGTAGAATGTCGGCGTCAGCACTGAGGGCATTGCCCCACTGCTGAATTTCAGCCTGGGCAGCCACGAGGGCATCAGCGTCAAGCATATCGCTGCCCAGTTGCACTGCCCCTGAATCTCCGTGGGAGAGGATGTGAACCGCATCAATATTGCTATGCGCCGCTAGAGCTTCTGTAATCTGGGTGATACCGCTACGAGTGGGGTCAAGAACAATAATTTCTGTATCTGCACCGACAGATTCCAGCAACTCCGCAGAACCTTGAACTGTGGAATCGACAAACAGGATACTAGAATTCATGGTGGCGCACTCTCAAAAGGTATCAGGTTTTACTACCTTGACACCGCCATCAGGTCTACGTCCCCTGAGTTTCCAAGCAACTGGAACGTAAACTTGTAATGTGCAGGTGGGATTTGTGCGTACAAGCACGCAGAACTCTATGGATTAACACATAAAACTGCTTAGGAGCGAGAATTAAATCCGTCGATTTTATTTAATCCTTAATGCTTAGAAGGTTCTTCTTCGTCAAGAAGAACACCGTGTCCAGTGCTTTTCCTATGCGGTAATTAAAAGAACCGTCCGAAAATTAAGGTGGAGCACCCACGGCGTGGGTGCTCCACCTTAATTTTCGGACAAGTCTAAAGAGTTCGTGAAACTGAAAGTATCTGTGGGAACTCGCGCGTCAACCGGGTTTCCACAGATGTTTTCATCCTAAACAATTCTTCGGATGCTGTATGAACACGACTTGGCAAAGTTCTCAAATTCACAACGAAAAAATAGGGGGTTTGGGCGCGCGGAGCGCGCCCAAACCCCCTATTTTTTCGTGAAACTTGCCAAGTCGTATATGCAGATATTTTTCTATCAGTCAGGGGCATGGCGCTCGAGGAGGGTATCGCCATCGTCATAGACCTCTATGGGAAGCTGATAGGTGCGGGCAATTTGCTCCAGGGTTCGCCGCAAAATTAGTTGATGGTCTGTGATAACTGCTTGCAGTTGGGTATTTCCGCTGCTCCGGGCGGCCTCAATGGCATTTATATAGCCATCATCCAAACGCACTTTAATGGCCTGCCCCACTGAGATTAGATTGCAAATTCGGATTTCTCCGATGCAGGTCTGCTCCAGTTCTGTTTGCACACGCTCAGTAGTTTGCAGCTTCTCCTGGGCATCGGTCAGTGAGTTAGTGTAATGGGTGATGAGTTCTTCCGCTTTGAGCTTGTAGTGGGTATCGGTATCTACCTGCTGAGCGTGGGCGATCGCCCGGTCCCAGTCAGCGACTGCCTGCTGCCAGTCGAATCGATATTCGGCGGCCTGGGCAATCTGGGCACGTTGTTCTGCCTGTTCTAGAATGCGTACGGCTGCTTGCTCCCGCTGAACTCGATGATTCACACCATCCAGGGATGCTTGATAGTCATTCAGAAAGCGCTGGGCTTCGGCTCCTGCCAGGGTGTTGCGGGGCACCGACGTTAATCGTTCAACGGCAACGATCCAGGTGACGCGGGCAAACTGCCAGTTTTCCAATGTTCTGGCGACGCCCTGGCGGGTCTGGGCAAGCTGTGCTGCCTGCTTGGCATTGTCCAGGGCTTGCATGGCAGCCTGCTCTGCTTGAATGCGTCGATCGATGGCGGCGAGGCGATCGCGGTAAGTTCCGATATGCTTCAGGGCGAAGGGATAAAGGTCGCTGGTTGCTGGAACGGCTTCGAAGGTTTGAATGACATCCTGCCAGAGCGATTGCACAGTTTCCAGATCGGCAATGCTATGGATTTCGTCCTGTTCAGCTTGACTAGCCGTATAGGCGAGTTCTTCCATATCCAGCATGGTTTCAATGGCGATGATGTGGTCTTGATAGGTGGAGATTAACTGGTCTGCGCGGTGAGCATGATGTGACCACAGGGGAATCGGCTCAAGCAGATCTAACGCCTGGGTAAGTTTTTCACGGGCAGCTTCTAGATCTTGCCAGCGGTTTGCCTTGCGAAGAATCTGTGACGAAGCGGTGCTGAGGTCTTGAGCAGTATGCAATGGCGTACAGTCTCCCACGGCGCAGGGGCGGGTCACGCTGTAGGCGGCTCCTGCAATGCCCAATACTGCAGCACCAGCGGCGATCGCCATACGTCCATCAATCTTACTCAAGGGATGATCTGTCAAAACAGCCGTATGTTTTGTACTAAGCTGATGCAGAACACCCCGAGTTAGTAAACGAACTTTGTCCTGGGCGTGATGGTGGAGCGATCGCGCCTGGCTCAGCCCCTCCTGAACTGAGCTGTGGGTCAGCGTTCTCAAATTTGGTAATGCCAGGGCCGTTTCGGATTTCCCTGGTGCGGTGGCAGCGGCGTTCTGACCGTCTCCAGAGTGCTCCGTAAGGTAAGAGTCGTTGAGAGTGATGTCACCGCTGGCAGAATTTTGATCGAAACGAGAGATAAGTTGAGCATCGCCAGATACAGCATAGGGGAGGGACTCATCGATGGGAGCCGGAGCGGCGATCGCCATCGGTTGATCAAGGGGATGAGATGCGGTTAGCTGATGAACCAGAGCGTCTAGCTCATCATCTTCAACGAACCAGTGCTCGTCTTCGGTATCTGATTCCGGTAATGCGGCGGCCACTCCTGGTTCGCCTTGGGGAAGGCTGCCCAGCATGCGGAGCGGCGGTGGAGGGGGAGGTTGAATCATAAACCACCGATGGGCATAAGGTTGCGATGTTCCCGACACCCTGAGATATAGCCTTACTTGCTTCGTAAAATCGAGCTGAAATGACTGAATCCTACGCTCAAGCACTTTGAGGATGTGGGTAGGGTCAATGGAAGCCCATGCTGGATGCTGTCCCAGGACAATGAGCCGTTCATCTCGGATAGCACATTGCACGCAGATCGGAAAATCATCAAAAAAAGATTGGAGCTTATCGCCTAAATCTTGTAAATTCAGACGGAACTCTGACTGATGAATCGAAATCGCCATAGGTGTATCGCTTGCTGAAGGTCAAAACGCACGATTTGGTAGCGGCCCCCTACGGACAAAACCTACAAAGATGCTTGCTGGTCTGCATAGAGGGAGATGACGCCTCCCGGTTAGGACCGAGAATTAAAGCACATCAAGCGTGTCTGAGCAGCGCGACAATGTTGTCCCCCCTGCAAAATTTGATTCAAATTATTGAATGCTTACTCCATACTTTTAGATCGAAAACTCTTCACTCTTTTCATCCGTCGGTGATATCTTCCGGATGGGTTGTTAAACTGCGTATTACAATTTTGGGTTTTGGATTTTGGATTTTAGATTTGGTGCATTTTCACAATAGTCCGGACAATTTTGTCAGGGTATAGTAGGAAAGCCGTCCACTGCTCAGAGTGCGAATGTCGTTAACCAATCGCACCGATGGACGGCTTTCCTCAGACTCTAACGGGTCTGCTGGCAACAGCAGACTATCTCGTAAACCCCAACGGCAGTTTCTGCTGACGCTGATGACCCCCATTTTTGTGGTGTGCGGCAAAGTGAGCTATCCCAACCTCAGCCGCTACAGCGACCTTTCAGAGCGGCTTAGCCTATCTGCTCAAGAAGGACAAGGGGTGCAGCAGTTATATTGTTCTCTTTTCCACCGACCTTGATATTGATCCGCTGTTCCTCTATCGCTGCTATGCTGCTCGCTTTCAGACTGAATTCGTGGTTCGCGATGCTCATCAGTATAGCGGATTAGCTGATTGTCAGGCTCGCTCAGCTGAGGCCATTGATACCCATGTCAATTTGATTAGGAGGCCATAACCCCCTAAATCTGTCCGGAGTGTTGATTTAAATGATTCTGCTAATAAACTGCCCAATGACGATTCCTAAGATGGAAAAACTAGTCAGGAGTGCTAAGGACTGAAGCCGATTACATCCTAGTGTTTGTAGGTCTAGCCTAGCAAGTGCCTCAGAGGCAAAGATGACGAGAATGTAGCAGAATAATTTTGCCCAAACAAATATGAAAGCAAGTAAAAGTGCTCCAATGATTACCAATGTGAAATATCCTAGGTCGGACTGCAACCAGGTATCAATAGCTGATTTAAGACTATCTGCAAAGGTTGTAAGGAACAGGGCTTGGAGGCATGCAAAGAGGATAACGATCGCCCAGATCAGCCAATTTACGGTTTCTTTATAGAGAAACCAGCTAAATGTGGCGTAGGAAGCGAGTAATAGGCCCATAGAAAGCCAAGGAAATAATCGAGGAAACATACTCGTTAACTTGCTCTCGCATTGTTTTTTCTGAGCCTACCAATATTTCACGTGGCTTTGAACCTACTCGGAGTATTTTTAGAGCCATACCTTGCTAGTCTGGATTATTCATGACTTCCCTGACAAGCTACCTGTAATCAACGTCTATCAGGACTTTTAGCGATCGCTTGTTGTCGGCAGTGTGTTTTTATATATAGCAATACGCACTTAGGTTAGGACATTGGAGGAGAGTATATCCCCCGCTGCGCGGGGGATATACTTTTGAACCTAAGTCCGTAGGGCGATAGCAGCTAGATCCGTAGGGTGGGCATTGCTCACCACTGGTTCATTGTCTAAGTTGTAGGGCTCAGGTGGGCGATGTACACCCTACTTTATGAATAGGGCGATCGCCCTCGATCGTCGGCAGGGAGGAGAGTGAGCCTAGGATTGGATGTTCAGCGCCCAGTCATAATCTAGATAGCGAACCTCATAGTCGCCCGCCTCTAGATACGCCGCATCTTCATCACTTAAGTACTGACTGATGAAATTAAGGGCGGCTCGCTCCTTTTCGGAACCCGCAAATTGATCATCTACGGCATAGACAGGGAGCCAGTCTTCACCAAACCAGTCAAACAGGGAGGAAATGCGAACCTCTGCTGCTTCGCGGTCGATCTGAATCCCTTCCGTACCTAATAGCCAACGATATGCCTGGTCCTCAAGCTGCTGATCAAGCTGCTCAGCAGTATAGGGCTCCTGGCGCAACACGGGGCAACTGATGGCAGAACAGTTCAGGGCTGCATGGATGCGGGGCTCTGAGAACTCTTTGCGAATGGTCTGATGCTCGATATCGTTGAGGGTCTTGGATTGCCCCGCAACGTTAAACTGCCGAATACGCCAGACGCCAGAGATGTCACGAATGCTGGATTTCAGAGGATCTTGGTCGATGATGGACTGGAGCGTGAATGAGTTATAAGCGTTTATTAAAAAAGCAAGTTTTTCATCGTCACTCCAGGTGTTGTAGGTTTCCTGGGGAACAGTTCCGATGGATTCGTTGAACTGGTCGAGGGCAGTGCGGTTTTGCTGAAGTCCTTCGTAATCCACGAGTCCGTTGTCATCGACATAGGTTTCCAGGATTTCGGCGTACAGATCGTAGCTAAACGATTCTGCTGTCGCCGGGGTGGAGGATTCTTCGGAGGCGACGCTTTGTTGGGCTGAGTCTGACGATACGGCAGAACACCCACCCATCAGGGCTGCGGATGCAACGAGAGCAAACCCGGCGATCGCCCCTCGCACGATAAACTTGTTCGTTCCTACTATCATGAACCGTTCCCTCTTTGTCTGTGTTAGTGAATATTGTTATGTAATGAACCTGAGTTCGGGTTAAGCGGTTTTTGGGGGCGGACGCGCTGCGCCCGCCCCCAAAAACTGCATTTTGTCGTCTGCGTCGCAGACGACAAAATGCAGTTTTGAGCTGATCCCGCATTGACGCTAATGACGTGGTGATTAATGTCGTAATACCAATGGAGTGCAATCAGTGTTGCATGGATATCCTGGCAATTCGGAGATTGCTCATCTTTATTCACGGTGATCAAGCTGAAAAATTCATGAGTCTGAGCTTGGCAATGCGTAAGAATTCTCTGCTTCAGGCGAGGGGCTAGCACCCTTCACAACGGTTTTGTTGCGATCGCCCGCGTGTCTCAGCCAGCCAGCAATGAAGGGAACCCAGAGGGCAAACCGTTCAAGGGAAGTCAATCGCCAGGTGGAGATGCCCAGGGCCTGGCGATAGGGCAGGGCAAAGTAGATACTTGCGGAAAGAGAAATGAAGCGAGACCCCCAATTTTGCGTTGCCACCGCAAAGGGCATAAGCCAGGTGAAATACCAGCCGTGAATTACAGGAGAAAGCAGCAGCAGGCCAAAGAAGTACCATTCAGAAAAGTCCAGAAACGATCGTGTCCGCAGGATGAGCCATCCGATCCAGACGGCCAGGGGAATGGCAAACAGCCAGTTTTCCTGGCGGGACGCCTCCCAAACGTGGCTCACGATATAGGGAATGACATGGGCACTGCGTCCCTGGGTGACAAACTCCGATCCGGTAGGCACCAGGGGGCAGGACGATACTGAGCAAAAGGGAAGGGCTGTGAAGACGATGGGCGCTATTCCCAGAAAAATAATCAGCGGGAGCCACCGCCCGTGACCTTGGCGCAGGCTCCGCCAGCTAATGAATGCCAGCAGGGGCAGAGAAATCCATTTGATGGCGATGCTAATACCCAGCCACAGGGCACTCCAGCCGTAGGCTTTCAGGGGCGATCGGAGAGATCCGTCTGCTGGGTCAAAGGACAACCATGCCAAGACCATGGCCAGAACAAACCAGCTATCGTAGTGGCCTCCTCCTGCAAAAGAATAGAGGACGATGGGATTCCAGCCATAGTCGATGGCTCGGTGAGGGCCGTATCGATGGGCCAGGAGGTAGCAGACTGCCAGATCCGCACTCACAAAGGCAAGCTTGAAGAGGAGGACGCTGGGGGCGATCGCCGCTAGCGCCCGAAACCCCAGTTGGGTGATGGGTGGATAAATGGCAGATGTATCAGGGTGGTTGATGGATGCCCACCAATCGGTGCGGAGCGCCATCAACTCTGGAGCATTGGGCGAAAAATGGTAGGGGTTGATGCCGTAATTTTGAATCAGCCCTTCCCATAGATAGCGCCAGATGTCATCACCGGGGTGCATGGGCAACAGAATCAAGCGACAGAGGAGGGCGATCGCCCAAAGCTGGAATAGTGTCACCGATTGGTTCTTCCAGGTTAGGACATAGCCTGCGCCCATGAGCCCGTAGCCGATCCAAACATGGCGAAACACGCTGGGGTCGAAGAAGTCCCCATGGGGCATCATCCATAGGCTCCCCACGATCAGGAGAGACCCGCTGACCCATGCTCCCGATCCCCTTCCGACCTTCTGTGCGCGTTGTCCTTGCTGAAACAGGTTCATCATGTCAGGGGTTGTGGCGAAGATGTAAAGGATGGCGAGTCGGGTTCAACTTGGCAGCATTGAGCTTCTTCCAATACAGCTTTCCAAGGGTGCTGAGAATGATGATGCCAGCCTGAATGCTGCCCTTAATCGTGCCAGAAATCTTCGAGCGTCCTCCCCGTCGAGGATAATAGGCCACCGGAATTTCGCAGATAGACAGCCCCAATTCGACGGCTCGTACCTGCATTTCCACCGTCCAGCCAAAACCGCGATCGCCCATGTGGATGTCCTCCAGTGCCGTTCGGCGGATCAGCCGTAGCGGGCCGAGATCTCGGTAGCGATGGCTCCATCCCCAGCGGATCAGCGTCGTTGCTAGGGCATTGCCAAAATCCTGGGCAGCAGTCATCGCTTGCCGCCCTGCCACCGTCGCCCGGCGATCGCCCAAGATAAAATCTGCCGATGACCGTAGGGCAAGCATCTGAGGCAGGCAGCATAGGTCATCGCTGCCATCCCCATCACAGAACAAAATCCACTCAATTGAGGGGGGAATCGTCTGCATTCCCGTCCAGCACGCCTGCCCATAGCCACACCGGGGTTCCCAGACTACCTCGGCCCCTGCGGCGATTGCCCGGTTTTCACTGTCATCAGTGCTGCCGTTGTTGACGATGCGAATATGCCGCAATCCTCTTCGCTGCAGGGCGTTCACAACATTGCCAATGGTGGCTTCTTCGTTGCGCACAGGAATGATTGCCAGAACCGTATCTATTTTCAAATCGCTTCCCATTTCCAACTATGATTAAGGAGCTAAGTAGGTAAGCACAATTAACGATAAAAACTACAAAACCCTGCGCCGCCTACGCCTTCCGCGGCGCAGGCGGCGCAGGGTTTTATGTTCGTTTTTCATTGTGCCAAGGGACTCAATGTTAAGTCGTCTGAACGAATCCTTTGCCGACATCAGCGCAGCTTTGCCGTGCCGCACTGACAAAGTTTTGGCAATATCGAGGAGTATCTACACCTTGCCCAGAACCTTGCCCAGAACCTTGCCCAGAACCTTGCCCAGATTGGGAACTGGGCTTAAGCCCTCGACTCAACCCTTCAGGATTTGTCCACAGTCCCCTTGCAATATGTAGCATAGTCATTTACGCCATAGATGAGTTTTTGCGGAGAATGCTAATGGTTTCACAGCCACATCTTCGGGTCACGGCCCTCCTCAAGTCTGGGGCGATCGCCCTATGCTCAACCGCTGGAGCGCTCATGGCGAATGCAGCTCAGGCGCTAGATGTACAGCTTTCCCCCACTGACCCGCAGCTTGGCGATACCATTTCGGTTCACATCCAGTCTGACGTCCCCGATGCATCTTCGCTAATGGTGATGATGAACCAGCAGTCCTACCCGGCTTTTCCCTTAGAGGATGGACACCCCCATAGTCAACGCCAGGGATACCCTAGCGAACACGCCTACCGGGCGCTGCTCCCTACCACACCCCTGGACACCCCTGGTCGCGTTACCATCCAGGTCAGCGATGGAACCGAAGTTCGCAACCTTGCCCTGTGGCTGGGCGATCGCTCCTTCCCTACGCAACGCATTTGGGTCGAGGGAGGCGGTTCTGGCCTAACGGAAATTGAACGATCCAGGGTGCAGGCATTCAAACAAATCGTCACCCCTGACCGCTTCTGGAATGGCCCCTTTTTGCGTCCCACATCAGGACGGGTCAGCACGGTCTTTGGGGTTCAGCGCTACTATAATGGCGTGTTTGCCCAAGACTATTATCATCGGGGCGTGGATTATGCCACCCGCACTGGAACCCCCGTCATTGCCCCTGCTGCAGGCCGCATCGCCCTGGTGGGGCGGGAATCTGAGGGATTCCGCGTCCACGGCAACACGATTGGCATCGACCACGGGCAGGGCGTGTTGAGCATCTTTATCCACCTGAGCCGCATTGATGTCCAAGAGGGTGCCTTTGTTCAGGCAGGCCAGGCCATTGGAGCAGTCGGCTCTACAGGCAGTTCCACCGGGCCTCATCTCCACTGGGGGCTGTATGTGAACGGACATGCTGTTGACCCTGTACCCTGGCGCTACGACGGCATCGATTAGGGACTTGCAAGAAAATAAAGTACCCACAAGAGAGGGGAAGCGGGCTGCGCCCGCTTCCCCTCTTTTCTGATATCTTTTTAGCCGCAGATCCCTTAAGGCATTTGTGATAAGGCATTCGTGAAAGGCGCAATTTATTGCTCTCGGCTAGGTGGGGTATGAAAATCTGCCTCATTCCTATGCATCCTTCTCGAACAAGGGAGCATCCCACTTTTGCAAATTGATTAATGTTGTTTTGTTGCACGACTTGGCAAGCTTCAGGAAAAAAATAGGGGTTTAGGGCGCGCGGAGCGCGCCCTAAACCCCTATTTTTCATTGTGAATTTGAGAACGTTGCCAAATTGTC
>CAYXJG010000034.1:0-21705 GCA_964465285.1 uncultured bacterium
GGCGCAGCCCGCTGCTCTTTTCTTCCGGTATCTTTTTTAGCCGCAGATCCCTAATGGCGTGTAACACCAATTTTCGATTTTGGATTGGCAAGCCTAATCATCTTGAGGGCGACCGTACCAGGGACTCACCTCAACCACCCCACTTGGAAGGAACACGACTTTAAATTGTCCAATCGGTTCTTCAACAGCGGCATCGGGATCAATGGGGATGTAGGTCAAATCCAGTAAAGGGACTTCATCCACATAGGTCAGAGCAGGTTCATTTACAAATTTGAAGCCAACAATGTCACCGTTTTCGGCAACCCCAACCCGATACTCCAGTGCCTCCTCAAAGATAGGGTCTCGATCCCAGGCATCGACAATTTGCTCTCGAAGCTGCTGAGTAAGCACATCCAGTTGGCTGCCATCAGCAATGGGCGTTGCGGCAGTCAGAAATTCCTCAATCTCATCCTGGCTTGGTAAGTCATCAACACTGTCGATGGGCGATCGCCCCTCTCTGCCTACAGAGCTATCCACATCTTCGTCAGCGGCAAGAGTACGGTCTATTTCCTCATCGGCGGCACCTGCATCCGCCGTATCCTCCTCAGACACATCCACTGACGCCTCTTCCGGTGATGAACTCTCCCCACTGTCAACCGCGTCATCATCGGGATCGCTTCCAGGAACGGTGGGATCGATAACGGCACCCTCCGTTGTTTCTTCGATGGTTTCGGCTTCGGGATCAGTGAGTTCAAACTCTGGTATGGGCACAAAGAAGAGGGCAACAGCGGCGATCGCCAGACCCGAAATGCCCAGAGCGGCTGGCAATACTCGGTTGGCCTTCGGCTCCTGGGACACGGCTCGCCGTCTCGGTACGGGAGTGAGATCAAGGTAAATATCTGGAAGCGTTTGAGCATCGGCAACCAGTTGATCAATGGCTTCAACCAGATCGAAAAGCTGCACAGTAGAAAGGTCAATCTGCCGCTGCATGTCTAGGTTCGCCCCTGGTTTACCCTCAGACACATCCGGAGGAGCGTCCCCGGCGGTATCTTTTTCCACAGATTTCTCCGTCGCAGTTAATTTTTCTGCTTCATCCTGAGGCAAACGAACCGTTAGCCTGTGCAGCGAATGCTCTAGCGTTTGTAAAGAGACCAGCGGCACAACTCCATTCGCCTGAACCGTTTGATGGGGGACTCCGCTCAGTACCTGCTGGGCATACTGGTTCACGCTCAGAACGAGATGCTCCAAAAACTCTCGCCCCCCAGACAGAGGTTTTTCCTGACCGACGATGTGGCACTCGGCATTCACCAAAATTGTCATGATGGGCCGGGTATCCATAAAATTAGCTGTCCCCTGAGGGTCGTCGCCCCAGCCTTCAAGGACAAGACGGCAGTTGGGCAAACTGTATTGACGCTGAATTGTCATGCGATCTCCCCATCAAATAAGCTGCTCCAGAGTCGTTGTGGGCCCGAGGTGCCCGTGCAAAACAGCAGTTGAGCCAAAAGCGTAAGCGCCAGGTCATTGAGCTTTTCGTTTGTGCTGTAAGCGATAACACCTGCACGCTTTGGATTCATCCGGGACCGAAAATGAGCACGAAATCGCTCCAGATAATTCGACAGCCGAAAATGGTGTTCTGGTGATAATTGCTTTTCAGTCAGTTGCTGGTGAGCCAGAAGAAGCTGACGAATCAAGACCGTAAGCCGCTTCGCAAGATGACAAGTAATCACAACCAGAGCTTTTGCTTCGTCCATGGACATAGAGCGCCGCTGGCTAGAACGCCGCAGGGGGTTCGTACTCCGCAACCGCCATAAAGCAACCCGGTTTTCGATGATGCTTTGCAGCTCCAGGTCTTTTGCCGTTCTCAACAGCGCCTCAGATCCTCCCAAGTCCAGTGCTTCGATAGCTAAAAGCAGCAGATCGATCTGTAGACGCGTCCGCCGGGGACAGGTCGAATCAGCATAGGGTGGATTGGACAGGCTAGTCAGGGCAGAAGGGATTGCCGTCTGAACGGTTGAGCTAGGCGATTGCATTAATCTTGGTAACGGTTAAGTTCAGTATGAAACGAGGAAGAGACCTATCAAATGTACCCAAATTTAAGTAAACAGCGTGCAGCATGGCTCTGATGGGCAACCAGTCATATGGGAAGAAGGACTAGGATTCTATCGTTATGCCACGCCAAAACGCGACATGATTTTTGATAGACTGAGCCTTTTCTTTCGGATCAGGATAGAACCATGCCGCATCTGAGCTGACCTGTCCATTGACGGTCAGGGTGTAGTAATGAGCAGTACCTTTCCAAAAGCAGTTTGTTCTTTTCTCGCTAGGCTTAAAATATTCGGCCTTGATGGAATCAGGTGGAAAATAGGAGTTCCCTTCGACCACAATACACTGGTCACTTTCTGCCACAACTGTTCCATTCCATAGTGCTCTGGTCATTTATTCATCGTCCTCGAGAATGATTGAAAAATGAATGAAAGGGGCATCGCTGGATAACCTGTCTATTCAGCGAACCTATTCATACCAAATGATTATTCTAACCCTCAAATCGTTGGTTAATGGAAGATTGAGTCTTATATTTTAAGGCAGCGCCGTTGCGTAGATGTTTTAGCGGGTAATCCTATGTCAGCGTTTTACAGCTCCGTTCAATCTCTCTCCGGTCTGTGGCCCCAGCTTGCCCAGAAATATGGCGATCGCATCGTCGCCCTGCACGATCCCCATGCAAACCCCGAAGTCAGGTTGACCTACGGGCAACTAGAGATGGTAATTAGACAGTTTGGGGCAGGATTGCAAACCTTAGGCATTCAACCGGGCGATCGCATCGCCCTCTTCTCTGACAACAGCCCCCAGTGGTTTCTTGCGGATCAGGGCATCATGGCGGCGGGGGCCGTGGACGCCGTGCGCAGTTCCCAGGCGGATAGAGATGAACTGGCTTACATCTACGACCACAGCGACAGCAAGGCTCTGGTTGCTGAGAATTGGGCAACGGTGAAAAAAATCCGCGACAGCCTGGGATCGCTGCCCCTCCACTTCATCATCCTGCTCTCGGACGAAACCCCGGAAATCCCCAACGAGGACACAGTTCCGGTTATTCCTTTCAAACAATTGCTGGAATGGGGAGCTAATGCCAACCTCCAGCCCGTTGAGCGCCACTATGACGATCTAGCCACGCTCATCTACACCTCTGGCACCAGCGGACGTCCCAAGGGCGTCATGTTGACCCACGGAAACCTGCTGTTCCAGATCGACGCTGCCTCCCGCGTAGTACAGCCAGAGCCGGGCGATCGCGTCCTCAGCCTCCTCCCAAGCTGGCACTCCTACGAGCGCACCTTTGAATATTTTGTCCTCGCCCAAGGATGCAGCCAGATTTATACCTCCATCCGTTCCATCAAAAAGGACTTACAGGTCCACAAGCCCCAATACATGGTTGGTGTGCCCCGCATCTGGGAATCCATTTACGAGGGCATCCAAAAGCAGTTTCGAGAACAGCCAGAGGGAAAGCAGAAACTTATTAACTTCTTCTTGTCGGCAAGCCAGCGTTACGTCAACGCCCGCCGTATCTTAAACAATCTCGATCTCGACAATCTAAATCCTTCGCCCCTGGAAAAGCTGCAAGCGGCGATCGCCTTTTTAGTGCTGGCTCCCGTTCACGGCTTAGGCGATCGCATCGTCTACAGCAAAATCCGACAGGCTACAGGCGGCAAGGTGAAATATCTCGTCAGCGGGGGTGGATCCTTCGCTAAGCACATGGATAATTTTTTTGAGGTCATCAACGTTCAAATCCTGCAGGGCTACGGCTTGACCGAAACATCCCCTATTACCAATGTGCGCGTGCCCCACCGCAACATCCGAGGCACCTCCGGCCCCCCGCTCAATCAGACGGAAATCAAAATTGTCGATCCCGAATCTCATACCCCGCTACCAGCAGGACAAAAAGGGTTGATTCTCATTCGTGGCCCCCAGGTGATGAAAGGCTACTACAAAAATCCAGAAGCAACGGAGAAGGCTATCGATGCCCACGGCTGGTTTAACAGCGGTGACTTAGGCTGGGTGACGCCCCAGGGCGACTTGACCATTACAGGACGGGCTAAAGACACCATCGTATTGACCAATGGAGAAAACATCGAACCTCAGCCCATCGAAGATGCCTGCGCCCGCAGTCCCTATATTGACCAAATTATGCTCGTGGGGCAAGACCAGAAAGCCCTTGGAGCCCTCATCGTGCCAAACCTAGATGCCCTGGAAAAATGGGCCGTGTCACAAAACTTATACCTGGAACTTCCAGAGTCAACGCCTTTGGAGCGATCGGCCTCTCTAGACCCCAATGTCCCCCATATTTCCCTTGAGGGCGATCGCATCCATGATCTCCTCCGCCAGGAACTCAACCGCGAGGTGAAGAAGCGCCCTGGCTATCGCCCCGATGACCGCATCGCTACTTTTCGGCTGATTTTAGACCCCTTCTCCATTGAGAATGGAATGATGACGCAAACCTTAAAAATTCGTCGCAATGTTGTCATGGAACACTATAAAGGTATGATTGACGCGATGTATGCATCCTAATGTTTTTCTGACACCACTCGCGCAGAGATCGCTCGGGAACAGTCCACATCTAGACGCCAATAGAGTTGTCGTGTTGGGTATAGGGCTATGCCCATAATCTCGCAAGGGTTGGAAGTATTTTTTTACAATTGAGGAATTATGGATTTAGGTTCACAGCTATTATTAAAACGGGCCATCAATATTAAGGTGGTCGTGACTCCCCGCTGGAAAGAGGAAGTGCAAGCACAGCTCCAAAACCAGATTAACCGCCTTGATGGGCAGCTTCAGCAGCTCGAAACCCAGGGACAACGGGCCGTTTCTGAGATTCAGAAGCAGGGCAATGGCGAAGACTCGGCGATCGCCCAACAGGTTGGTAATATCCAGAATCAGGTCAACCAAAACAAGAGCAAAATCCTTGAGAAGAAGAACCAGGCACTTCAACAGCTTCAGCAAGTTCAAATGCTAGAGATGGATCAAGAAGTTGGGCAGGGCCAGCTTGAGAGCTTCTTTACAGTCAATCAAGGAGACAACCTGGTGAAGAAGATGCAAGTCGAAATCCTGTTGAAAGACGGTGTGATTGAAGAAATTCGTGGTGAACTTTAACTCAAGTGAACGCTCCCATTCGGGGCGACCTTGACGCTTAAGGAATCTACGGAAAATAGAGAACCGTCCGTAGGGGCGCAACGCCCTGCGCCCTTACAGTCGATATTCCTAATGCTGGAATTCTCTTCTACAATGGCAGGCTCCTGATTGAACCTAACCTGAATCAAGAATATGAAGTTCAGTCACAGATTTTCTTGCTGTTCGATTCCCCAGTAGCTTATACTTAATCGTCCATATTGGTGTTTGTGTTTGACGAGGAGGACATTATTCCTGAACCTATCACCCTGACCGTAAGCTTGAGGGGCACTCGCGAAGTCAGGGATAATTGCCAGCTATTCCGTCTTGCAGGTCTGCTTGATGCCTTCTCAGAGCCGACCTTCCGAAAAGTTTTGGAAAAGTATGTTGAAGCCGATCCAAAGAATGTCATCCTCGACCTCTCTCAGATAGACTTTATCGATAGCTCTGGCTTAGGTGCCCTCGTTCAAATTGCTAAGAAGTCCCAGACCGCTGAGGGAACCTTCCAGGTTGTGACAAACCCCAGGGTGACGCAGACTGTGAAGCTTGTTCGTCTGGAAAAGTTCTTGTCATTGCAGAATACCCTCGATGACGCCCTGAACAACCTAAAAAAATAGGCTGTTGGAACCCATGAAAATCAGCCTAGTTAAGCCTTTTGCAAGCCATCTCTCCTCATAAGAGAATAGCGTGATAAGAAAATAGCGTGATAAGAAAATAGCGTGATAAGAAAATAGCGTGATAAGAAAGTCAGCAACTCTCATTATGGAGATTTAGGGAGCAAAAAGGTCGCCTGAGGTAACCTTTTTGCTCCCTAAATTTTTACCAGTGAGCGCCCTACGGGCGCGAAGCTTCCTAAAATGAGAATTGCTGTAAGAAGGTAGCGTGATTAGTATAGATGCAAGTTCTGTGGATTGAGTGCCTTGTGTGGATGGTGGCATGCTGTATTCACGACTGTCGAAAACATGCGTCAATTCCATTGAATAAAGGTTTGAATAAAGGTTTGAATAAAGGTTTGAATGAAGATGCTTTTCGCTTGGACTATCGGGGCATTGCTGTGTTCCCTGAATAGCAGTAAGCAATCAGGGTCTATCGCCATTTCCTGGTCTAGCATGTGGGGCGTCCGCAAAGCGATATGTCAAAGTACATGGCTAAAAGGGTACTTTAAAGCTCCGGTTTTAAGTAATTTTGACGACTAAAGTCGCCACTACAAGCCCAGAA
Organism: uncultured bacterium; assembly: GCA_964465285.1. Taxonomy (GTDB): domain Bacteria; phylum Cyanobacteriota; class Cyanobacteriia; order CAKZMO01; family CAKZMO01; genus JBCCWF01. Next base: position 6,352 of record CAYXJG010000034.1, read on the forward strand.
ATATGGACAAACCCTGCTAATTTCTGGGGTTCGTAATGATGGTTTTAACCACCTTCCACTTTTCAAACACCCTCTAAGGGACGAAAATTAAATAATTTGAATCAAACGTTAGTGTCACGACGTTGGGGCACGTCAGAATGATAGGTGTACCGTATGATGGGTATACCGTGACCACATTTGCATGGGTTCAACGTCCCTATGCTCAAGCGAACGTTAGCAAACTCAAGTTCTACGGACCTTTGGCTTGCGTAGAGTAGCAGGTGTAGCACCTTACAAAAATTACATCAATTCTACGTCCAAACTCGTTATGGGTTGACGAGTTGCTTATTGCTACAATTGGAATCTGATATCAGCCCCAACCGCCAAATCATTGCTTCCAACTCCACCACTGACGTTCGATCAAGTTCGACAGCTTTCCCCGGCGGCTTTGGCCTATGTTGGGGATGCCGTATATGAGTTGTGGGTTCGTTTAAACTTTTTGGTTCCTAGAAAGCAGATGCAGGCGTATCACCAGTGCGTCGTTGAGCAGGTCAGAGCAGAATCTCAGGCAGCGCTGCTGGAGGCGATCGCCCCCCTACTGACGGATGCAGAACTGACGGTTGCGCGGCGAGGGCGAAACTCAGTAACGAAAGCACCCAAGCGACTGAATCATTCTATCTATCGTCAGGCCACAGGCTTCGAGGCACTCATCGGATATCTCTATCTAACGGATACGGAGCGGCTCACCGAGATCTTCGACTACATGAAGACAGTGCAGGTTCCCTCGGAATCAAAGATGAAATAAGCTGAGCCTTATGGTGCTGAGATCACAAAGGCGATCCGCATATACTCGTACCGTTACCCACCACTTTTTCATTATCATGGCTGCCAACCCACAAAAACCCCAAAAATCTAAGCGTCCCCGGTCTTCCCAAGGCTCAGGCTACAAACAGGCTGATAAGCATGGGCAGTCAGGAGAATCTTGGAGCAGCAGCAAACCGAAACGCATTCAGCGATCGCCCGGTGGATCGTCTAAACCGTTTACAAAAAGCTCAGATGCCCCACCAAAAAGGCGGCGCAGGAGTTCATCAGGTCAGCAATGGCCTCAAAAGCCATCATCTCAAAGATCAGCAACAAATGCTTCTGGATCATCGGAGAGGAGCAATTCATTCGGGTCGGGATCGCAAGAAGATAGCCAAGAATCACCTGATTTAATCTACGGCAGACATTCAGTGCTTGCTGCCCTTGAAAGCCATCGTCCTCTTAATCGAGTCTGGGTACTTCCCAAGTTGAGATACGATCCCCGCTTTCACACGCTACTTACTCAGTCAAAAGCAAGCGGTACGGTGATTGATGAAGTGGGCTTTGAGCGGCTAAATCAAATGACTCAGTCTGCCAACCACCAGGGGATCGTTGCTCAGGTAGCTCCGTATGAGTACGTGGAACTCGGCACGCTAGTCGAAAACGCGAAAGCCGCTGTGCATCATCCTGTGCTAGTTGCAGCGGACGGGATCACCGATCCTCACAACCTGGGAGCTATTATCCGAACGGCTGAAGCCATTGGTGCCCAGGGACTAATTATCCCTCAGCGCCGCGCTGTTGGGGTTACATCTACAGTGGCAAAGGTGGCCGCTGGTGCGCTAGAGTCGTTTGCGATTGCCCGTGTCGTGAACTTGACTCAGGCGCTGGAAGAATTGAAACAGGATGGCTTCTGGATTTACGGCACGGCAACTGAGTCGGACCAACTCCTTCACAAAACGAAGTTTGATGCTGCGAGTGTCATTGTTATCGGGGCAGAGGGCGATGGACTCAGCGTATTAATCCAAAAGTGTTGTGATGTCTTGGTTTCAATCCCCATTGCTGGGCGCACACCCAGCTTTAATGCATCCGTCGCAACAGGGATGGTGCTCTATGAAGTTTTTCGTCAACGGTGGGAGTCTACGATCAGACTTTAGGCTCTTTACAACTTCTAGACGATCGGAGTATAAAGAATCTTGAACCTTCATAAATAGGCGTAAAGGAACCGCTAATAGCCACAGATATCTGATATGAGTAATGCGTGAGTGCTGCCAGAGTGTAAAATGCGCAACTGGCCGCTGGTGACATATGGGCGCAGGCGATAAGCGTAAGTAATTGGTGACGAGTCGATTGCAGGGAGTTTTTAACATGTGGACAAGTTTGTTGCAGGCTCTAGGGCTTGCATGGTGGGTTGAGGTAAAAACTGATAGCCCTCACTGTATTTACTACTTTGGGCCATTTGCGAGTAGTTCAGAAGCGGAGTCGGCAAAGCCCGGATATGTCGAAGACCTGGAGCATGAAAATGCTCAGGGCATTACGGCATCGATTCGCCGTGGCAAACCAGGCAGCCTGACGATCGAATATCCTCAGCTTCAGGAAAATAGCGGTCAAGGGAAGACGCCTGCGTTTACCATGTAGGGTCTAGGGTTTTACGTTCATTAGTGCTGAAGGCTCCGGGCGACGACTTCGGGGCTTAGCTTTATGAGGTGTCAATGTTGGAACCTCGTAGGTTGTGTCAGGGTTTAGCTCAGGGTTCATGCAAGTCCTGAGCTTTCATTCATGTCCGATTGACACAGATGTTTCATGTCTATTGCGTTTTATCAACGGCTCCGGGACTGGCTAATGGCGGAGGATGTGGCGATCGCCACAGTCGTAGGCGTGAGCGGGTCAGTTCCTCGAGAAGTAGGCGCAAAGATGCTGATCAAGGCCAACGGTGATATCTTTGGCACCATCGGCGGTGGTGCTGGAGAGGCCAAGGTTATTCGCTATGCTGTTGAGATGTTACAGCCAACATGCAGAAGCGCCTCCCACGACCAGAAATCTCGAAAAGGCTGGGTCGAAATTGACCTGACCGGGAATCCCCATCGAGATACCGAGGGCGTCTGCGGCGGCACGATGCGAGTCTGGGTCGAGTGCTGGTCAGATGTTTGGGGCAGCACGATCGTTCAAACAATCCTTCATCATCTACAAACCGGCACGTCCATAACCCTGACTATTCCGTTCACGACAGACTCTTATCCAGCTCTGACATACGGCGTTCCAGAGCCGGGGGGCATTGGCGACAGGCACTACGCCGAATGTCTCCTTCCCCCGCCTACTCTGCTGATTGTCGGTGCAGGACATGTAGGCATTGCCCTAGCAACCGCAGCAGAATTTATTGGATTTCGCATTGTCGTGCAGGACGATCGGCTGGATGTTTGGCGTCCGGGACGATTCTCAGCACAGACCCAGTGCCTGAAAGGGGCGATCGCCCCTGCTCTGGAAGCGTTTCAATGGCCTGACAATCTCTATGTTGCTCTGGTAACCCGGGGTGCGATCTGCGACCTGAATGCCCTTAGGCTGATTCTTAGCCATACTGCCAAGCGTCCCCCCTGCTACATCGGCATGATTGGCAGCCAAAAGCGAATACGCCATGTCTTTCGGGAACTGGAGAGCCAGGGTGTTGAGGGCGATCGCCTGACATCTATTCATGCGCCTATCGGGATAGATATTGGAGCGCTAACACCGGAAGAAATTGCCATTAGTATCTGTGCCGAACTCATTCAGATCAGGAGAACAGGATAGGGCTAGCGGCGCATCAAAGATTTTTGACGATAGGCACTGAGATCCGCCTTTAGACCCGCTGTAAATCATCGCAGGTTTTGTTTAAGGTAATCACAGAGATAGGCATTCTATATTGATTCCTATAAAGGACTCTGAAGAGAGGGTGGGCTGCGCCACAACCTTCAGAATTTTAATAGGATTGCTGTAAGTAGGTGAGCACAGCTCATTATAAAACCTATAACACCCTGCGCCGCCCACGCAGCAAGCGGTGCAGGGTTGTACATCCAGTTTTTTATTGTGCCAAGCTACCTAGTACTGGTCAATTATTCACTTTACGAGGAAGACGTACACCATGAGTTATGACTTTGATTTATTCGTCATCGGAGCAGGGTCAGGGGGCATTTCTGCTGCTCGTCGGGCTGCTCAGCACGGCGCAAAAGTGGCGATCGCCGAATCAGGACGGTTGGGGGGCACCTGCGTAAATCGGGGTTGTGTTCCCAAAAAGCTGATGGTTTATGCATCCCATGTTCCTGAGCAGTTGGAAGCGATAACGGGCTATGGCTGGAGTGCTGTCGAGAGCACCTTCGATTGGCAAGCCTTGACGACCGCCGTCAATAACGAAACGGCTCGGCTCAACGGCATCTATCAAAATATGCTCGAAAAATCAAATGTCACCATTCTCAGAGCCTATGCCCGCTTTCTTGATGCTCATACCCTGATGGTGGGAGATGAAAAGGTGACCGCCGACAAAATCTTAATTGCGGTAGGCGGCAAGCCATTTCTGCCCCATATTTTAGGCATTGACCTGGCGATTACTTCAGACGATATTTTTCACCTGCCAAAGCAGCCAGAGCGCATGATCATCATTGGGGGTGGATACATCGGTTGTGAGTTTGCATCTATCATGAACGGCCTGGGTACTCACGTGACGCAAATTATTCGGCGCAACAAGATTTTGCGGGGATTTGACGATGACATTCGGGCAGAAATTCAGGAAGGTCAGGCAAGTCGAGGCATTCGCTTGATTCAGGACAGTGAGCTAATTTCCATCGAACAGGATGGGGATGCGGTGAAGGTGAATGTGTGTACCCAAAATGGCGAGGAATCTGTGATTTGTGATGCCATTAGCCTGGCCGCCGTGGGACGTAGACCCAATATTGAAAAACTGGGCATTGAGAACACAGGCGTTAAAGTGCATGGAGGGGCGATCGCCGTCGATGCCTACAGCCAAACCGCCGAGACCAATATCTTCGCCGTAGGCGACTGCACCAGCAAAGTCGAGCTAACCCCTGTTGCCATTGGTGAAGGCCGTGCCTTTGCAGACACTCAGTTTGGCGGCATGTCCCGTGCCATGAGCTACGAATACATTCCCACTGCTGTTTTTACGACCCCGGAAGCGTCAACGGTAGGCATGACAGAAGAGGAAGCCATCAACACCTACGGACAAGAGGGCATCAACGTCTATCGCTCCCGTTTCCGCCCTATGTTCTATACCCTACCCAATATGGACGTGAAGACAATGATGAAGCTCATTGTACATCAGCAGTCGGGCAAGGTTATCGGCGCTCACATGGTCGGGGATCACGCCGCTGAGATTATCCAGGGCGTGGCGATCGCCGTCAAGATGGGAGCCACCAAAGCAGACTTTGATGCTACCGTGGGCATTCACCCCAGTTCTGCCGAAGAGTTTGTCACCATGCGGTAGTCTGTACCGTGACAGCATGACAGGGAAACATTATGATTCGGGCGATCGCCATCATCCTCGCCGCCGGATTCTCCACCCGCATGGGGCAGTGCAAAGCGTCCCTCCCCTGGCACAATGGCACCACCCTGCTCACCTATCAAATTAAACAGTTTCACCGGGCGGGTGTTGCCTCCATCGTTGTGCTGGGAACGCATAATGCCCATCAGCAAGAGCATTGTCCCCCGAACTGCATAGTGACTATCAATCCCGACGCCACCCAGGGCAAAGTTAGTTCCATTCTCACTGGACTCAATCAATTGCCTGACGATTGGGATGCAGTGTTTATCTCTGCGGTGGATCAGCCCAGGCTTGCTGCGGTTTATCAAGAAATGCTAGCGGCATTTGATCAAGGGCGATCGCAGGTTATTCTTCCGGTGTGGGTCAATGCCCTAGAGGAGACTCCGCGCCAACGTGTCGGGCACCCGCCGCTCTTCTCCAGAACACTGCTCCCCGATCTCCTTGCCATCCGCGACAAAACCCTGGGCTTACGCAACGTTATTCACACCCATCAAGATGCCGTAACCTATCTTACGCTCTCATCCCCCAGCATTTTGCTAGACCTCAATACCCCAGAACTCTACAGCGGAGCATTCATACATCATTTCCAAAAATCAACTATGTCGTAGCCTAATGATTCAACCATCTGGCGGAGTAGTGGGAGGCTCAGCCCAATGACATTACTGTGGCAGCCTTTGATGCGTTCCACGAACAACCCGCCCTTGCCGTCCAGGGCAAAACACCCTGCGCACTTCATCGGCTCTCCGGTCTGGACATACTCCTCAATTTGGCGATCGTTCACCAGGGCAAAATCTATCACAGTGACCTGACAGCGCACCAGGGTTTTATGGCGATAGGTGTCAATCAACGCATGGCCGGTATAGAGTTCCCCCGATTTGCCGCGCATGTGCTGCAAGTGGGCGATCGCCTCAGCCTTGTCACTGGGTTTGCCATAAATCTCACCGTCTACCCACAATACTGAGTCACAGCCCAGAATCAATGCAGATTGGGTGTCCAGCGTGACGCAGCCTGTGTTTTTCATAATCTGCTGACGCACCACCTTCGCCTTCTCCAGAGCGAGAGCCTGCACCAACTCAGCAGGAGACTCTAGGGTAATAGATGATTCATCAAAGTTGCTGGGGCAAACAATTGGCTCAATGCCTACAAGCTTGAGCAATCGACGTCGGGCAGGAGAGGAAGACGCCAGAATGAAGGATGGAAAAGCCATGACTAAGTTAAACGACTAGTATACCGAGAAGGACGCAACCACCTGCCGAAACTTGTCACTCAGCTTTTGCCAGCGATTTTCAGTGGCTGATGCGTTGAAAGTGAACAACTTGCCACGTCGCACAACGAGACTAGCTAAATTATGGCGGGTTTGGTCTGGAAGTTGAACAACGTATTCCAATAGGTAATAGGTATTATCGTCCCGTTCTAGAGAAGTCGCGCCCACGAGTTCAGCTCTGCGAGTTCCATCATCTGTAGTAATCGAGCGCTGGGCTAATCGCTGCCCGACTTCGCTTGGTGTCCCCAAGTCTTGTAGCGTTTTACCTTCAGGAACTTCGCCGATTATGACACTCACATTTTCTGATGGCTCAACGAAATCATGGAGCACGACGTCTGGCCCATCGGGGACATCGACTTCTATCCAGCCATTGGGGTAGGCAAACTCATAGCCATCATAGGCATCTACATAGCTTTTCAAGCCTGCGGTGGCAGACGCACAGCTTTGCAGGCTCAAACTAACGGCAACTAATACAAGTGCCACAATTCGCTTCAGCATGACTGACTGATCCCCATGATTAACATCGCTCAGGTTTTGACGTGGTTGAGTACAGGTTTTAGACCGTATTCCTCAAGGCGGGAAGTTTTCCCAAGGATAGAATCCAGGAGACAGGAGCCAGAAGCCAGCTCCCTCCTGAATTCTGACTCCTAGATTCTGGCTCCTTGCCCATCTGGGATTTCCCGGCTTAAATGACAAGCCGGTTTTAGACCCTCGTTTATTTTGCCATCTTGTGTCCGTTCATGCTTAGTAACAACGATTAAATAGAATCCAATTTTGGTGGAGCAGCGCGGCATCGCCGCGTCGCCCCACCAAAATTTGGTTCCGACTTGGCAACGTTCTCAAATTCACAACGTGAAAATAGGGGTTTGGTTCCGACTTGGCAACGTTCTCAAATTCACAATGCAAAAATAGGGATTTGGCGCGCGCTGAGCGCGCGCCAAATCCCTATTTTTGCGTGAAACTTGCCAAGTCGTGTTTGGTTCAAGTTAAGTAGGTGGTCACAATTAAGTATAAAACCCATAAATCTTGCGCAGCGGGCTGCGCAAGGTTTTGTAGTTGGGTTTTAATTATGCCGAGGTGCTTATTTAATTCTCTTTCCTGAGGCACTCTCCAAAAAGGTGCGCATCTCGTGCAGTTTTTCTCCCCGTGAGAATAGTGTCCCAAAAGGGGGTTGGGTAGGTTCTCAGTGTTCTTCCAGTTGCCAATCAGGACAGTCACCTGGTTGATGCCAACCGTAAGGGTGAAATGCACATACCAATAGCGTTCGCCTGTCACGGGTCTGCCCATAAGCAATACCATGATAGTGGCAGCATCCCTGACAGACGACAGGGCGCGTTTCGGCAGATTCCTGAAACCCTAGTTGCGATCGCAGAATATGAGTTTTGCTCCGGAGTCGATGCCACTTGTCATAGGCGACTTTGCGCGCCCGATAGTTTGCCGTTTTGAAGTGATCAAAAATGACGCTCATGGAATTAAAACGATCGGGTGAGAAGACAACGCCATTTAGACAAGGTGAAGCACGCACGGCGTTTTTATACTGCTACGGGCTACATCTTTAATTTTTGGAAGATGGACAACCCTTTATCATCCCAGCAATTCTCATTATGGAAGTTTAAGGGGCAAAACGGTCGCCTGAGGCGACCGTTTTGCCCCTTAAACCTATACCTTAAACCTATATAAGCGAGCCCCTATAGGGCGCGAAGTTTCCCAAAATGAGAATTGCTGCTTTATTATCCAGGAAATCGCCATAGTGCAAAAATTGCGTCTATGCCCCAGTAAGCTACGCGAGCTATTTCTAGGCTACCCGCTTCCTTCAATGAGATGACATTTCGTCGGAAAAATTAAGAAAAACAAAAATGCATGGTTACACCCTATAAAAACGTACGGGCGGGAGGGTTTCACAGTACCCTGAGAGTGATGTCAGTTTGCTTAGGTTCATGGTGTCTCAAACAGTTGGCGTTCATTCATCCGCTGCTCAAGTTCAATGGTCTCAGTTTCCCCAACTTAATGACGTAATTGATGGCCTCCCCAATATTTCAGGTTGGGAAAAGGAAGTGAGGGCTGTTACCCAATTTCAGGATGCCGTTTTCTATCCCCACAGCAATCTTCGGTTTGATGATGTGTCAGCAGCATTTGCAATTGCCCTCCACATGCACCAGCCCACTATTCCAACGGGGGCATCGGGGGAACTCATCAATAACCTGCAATATATGTTTGAGCATCCCTATGAAGGGGACAACCACAACGCAGGCACCTTTGCCTATTGCTACAGCCGCATTGCCGACTTTATCCCAGATTTAATTCAACAGGGCTGTAATCCCCGCGTCATGCTCGACTATTCTGGAAATCTGCTCTGGGGACTACAGCAGATGGGCCGTGGCGATGTGCTAGACAATCTGAAGCGCATTACCTGCGATCCAACCTATCAGAACCATGTGGAATGGCTGGGCACCATGTGGAGCCACTCCGTCGTGCCGTCTACGCCTATTCCCGATATTGCCCTTCATATCCGCGCCTGGCAGCACCACTTTGCCAGTCTATTTGGATGGGACGCCCTAGCGCGGGTTCGGGGATTTTCCCCCCCGGAGATGCACCTGCCCAATGACCCTGACACCTGCTACGCCTTTGTGAAGGCGCTGAAAGACTGCGGCTATCAGTGGGTGATGTTGCAAGAGCACACTGTGGAACAGCCCGATGGCTCTCCCTTGGGCGACAAGTATGTTCCCCATTGCCTAGTGGCGTACAACTCAGAGGGCGATCGCGCCACCATCACCGCCCTCATCAAAACCCAGGGGTCAGATACCAAGCTTGTGGGGCAAATGCAGCCCTACTATGAGGCTAAATCCTACGATTCTCGAACCTTTGCCGGACTGTCAATTCCGCCCCTGGTGACGCAGATTAGCGATGGTGAAAACGGCGGCGTGATGATGAACGAATTTCCTGCTGCCTACCGCAATGCCTGGTACGAAATGCGCGACCAGTATGGAAGCACTCAGGGAGTTGTTGGCATGACTGGATCGGAGTATCTGGAATTTCTGGCAACCCTGGAGCTAACGGAAGAAGACTTTCCCCTGTGCCAACCCACTCAGCAGCACCGCATCTGGCAGCGTATTTCCCCAGAAAACGTTACCCCTGACAGCTTAAAGGATGCGATTCAAGCCATTCAGACCGAAGATGCTAATTTCAACCTGGATGGCAGTTCATGGACAAGCCACATTAACTGGGTCGAGGGTTATCAGAATGTGATGACGCCACTGAGGGAACTGAGCCACTTGTTCCATAAAACCGTCGATCCGCTGTTGTCTGATGAGCTGTTGTCTGATGAGCTGTTGTCTGATGAAACAACCTCCCCTGGGCCGCATAGCGAGCCTCTGACGCGGCAGAAGCGCTACCGTAATGCCCTTATGCACACCCTATTGCTGCAGACCAGTTGCTTCCGCTATTGGGGACAAGGAGCATGGACAGACCACGCCCGTGAGATTTATCGGCGGGGCACCGAAATTTTAATGAACGATTTCTAATCGTCTATCAAAGCAGCATCACCGATTAGGTATGGCGCGCGCCATACCTAATCTGCAGCTCAGCAACGTTCGCGATGCAAACCCCTATCTTTAGCGTTGTGAATTTGAGAACTTTGCCAAGTCGTGTAAAGATACCGCAGGAGAGGGGCGGCAGGCGCATTTTCAAGGTGAAGTTGGCTGGGGGCTGCTGATTCACGATGATGATTGGTTGATGCATTGTTACAATAAGTTAACAACCTCAGATGGGTATCCCATGCAGACTGTTGATATCACCTCCAGAACTCGCTACATTGGCGCGCCTTCCCCTGCTGACGCGCCTTCTCTTGAGCCGAATTTCAGTGACCCAGACAAACTCCACGCGCGTTCTCAGAAACAGCACGGCAGTCCATATGAGACTTATTCCAGCCATTCTCCTCAGCAGTCCGATGGTAATCAGTCTCGCTTAGAGGCAGCCCATGCGGCGATCGCCGCCCTCGACCATCAGGAAAGACCCTACGACCCTGAGGAAATTCAAGCCTTTTACCGTCAGCGTCCCCTCCAGGTTTTCTCACGAGTTTTTCAAATTCTCTGGCCTGTCCTGACCTTTTCCTTAGGGGTGTCGCTAGACCAGAAATTTGGGCACGCCAAAAAGAATGAACATAAGCGAGCCGTCCAGCTTCGGGAAATTTTGACGAACTTAGGTCCGGCTTACATCAAAGTAGGGCAGGCGCTTTCTACTCGCCCCGACCTAGTTCCACCGGAGTATCTCAACGAACTCACCCAGCTTCAAGACCAGTTGCCGCCCTTCCCAAATGAGGTCGCCTTTGCATTTATTGAAGAAGAATTGGGCGATCGCCCAGAAAACATTTTTGCAGAACTCTCTTCCTCTCCCATTGCAGCGGCATCCCTAGGACAGGTCTACAAGGGCAAACTGAAGACGGGCGAGGCGGTGGCTGTAAAAGTGCAGCGCCCTGACTTGGCCCAGCGTATTTCTCTCGACATTTACATTCTGCGTCAGCTAGCGGCGATCGCCACTCGCCTGATAAAAGACGTAAAGAGCGACCTAGTAGGCATCATGGACGAGTTTGGTGCCCGCATTTATGAGGAAATGGATTACGTCAAAGAAGGGCTAAACGCCGAAAAGTTTGCAGAGCTCTACGGGCACCTCCAAGATATCTACGTGCCAACTATTTACTGGGAGCATACCAATCGCCGGGTGCTGACGATGGAATGGATTACGGGAACCAAGCTGACGAAGCCCGAAGTTATCCGCGCCCAGGGCGTTGATGCCGGGTACCTAGTTGAAATTGGGGTCCAGTGCTCGCTGCGACAACTGCTGGAGCATGGATTTTTCCACGCTGATCCGCACCCTGGCAACTTGCTGGCAACCCCTGAGGGCAAACTAGCGTATCTGGATTTTGGTATGATGAGCCAGGTCAGGCCACCCCAGCGATATGGGCTGCTTGAGGCCGTTGTTCACCTGGTCAACCGCGACTTTGATGGGCTAGCTCAGGACTACATCAAGCTAGAGTTTCTCAGCCCGGACACGGATTTGACACCAATCATCCCGGCCTTTGCAAACGTCTTCAGCGATGCCCTAGGGGCCAGCGTGGCAGAGATGAATTTCAAGAGCATTACCGACCAACTGTCGGAGCTGATGTATGAATATCCGTTCCGGGTGCCTGCCTACTATGCCCTCATCATTCGTTCCCTGGTCACCCTGGAAGGCATTGCCATTAAGGTGGATCCGAATTTTAAGGTGCTAAGCAAAGCTTATCCCTATGTGGCGAAGCGGCTTCTTTCTGATCCTGCTCCTGAACTGCGGACATCCCTGAAAGATCTGCTTTTCAAAGAAGGGGAGTTTCGCTGGAACCGTCTGGAAAACCTGCTCCACAATGCTCGTAATAGCCCTGACTACGACCTGAACCTGGTTCTAAAGCAGACCGTTGATTTCATCTTTTCTGACCGGGGAACTTTCGTTCGGGAGCGGTTAAGCAATGAAATCGTAGCGGCAGCAGACAGGTTGGGACAGAATGCGGTTCAGCAGTTGTTGTTCAGTCTGCGTCGAGATTCAAGGTTGACTGAAACGGCCCCATCAGGCAGCGACACGGCTGATAACCTCGACCACATACTGCACATTTTGACCATTCTGCGAGATACGCCCGGCTTTGACGCCAGGGTCCTGCTAGAGCTGATACCTCAGATTCTCCAAAAGCCGGAGTTTTATGAGCTGAACCAGAGTATTTTCAGCGGCCTCGCTCAGCGGGCGATCGCCCGATTTATTCGAGAATTCTTCCTGAAAGAAGAGACGGCGATAAGTGAATCAACCATCAAACCCTACGCAACCAAGTCTTTACCTAGTACTACGCCCAGGACGCTTTGAATAGGTATCTGGTGAGCCGAGTATACGAAGCGTACCCCGCTTACCAGACAACACCTAAACTAGATCCAACTTGGGAACAGGAGCTTCCGAGTTGGGCAAGATACAGGACTTGGCAAGCTTCAGGCAAAGATAGGGGCTTGGGACGCGCGCCGCGCGCCCCAGGCCCCTATCTTTGTGTTGTGAATTTGAGAACTTTGCCAAGTCGTGTCTTTCGGATATTTCTGGCTTTTGAATGAATTTACGGACATGCAGGTTGTGAAACCTACACATTCCCACCCATGCTCAGTAGAATAGACCGTAAAATTCAGGAACAATTCCGTTAATTTTTAATGTGTCGCTAGCAAACGACTGGCACTTTCCAGTATGGCTCACCATCAGCCGCCCTCTCCCAAACCGCCTAAAAAGCCGCAGACGATTCTCCACACCCTGACCCGAGTCGTTCAGGCCGTTCAGGCCAAGGTTGATTTTTCCAAGCTGGCACTCAAGCCTAATGCGCGAGTCCCTGAGCTTCGCCTGAAGGACGACCGCACAGATGACTACAAATCCTATCCACTGCTGGGCGATCGCTATCTACTAGGGCGCAGCTCCAGCAAGTGCGACATTGTGGTGAATAGTTCTATCGTTAGCCAGGTTCACCTCTCCCTTAATCGGGACAGTTCAAATCCGCGATCGCCCTTTATTCTGCGAGACGAAGATTCAACCAACGGCGTCTTCTTTGGCAAGCGACGCCTCAAAAAGTCTTTTAAACTTAGGCATGGAGATATCCTCACTCTAGGCCCACCAGAACTGGCAGAATCTGTATCGCTGCAATACCGAAACCCTCCGCCTCCCTATGTAAAGGTGGTTCGTTATGGTCTCTATGGCTTTACGGGGATGACTGCACTGGTAGCAGCGTGGATTTTGGTGGAATGGCAGCGGGTTTCTGTTCGTCCCTTGCCACCCTCTGTGCAGGGGCCAGTGGTGGTCTATGCCCGTGATGGTGAAACACCCCTACGCCAGTCTAGCAGCGAAGCCCATGTAGAAATGCGCCGTTTGTCAGACTTTTCATCCTATCTGCCTGATGCCGTAGTCGCCTCTGAAGACTCGCGCTACTACTGGCACCTGGGGGTTGATCCCATTGGTATCTTGCGGGCACTGATTACGAATATCCGGGGAGGTTCCATTCGCGAGGGGGGGAGCACCATAAGCCAGCAACTCGCTCGCAGCATTTTCCGAGAATATGTTGGCACCGAAGATTCGGCAGCGCGGAAAATTCGGGAAGCCATTGTGGCATTGAAGCTGGAGTTTTACTATAGCAAAGATTATTTACTGCTGATATACCTCAACCGGGTGTTTTTGGGGAACAACCACTACGGTTTCGAGGATGCTGCGCAGTTCTATTTCGGCAAATCTGCCCGCAATTTAAATCTATCGGAAGCAGCAACACTGGTGGGCATGCTGCCCGGTCCGAACAGTTTTAATCCGATTCAAGACTACGAAACAGCAATCGGCTTACGCAACAGAGTCCTCAACCGCATGGTAGCGATGGGGATGGTGAGCCGAGAAGAAGCTCAGGAGGCTCGGCGATCGCGCATTGAAGTAAACCCTGAAGCTATCGAAGAACTTCGGGGGACATTGGCTCCCTACTTTTATGCCCAAGTGTTCATCGAGTTAGAGTCTCTGCTGGGTAGTGAACTGGCACGGGAGGGAAATTTCATCGTTGAAACGAGCCTCGACCCTGCTCTGCAACTCAAAGCAGAAGAGTCCCTCAAGGGGGCGATCGCCACCGCAGGCAACACCCTTGGCTTTTATCAAGGAGCCCTAGTCACCCTTGACACACAAACGAGTTCAGTGATCGCAATGGTCGGCGGCGTAGATTACCAGGAAAGCCAGTTTAACCGCGCAACCCAAGCTCTTCGGCAACCGGGGTCAACATTTAAAGTATTTGCCTACGCAGCGGCCCTAAAACAAGGCATGTCGCCCTCCGAAACCTTCTCCTGTGATGCTCTCACCTGGCGGGGACAGCGATTCGCGGGGTGCCGATCGGGTGGAAGCGCGATGGATATGTATCGGGGCATGGCACGCTCAGAGAATGTGGTAGCCTTACGCATTGCTCAGCAGGTCGGGCTTGACCAAGTAGTGGATATGGCTCGGCGCATGGGGATTCGGTCTCCTCTCAACCCGGTACCTGGTCTTGTTCTCGGCGAGAGCGAGGTAAGCCTGCTAGAACTCACAGGAACCTTCAGTGTCTTAGCAAATGATGGCATAAGAACTCCTCCTCATCTCATTAATAGGGTACTGGACAGTAGCGACTGTTCTGAACCAGGAAATCGTGATAGCTGCCGCATCATTTATGACTTCAGTACCGATTCAATACGCAATCAACCTGTTATTTCCCAGGACATTGCAAGCCGCATGACGGGGCTATTGCAAGGAGTTATTCAAAGCGGGACAGGCCGCAGCGCCTACATTGGCATTGGTGAAGCTGGCAAAACAGGCACAACAAATGACAATGTCGATATGTGGTTCGTGGGATACGTACCTCGCAATCGGCTTGCCACTGGTATCTGGCTCGGCAACGATGACAATTCTCCAACATCTGGCAGCAGTGCCCAGGCTGCAGAGATTTGGGGAACCTATATGCGCCAAGTCGTTCAATGATTCATCTCTGGGATAAGCGGTGCCCCTCCTGCATCCATCATTTGAGTCGGGCAATCAATTAGTCTATCAGAGCAACATTGCCGAGTTGGCGTGGCCTGCGCCAAGCCGCCCCTCTCCTGGCACTCTATTTTTTGCAAGTCCTTATACGACTTGGCAGAGTTCTCAAATCCATGACGAAAGGATAAAGGTTTTGCGCGCGCGCTGCGTGTGCAACACAATTTGGCAAAGTTCTCAAATTCACAACGCAAAAATAGGGATTTGGGGC
>CAYXJG010000035.1:0-21644 GCA_964465285.1 uncultured bacterium
GCCCGCTGCTCTTTTCCGGGTACTTTATTTTCTTGCAAGTCCCTAAAGAGATTGGCCACACCGTTGCGTTCATACTCGTAGTCACAGCGAGCAGGTTGGCCGGGTTCGGCGGGCAAAGGAACTTGCTTCTCAAGAGACTTTATTGGAAATAGCGGGGAATGCAAAAAAGGTACATTCAACGTACTCGCCCTCGCAACTAAGCGGCAACTCTCTGCCCTCTCATCCGTTGCTGACGGTGCAGGAGTCGAAAGCTGTGCAATCCGCACGCAGTTTCCATCACATCATCAACATAATGAGCCATCACATTGCGGAATTTCTGCACCACAATCTGGCATCGCTTAATGCCGCTAATAGGGTGTTCAATTTCAACGCGAACCTTTGATATCTTCTGATTCTCCTCCTTCTCCTCTGGTGTCAACTCTGCCTTGCGAGGTTTCTTCTTGGGTTGCCCAATCGTCACTCCCTCGGGTGCAAATCCCTGAAATCCAGTGTCCTGCCACACGGTGCTGCCCTCTGGAAAAGCATACCTCTCCTCATCAGCAATTTTTTTGTCATGCTTCTTGCCCTCGTGGGCAGGGCGCATCCCACTTTTGCAAATTGATTAATTTTGTTTTGTTGGGTGGGCGGGCGCAGCCCGCCCACCCAACAAAAATGGGATGCGCCCTGTGGGTATCACTCAAAAAGAGCACAGTGCCCCCCGTTTGGTGATGATGGTGTTATGGATTTGAAACCTTTGCCAAGTCGTATGACTTCCGTCACTTTTCTCTGGTGACCTGTATCTAGAAAGTTACCCCCTCAGTGTTAGCATCTGTCAAATTGACGCCTTTTAGCTTGGCGTGTTTTAGGTTAGCGTTTTGCAAATTAGCTCCACGCAAGTTTACCCCCTCTAGGTTGGCATTGCGTAAGTCAGCTCCCTGAAGGTTTGTGTTGCATAAAATCGCTCCCTGCAAGTCTGCCGCATATAGAACAGCATGGGATAAGTCAGCGTTGTAAAAGTTGGCATTTGTCAACCGTGCTCTCATCAGCGATGCACCCTGTAAACAGGTGCGGCTAAATGAAGCATTATGAGCTTTCGCATGATTAAGATAGGCTTCGCTCATCTGGCTTTTGTAAAAGCTTGTGTTGGAGAGATTGGTAGCAATCAACCGGCTATTCTTCAAACAGGTCTCATAAAGCAGCGCATGTTGCAGACTTGCTCCTGTGAAGTCTGTTCCCCGGCAGTGGCTACCACTCAAGTCAGCTCGAATCAAAATTGATCGCTGTAAATTTGTACCGCAAAGATTAACATGGCGCATCAAAGCTTCCCGCAAGTTTGCATGGCTCATCTGGGCAAAACTTAGGTTGCTGTGCCCAAGATCCGCGTAGCTCAAGGCCGTTTCGCTGAGGTTTGCGTTACGTAAATCTGCCTGATAAAGGTCTGCCTCCCGCATATCCGAGCGGTAAAAGTTTGCGTCCTGACAGGCTGCCATGTGTAGATTGGCCGTGTACAGCAGTGCAAAGCTGAGATTGGTGCCCACGATAGTGGCATCCGTCAAATCGGCCAGGCTAAGATTTGCCTCCTCCATATCTGAATAGGAAAGGTCTGCATTTCGCAGGTCACTTTCATACAGATTCGCGCCATAGAGGTCAGCCGCAACAATCGTTGATTCGCGCAGGTCTAACCGACTGAGTGCAGCTAACTTAAGATCCTGCCCACTTAGGTTCTTCCCCCGCCATTCAGTCCGCACATCCGGTTCGACTGCCGGAGGTTCCTGATTCTGGGCTGTGCCGTCAAACTGATCCAGCCGTACTTGGCGAATCGATCCCCCCTTTTCTGCCGTCGCTGTGTGTTGGAGATTTAGAGAGGAATATGAGAAGGGCTTGTCGCGAAAACCCGAGATAGGACGAGGCGTTGAGGAATCTGCCAGAGGCTGTTGCTGGGCTGAAAAACAATCGAGGATAGGTGTTGACAGCATAGGACTCTCTTGAGGGTGCGGTTCAGGATTCATAGCAGGATGCCAGATACTGATCACTGTTTCGGGATGGCTCCGCCGCAACCAGAGAAAAAAAGGGTTAAATTACCGAAACTTGGTCAATTCTAAACAGGAAATTCATACGTGCTTCTACTCAGATGCCAAGGAGCACTATTTCCATTTGCAAATGTCCTGATAGAACTTTGTCGAAGCTGTCAACACTAGGGGAGGGTAAATCCGTCAGCTTGGCTCGATGCCTATCCGAAAACTCAGTGGAGCTTATGGAAGCAACAATTCCTGAGAGGATCTCGGATAGGGTTCTGGGAACAAGAACTAACATGATTTGAACTCAGTTTTGGCGAGGCAACGAGTATCGCCATGCTGCCCCACCAAAGGTGGATTCGATTGAATTCTTGATCTTGAATCCCATGCGCATCATCAGATCGCAAGACCATAACCGATTAGTTCTTAATGCATTTTCAGTGCTGTATCTGCTCTGACTTGGGGGTAATGGTGTCAGAAAATGTCTGATCTCATCACAGTTAGAGCACTCCGTTTACAGCGTTATACATTTTCCTGCAACCAGGAGACAGGGCACCATGAGTCGTTATGCAATTCCTTCGGATGACATGATTAATTTCCAACTGTCTCACCTTCAACAATCTCAAAAACCAAAGATTTTGGTCGTTGATGATGAACCCGACAATCTAGATTTGCTGTATCGTACGTTTCGCCGAAAGTTTCGTGTGCTGAAGGCAGAGAGCGGTATCGAGGCGCTGAAGATTTTGGCAACGGAAGGAGAAGTTGCCGTCATCATCTCCGACCAACGGATGCCAGAAATGAAAGGAACAGAATTTCTCAGCAAAACGGTTCCTCAATTTCCCAATACGATTCGGATTATTTTGACCGGATTTACAGATGTTGAAGACCTGGTCGAAGCAATTAATTCAGGGCAGGTTTACAAATACATCACGAAACCTTGGGACCCTGATGAACTTCAAAATGTCGTGAACCATGCCACTGAGACGTATCAATCGCTCAAAATTCAAGAAGATGCAATTCACCGTGCAGAGTTACAGACACGCTTACTTAAGGAAATCGTAGAAATTACCGGACATAAAGATAATGTAGCAAATGCTCTCACGGATTTAACCCGAACCTTCGGTGAGGGCTTCTCAATGGCATCCTGCGTGTTACAGCTGATGGATGATGGCGCGCTATCAGAATTAGTTGGCAGCTATCGCCGTGATGATGCCGAGCTTGAAGCAGCCATAGCCGCAACTGTGAATGATGATCCCCTAGCCCATCGGGCGATCGCTGAACAGGCGACGCAGATATTGGCAGACATCGCGGATGATGGAGAGATAAAAGAACATCCTTTCTACGACAAAACATCGACCCAGAGCCAAATTGCAATTCCACTCATGGCGTCTGACCAAGTGTTTGCCATCTTTTCTCTGAGGTGGCAGACGCCAATCAAGGCGGTTGGCCTTCGAGCGGGGGATATTTCGCTCATTTTCCTGCTTGCCAAACAGCTATCGCTGTCGTTGAGGTATATGAATTTAGCAAAAGCCTTAGCGTAGATGGAAGCGCCTTTCGGTACCCCGGTACCCCGAAGCCATCAGTACCCCCGATCGGTAGAATGAATGCCTCGTATAGCGCATGGGACGCTCACCAAGATTCCATGGAAGAGCAGCGGATCATCCGTTGCCCCTCCCCAGGATTTATATAGCGCTATGCAAGCGCATTAAGTACAGTTTGTTGAATGGCGGCGCTCTGCGCCGCCACTCAAAACATTTGGGTGTGCTGAACCAATTGCACACCGCTATAATTTTTTGCTAATTTTTTTGCTAACGGTTAATCATTCTGGTAAGTAGGTGAACACAATTAATCGTAAAGCCCTGCGATGCCTGCGCAGCGGACATCGCAGGGCTTTATATCTGGTTTTTAATGTGCTAAGCCACTTAGTCTTGGGTCGAATCAATTTTGAAGGAAATTGATCGGGCAGGTTGATGCAACGACAAGGGATTGAAGGGAGGGAGTTGGGGTTCTTCTGGAAGGCAAGCAGAGTGGGAAGGGGCAGCATGTTGTGATGATGACCGAAGGCGATCGCCCTGCCCTAAGCGGGTTCTTTGCCCCGATGGCTCCGGCACAACACGGCGAACGTGGATAGTGCGATTAGAGGCGATCGCCAATGCCACCCCTGCGCCAACGACGACCGGCAGCGGTAATGCCTGCATTGTTGTCCACAGCCCCACCAAACTCATCATCCTAGTCCATCATCACTTTAAAGTCCTGCCAAGAGAATAGCGCATTCATATCCATTTGTACGAGACACTACGTAGAATCAAAGATTGCATGACTTGGTAAGTTTCAAGAAAAGATAGGGGTTTGGGCGCGCGGAGCGCGCTCAAACCCCTATCTTTTCGTTGTGAATTTTAGAACTTTGCCAAGTCGTGAGATTAAACGAATTCACCTATAATGCAGCCAGCGATGCTGCCTTGCCTCGACACAAGCTATTAGCTCGCCAAGCGAACTTTGGATATACTGCCACAGGCTACAATTTTAATGTTTGAGTTAGGGAAATCCTGCGCTGCGCGCAGGATTTCCCTAACTCAAACATTAAACTAAACATTAGGTTTATGACCTGGCAAGGTATAGATGTAAAACCTTATGCCGCCCGCTAAGCAGACGGCACAAGGTTTTGTGGGTTTTATAGTTAATTGTGCTCACTTACTTAATCTACAGCGCAGCAGTTAATTTTAATTACATAGAGGAGAAACGTAGGGCGTTGCTGTCACACGGGAATCGATACGCGTCCCGCTTCTATGTTAGATTAGCGAAACTTGATACACATCAGATAAATAGCTTGGCACAGTTAAAAAACAGTTAAAAACTAGATGTAGAACCCTGCACCGCCTGGGCAGCGCAGGGTTCTACGGATTTTATAATTAGCTGTGCTCACCTGTTTACACGAGCTAAAACCAAATTTAGAACAAAGCGTTGTCTTTGGCATCATTCATTTTCCATCATCCCTTGTCTGCGCAGGATTATGTGAGGAGTACAAAACTATGGCAGTCCAACTGATGCAAGCTCTTAATGTGGGCAAATACATCGTTAGCCAACGGCTGAAAGGGCGTAAGAAATTTCCCCTAGTGCTAATGCTAGAACCCCTTTTCCGCTGCAATCTCGCCTGTTCAGGCTGCGGCAAAATTCAACATCCAAAAGAAATTCTCAAGCAGCATCTTTCCCCTGAAGAATGCTTTAAGGCTGTGGACGAATGTGGAGCCCCTGTGGTCTCTATTCCAGGCGGAGAGCCTCTCCTCCATCCTCAAATTGATGAGATTATCAACGGACTCGTAGAGCGCAAAAAGTACATTTACCTCTGTACCAATGCCATCCTTCTGGAAAAAAATCTCCATAAGTTTCAGCCCTCTGAATATCTCACCTTCAGCGTTCATCTTGATGGCCTGCAAGAACACCACGACAAGTGTGTAGACCGGCAGGGAATCTTCGACATTGCAGTAAAAGCCATCCGTTCAGCAAAGGCCAATGGCTTTCGGGTCACCACAAACACTACTATCTTTGACGGAGCAGATCCAAAGGAAATGCAGGACTTCTTCGACTTTGTGAGTGATTTGGGAGTTGACGGGATGATGATTTCCCCAGGCTATAGCTATGAGTGGGCACCAGATCAAGATCACTTCCTGAAGCGAGAGCAAACTCGTGCCCTCTTCCGAGAAATCCTTGCTCCGCTGAAAGCAGGCAAAAAGCAGTGGAATTTCAACCATAACCCCCTGTTTCTAGATTTTCTAATTGGCGAAAAAGATTATGAATGCACGCCCTGGGGCAGCCCAAGCTACAGCGTTCTGGGATGGCAAAAGCCCTGCTACTTGTTGAATGAAGGCCACTATGACACGTTCCAGGAGTTGCTAGAAAAGACAGACTGGAGCCAATATGGGCGCGCAAGCGGTAATCCGAAGTGTGCAGACTGCATGGTTCACTGTGGCTATGAACCCACGGCTGCGATGGATGCTCTCCGGCCTCAAAATATGCTAAGAGCAGCTTCTAGCGTTGTCCCCACCAAGTCCTAATGACTTAGAAACGAGAATTAAGTAGCCCAACATAAATAACCTCGAAACTTAGAAACCAGGGGAGCACATCTCCGGGGCACTCCCCTGGTTTTTAAGCTGAGTTTATTAATACCGGCCTACTTGAATAACACGACTTGGCAACTTTCACACAAAGATAAGGGTTTGGCGCGCGCTAATCCCCTATCTTTGTGTTGTGAATTTGAGAACTTTGCCAAGTCGTGTAAATAACTTCAGCCAAACTTAGGTGAAGCGACGAGGCCTCGCCTCGCCGCTTCACCTAAATTGGATTTTATTTAACCCTTAATCCTAAGATTGGGCACGAACGATGGACTCTTCTGGTAAGCAGATTAAATTATCTCCGTAGTTACGAATGAGTCCCTTCTGACGAAGCTTGCCCATTAGTCGTGTTACTGTGACTCGAGTTGAACCAATTGCACTGCCAATCTGAGCATGGGTCAATGTCCAGGGTAAGCAGTAGCCTTCTTCACAGGGTTCACCGTATTCCTCAATCAAAAGAGTCAGGAACCCTAGCAGACGATCAATTGTACGACGCTGACCCAAAGTACTCAGCCACAAAAGCTTTCGCTGGTGCTGATAGCGAAACGCATCCAGCACCTCCCTGCGAAAATGTGGCCAGTTGTCGAGGTCGTGCCAGTACATCCAGATCACGGCTGTTTGATCAACGTGGGCAAAACTCTGAAGCGTAAAAGGCGATTGAGCGACGATTTCAAACGGCTGGCCTGCACCCACAAAGCCCAAGAATGCCTCCTCAGCTGCCATTTGAGGGACTTTGGATCCACTTCCCCGTGGAGTTGCACTCACTTGAGCATCACCAATGAGGCGAATAGCTCCTCGCTGCACCAGATATAAAAGCCCAGGACGAGCAGGGACCCGTTCATCTTTACTAAAGGTACGGCAGCGATAGTGTTCCTGTGCCCAATCGATAATCCGTTGCCAGGTTAAGAAGGGACGTGCATTGTCAGAAGAGGTGGGTGCTGAGTTCATACCAGTCAAACGGAGTAGAGGTTAATAGGAAATTGAGAATTGTGAGATCGTCTAGGTCAAATGCACTGCATTCCTTCAACCCATTTGATGAGAGACCGTAAGTTTTCGGATATCAAGTGTATCGTCAGGGGAGCTTTAATCGATAGGAACACACATGAATATGTCTAATGTACCCTAGACTTTGTAAACTTTACACTATCCACATGACTCTTCAGTGATTCTACTGCCAAACTCGATTCTGCACATTACATTGCTCGGTTTCTGTTCGCTATACTACGCAAGGATTCTTAGGCACAGAGAAAGCCGACGCCCAGAGCATTGAACTTCAGCTTTTCCTCAAATTTGGTGTGAACGATTGCTAATATTCAGGCAGATGTAGGAATCCTATTTGATTCTTGAAAATAGTTCTAAAGCGGGGGGCGCAGTCCGCCCCCCGCTTTAGAAACCAAATAGGATCAAATAGAATCGGTGCATCCCATTTTTGTTGGGTGGACGGGCCTGCACCCGTCCACCCAACAAAACAAAGTTAATCAATTTGCACAAGTGGGATGCTCCCAATGGGATCGCTATATATTGTCATTCCTATGGACAGCCTTGAACGCCTTTGAATAGGAATTTTACAGCCCTGGGATTTACTCATGGGTGAACTCAACCACGTGATCTTAGCCGCGCGTTGTGGGGTTGAAAGGATGCAAAACCGATTTCCCGCATATTTCCCAGAGAAAATGCTGCACTTTCATCAAACTGACATTTCTTATCCGATACAGCTCCAGGGGCAGCAGTTAGGGGACGGTAGTGTGAGGCGCGCTCTGCTGCTCTTGTCCCTAAGGAGGGGACACACTGCTGTAAATACCCCCGCAAAGAAATGCTAATTTTTAGCTATTGTCGAGTTAGAGCCATGCTTTCATCAGTGCTTGCTATCGCTCCGTTCAAGAAAAGATGTCAGGATGTGATCGGGCAGGCTACTGCGGAGATGTTGGAGAAACTCCACTCTTTAAATTTTTCCGTAGAGCCTTTGGACCGGCAAGGGATACCTGTTAAACGTATGAAGGTGGAAACGTCTGTAACGTATGTGTCGGCGATCGCCCATCAGTGGGCACCGGTGCTTCAGCAAAATCCCGCAGAAATTGCAGCAGCAGTTATTCAGCAAGCGAATGATGATCAACGCTCCGAGACATTCTATCCGATGACATTAAGCGCCGAAGGGCCTGGATGGATTTGGATATCGATTCCTGATAGTGAGGTTGTTGCATGGCTCCAGCAGATGCTCACCACGATTCAGCGCCAGCCTTTCATCCAGAGCCAGCACACAGGCCAGGGCACTAATCGGGCAAAGGGATTAGGAAAGGATACCTGGAGCATTTGGCAGAATATCAACAGCGGTCTTCCCTATCAGGGGCAAGAGACTATGCTACGAAGTCAATATGCCCATGCCCGCTGCTGTGCATGGCTACGTCTTGCCAACCATGCAGGGCTATCGCCAGAGCAGATTACCGTTGTAGAGAATGACAGCCTGATCGAAATGCCTTCCTCCGGTGGGCAAACCCCTGGGATTGGCCATGAAAATCCTGCAATGCCATCAGTGACGGTGCCCCTGGTGATGGAGTTGATTGATGTGATCGATGAAATGAATGACTGGCTTACTGCACTAGACGATCGCTCAACACCTGCTTTTCCAGGCTATCTACAACCAGGCTATCCACAAGAAATGCAGCTAGAGATACAGGGGAAAGCTCTAAAAATGGGGCATCAATTAGGAGATGCCGCGCTAGCACTTCAGGCAAATCTGCCGCTGATGGGCGTTATCCGGAAGGGCGATCGCTCGTATGCTGAATTCCCAACTGCATTGATGCTCGTGACAAAATCTGTCCTGGGATGCCTTCTTCAGGATTGGCTTTGCAGTCAAGCTCCCGACTTTTTGTAATGCAGTGCAGTGCGGATAGGAAGCAGAGATAGACGCCGTTCGACAGACTATCAAAGATGTGAGAGAAAAAGATGACATCTCAAAATAGTTGTGATATGTTTATCTTGTGTGAGGAGCGAACCAGCGAGAGCGCCGAGACGAAACACGGTCAGTCGTCGGCGCTCTTTCTGATCTTAAAAGGAGCTATTTCCTGTCTATTGTGCAAGAAATAGCTCTTTAACTTTATTTAGCAGACACTACTGTGGGAATCCTCGTTCCTCAAGATGTTTTTCCCAACTCCATTGCTTGAGGAATTTTCGCGCCACACGATATCCCTGAGTGTAGAGCCGTGCCTTATCTGCAGAGCTGAGATCAAAGTCTGTGGTAGATATACCTAACGTATAAATGTTAAGGACTCGGCCCTGGTCATTTAATCGGAGGTGGCGGCGATCGCGCCCCACCATCATCGTTTTCAAAACCCCTGCTAACACATCAAACGCTCCTTTAATTTCAGTGGGTTGATGATGGAGTTTGCTTTTGCCAGTGGATTGCTTCTTTCCATCATCAGTTTCTTCAATGCCATGCTCCACAAGCTGAAACCCAAAGGTAGGGCAGCGTGGCTTTACAGTAGGCGGGGCATCATAAATCCACAGCGGAAAATTGCTTAAGATGCCGCCATCCACGATGGCGGATGTTTCAATAGCGGATGCTGTTGGAAGTCCATGACCATCGACTTGCCAACTATTGGGCACTTGCGACAGTTTGACTCGCTCTAATGTCCCAGGCTCAAAGAACAAAGGAATTGTCATCGATAGCCTCACGGCTTCTGCAACCTTAAATTCTTCAGGGCTAACGGCCTCTTGATCCAGATCATCAGGCAGCACAAGCATCTCTTCACGGCTAATGTCAGACACTACAATCTTCAGATCTCGCTTCTCATACCACAGATGATTTGCACGCTTTTCTAGGAAGAAGCGAAACGTTGACGCACTCGTTTCCTTCAGAATGTCGTGCAGCCATTCGAAGAAAGGATCAGACGAATACTGGCCCGTATGCCGTGCTACTAAAAGATTAAGCATCATCCAGACTGGGTTATTCAGGTCATCGGCAGGAGACCCATTAAAGATAAACCTGTTTTTTTCTGTTAAGAAGCGTTTGTAGTCCAGGTTGGCGATAATGCTTTCCAGATGATCCATTGACAGCCCTGCTGTAAGCAGGGCAGCAGTAATTGCCCCTGCAGAGGTACCCGCAACTTTGCGCCACTTGATGCCGACGTCATCAAAGCAGCGGAGTGCGCCAATAAAAGCTGTTCCTTTGACGCCACCCCCTTCGAACACAGCATCTGCGTACAGGTGTCCATCTTCAGCAGGGTCAGCGAGCTTCTCGCGAATGTCAGCTTTTTCCTGATCTGTCAGAAAAAGATTGTTTTCCTCACGAGTCCTTGATGGATTCCACGTTTCTGTCGATGGTGCCATTGATAATGCCCGAAATGGTGATATGCGTATCTTACAGACTGTAGCTAGAGATTAGCACCTCATCGGGAGCATTCCGCAGGAGCACTGCTGTTCATAACCGTTGGCGTGTTGCTGGTTTTAAACATGAATTTGCGTGTGGGAGGCTCGCACCGTGAATCTCACACACACAAATTCATACCCAGCTTAAGCAACGCCAACGTTGGTGTTGTAAGTAGGCAAGGCGTGCAAACTTAATCAACATACAGGAAATACCCCCGTCATTACGTTTTCTTTCGGGAACGAGATGAACGAGATTTTGCGGTTGATGTCGTTGCAGAGTCTTCGGATGGCTCGGTGTCCAGTGTCTTCTCCTCTCCAAGAGGATCGGAGTCTTGGGCGATCGCCGCATCAGGGGAATGTCCGTTAGTCTCTGCCTTAGGCGCGATGGAGTCACCCAAAGACTCCATCGGAAGTGCAAGCTTCTCGCGCACTTGGCGGTTGATATCTTCGGCAAAGTCAAGGTTGTCCTTCATGTACAGCACTGTATTATCACGGCCTTGCGCCAGATTGTCGCCGTTATAGCTGTACCAGGCACCTCGCCGAGTAATGATGTCATGCTCCTCAGCCAAATCCAGTAGGCACCCTAATGTTGAAATTCCTTCGCCGAACATGATGTCAAATTCGGCAATGCGGAAGGGAGGTGCCACTTTGTTCTTTGCCACCTTTACCTTTGCCCGGATACCAGTTTCTTCCGTACCTTTTTTCAACGTTTGAATGCGACGGATATCGAGCCGGACAGAGGCATAGAACTTGAGTGCGTTTCCTCCCGTTGTGGTTTCAGGATTGCCATAGGTCACACCAATTTTCAGGCGGAGCTGATTTAGGAAAATGACGCTGCATCCCGTTTTGCCGATATTACCCGTAATTTTCCGAAGGGCTTGGCTCATAAGCCGCGCCTGGAGTCCCACATGGGAATCGCCCATCTCTCCCTCAATCTCTGCACGGGGAACCAGGGCTGCCACAGAGTCAATAACGACCAGATCAATCGCATTGGATCGCACCAGTTGATCGACAATTTCCAGGGCGGCCTCCCCTGTATCAGGCTGGGACACAAGCAGATTATCAATGTCAACGCCAAGGCGTTCAGCATAAACGGGGTCGAGGGCGTGCTCCGCATCGACGAATGCAGCAATGCCTCCTCGCTTTTGCACCTCGGCCAGGGCATGCAGCGCCACCGTCGTTTTACCAGAACTTTCTGGGCCATAAATTTCAATCACGCGACCTTTGGGCAAACCTCCGCCCAATGCGAGGTCCAGGGTCAGCGCTCCCGTTGGAATTGTTTCAACGCGCATGCGACTAGCATCGCCAAGCCGCATAATCGCGCCTTTGCCAAAGTTTCGGTCAATTTGACCGAGAACCATATCTAACGCTTTTTGTTTTTCCGAGCTGACGTTTGTCATCTTAGCCATGAGCACCTCAGTTGCGATCGCATTAAAAAAATTGGAATACTAGCGGAGCAGAAGATCAGCTTAATCTACTGTTGAAACTAGTAATAAGTAACTTGGCACAATTAATTAGTTATAAAAACTTGTAAAATCCTGCGCTGCTCGCTGAGCCGGTGACCCAGGGCTTTACATCTAGTTTTTAATTGTGCCAAGCCACTTATCTGTTTAACCTATAGACAATCCTGACTGTCACCCGAAAAAACCATTACCCGAAAGAATCATTACCCGAAAGAGCTGATACTCAAGGGAACGATTGCCCAAAAGAATTCTCAGAAATGAAAATCGTCTACCGCTGCAACAAAAAAGAGGTCGATATCATACAATTGTACTATCTTAGTGTCATTACTAACAGTATTCGGGCTAGCGGCCCAGTATCCAATCCGCCAATATGCTGAATTAAACAGGCATGACAAAAATGCCCAGACTTCGATAGCAGGTTTTTATGAACTTTAACCTCTCGACCCTCTTTGCTCCAGATACGCCCCTTTCCGTAGAGGCGCTGACACTGCATATCCAGGCCAATTTGGAGCAAGACCCGAATCTGCGGCAGGTGTGGGTCATGGGAGAAGTGTCGAGCGCTAGTCGATATCGTAGCGGCATCTTCTTTACCCTTCAAGATCCTGATGCAAGTGCTGCCATTAGCTGTGTAGTGTGGAACAGCCAGATCAGCCAACTGGCTCATTTGCCTGTTCCGGGTGAGCAATTTGTTATCCTGGGCCGGATTCGGCTACACCGCAAGCGTGGTGCCTATCAGCTTAATGTGTGGCAGTCGCTGCCTGCGGGTGAAGGGTTGCGCGCACTTCGCTATCGGCAACTGCGGCAGCAGCTTGAACAGGAGGGGCTATTTGACGTAAGCCGCAAGCGGGCAATTCCTGCCCATCCCCGCGCGATCGCCGTTGTCACATCGCCCCAGGCTGCTGCCTGGGGGGACATTCAACGTACTTTAAAGCGACGATATCCGGGGCTGCACGTCCTCTTTTCCCCTGCCCTGGTGCAAGGGGATCAGGCACCCAATGCTATCGTGAAGGCTATTCAGCGGGTTGAGCTTGACGGGCGAGCCGAAGTTCTGCTGCTCTCACGGGGGGGCGGCGCTACCGAGGACATGGATTGCTTTAACGACGAGCGCGTAGTGCGGGCGATCGCCCACTGTTCGATTCCTATTGTGTCGGGCATTGGGCACCAGCGAGACGAGTCCTTAGCCGATTTGGCAGCGGATTTATGCGTCCATACCCCCACAGCTGCCGCAGAACAGGCAGTACCTTTGCTGACAGAACTCTATAGCCATCATCTGGATCGCTATGCCCAACTCAAGCTGGCACTGGCAAACCATATGCGTGTCAGAGATGAAGAGGTGCATCGCCTAAAGTCTCAGCTAGGTCGGCTCCACCTTGACCAGCGGGTCATCGATGAATTGCAGTCCCTCATCTGGTTGCGCCAGCGATTAGTGCAGTCTGTCACCCATCGCTTGCAGCAGGCCGAACAGCACCATAACCTCCTGACACAAAAGCTCAGCACCCTTGACCCGTCAGCCGTGCTCAGACGGGGCTATGCCCTGATGAAGCACGCCGATCGGCAACTGGTTCGCTCTGCCCAAGACTTAGATCCTGGACAGGAGGCAATTGTGCAGCTTGCTGATGGGTCGGTCAATGTGACAGTTAATCACCTGGAAACGGCATGTTCCCTTGATGGCACTCTGCCCAGCAGGGAAACTAGACGACCAAGATGAGGGAAATCGGTTGGCACAGCAGTCGATGGAGAACCTAGCAGCTAATGGATAACCCAAAACGACAGCGTACGACGACGACTGAACATTCACTTGATAACTTCACCGCTAGATCCACCATGACAATTGCTTCAAACGACTGTTCTGGGACACCGACGCCCTCTGCTCAAGCATCGAACAGCACGTCACCGCCTAATAGCGCGTCACCGCCTAAACTACCCTTTTCAGATGCTGGCACCACCCATAATTTAGATATCTGGAATTATGAGTCCACGGTGCAAGCAATTGAGCAGATTATTGACCGCATTGAGACAGGAGAGTTGGAGTTAGCGGATATTTTCGATCAGTTTGCGATCGCCGTCGAGCAGCTCCACCAATGCGAATCTTTCCTGAACTACCACCGCCAGCAGGTTGATTTACTGATCGAAACCCTGAGTGATGAAGCGGGAAGCAGTTAGAGCAGCACTGCGCGAGCTTGAGGAAGGAGTGAGAGAGTGAGGGAGTAATCAAGCGAGGAGTTGTTGTGCCTTATTCAGGCGATGCTTCCTCGCTTTCGGGCCTCTTTATAGGAGGTGCCGATGTTGGTGAGTCCGGCGCGTATCATTTGATGTTCTAACAGTGCAAAAAAGCGAGCGCGATCGCCTCCCCGCACAACTGCCTGATTGTGGGCTTCTGCCAGGGCTACAGGATAGCCATAGCCCTTTTGCACTTGGGCAATGGTCAGCGTTAGTACCGTATCTAGCAGCAACTCGTCTTCTGTGACCCAAGCGGGAAATTCTAATCGCGCTATTTCTGGCCCCACGTGAACGTAGCAAAAGTGAACTTGGTGGTCGCCATAGGCATTGAGAATGCGGGCGGCACTGCGAAAAATGGGGCTACGTTCCCCAGGCTTTAGTTGCGTCATCCACAGGGCGGCATCCCGGAGAGAGACCAAGCCATTGCAGGGTGCGCTATCAGTCTTGCCAAAGCAGTGGGTTGTGCAATCTGGCGTCGAGTAGCCACAGGTTTGAAGACGCAGTAAATTTAGCACCTCTCGGCTGCGAGATGCGCTCAGATACCCTACCAGAGGAATCTGAGCCTGCCTCAGTCGCTCCCAGGCGTCGAGAATAGGAAGAAGGAGACGATCGCACGCATCCCCTGGCAGCGGTTCAAGAAACCAGTAAATCAGCGAGCCATCTACCATGGCTAAACAAGGGACAACCTGTTCGGGTTGCAGAGGAGACGAAAGCGAGGAGGGCAGGCCATCTGCTGGGGCACGGCTACACCTTGCCGTCGCTGCCAACGCAAGATTGGCTAACTCCACCACCTCCGACACCGTCCGTCGAAAGCCCATCCATTCTTCGGTGCTGATGCCCCACTGCCGAGAGATATAGAGGTCTTCAGGGCGATAAAACACCTCAGGCAGGCTGTCCAGCAAGGGATGGCGATTTTGACCATAGTGCAGCACGATGCGCCCAATGTTGATGAGATAGCAGTAGGCAATTTCATGGTGGCTCGGTGCAATTTGAGATCCATCAGTGGCGATAACCGTGTGCGCTGGTGGAGCGGTGGCGATCGCCCGTCGGGTATGCAGTGGCTCTAAGGGTTCCGCTGCCGCAAATCCCAGGCGATCGCGCCACTGCTGCAGGATTGTCACCAGATTCGTCTGCTGTCCTTGAGCCTGGGTCAGCAATGATTGGGCACGCCCCATACGTTGGCGAGAGGCTTCTGCCTCCTGGTTCAGATGCGTACCCATGCCTTCCATTTGTTGTGCAAGCTTAGTTAAATCAAGCACGAAATTTCCTCAACAATAGCAACTTCATATATGGCGTTCCTAAGTGATTTGTGAAATGAAATGTGAGAGTTGGGGCAGGCGCAGCCCGCCCCAACTCTCATATTTCATTTAGGATTGCTATCAAACCCTGTGCCACCCGCTACGCAGGCAGCGCAAGGTTTTGCGAGTTTTATCATTAATTGTGCTCACCTATCTTATGCCCATTGGGAATGCTTATGCCCATTGGGAATGCCCATTGGGAACGAACCATGCGTCCGATCGCGCAAGAGACCTCCACATCGTGGATTACGCAGATTCTCCAGATGTTCAAGAGATCACTAAGCTTCGTCATCTGCAATCATCTGCGTCATCTGCGGATTATCTTCCCCAGCTTATGCTCACTGCAATATCGAAAAGCAGCATGTCCCCACCGTGGAAATCCCCACCATTTTCTGGAACTGACAGAGCACTAGCACATTCATCAGCGCATCAATTAGCAAGGAGTTGAATAGCAACAATCAACACAACAATGACCATATAACTTGACGCATTGCCTAACAGAATCGCATAAAGTACATCCGATCGCCCAGAAATGCCTGACATGATTTGGTCAGGCCGAAGAGTTGTCCGCATTGCCGACCGCCGCTTCGGTTGCGGCGTTTCCTCTGGAGGGCGATATTCACCGAGTGCCCGCTGCAGCAGACTAAAGCCGAGGGTTTCTACCCCAACCGTGCCCAAGAAGGCAACGAACCCCAGAGAAATCAGTCCACTGAAGATGTTTTCGCCCCATTGCTGAAAAAACACAAAATTCAAGATTTCAACCTTCATTGCATCCGTTAGCAGAAGCGGGCCAATGAGAACGAAAAAGCTCAACCAACCGATAACGGTTGAGAGCAAATTGAGGGATGCAGAATATTCGATACTCTTTCGGGGAGAAAATTGCATTTGTTGTTGAATCACAAACGCTTCGATGGCGATCGCTATAATCAGCAGCAATGCCTGGCTTGTCAAAACTTTGAGAGGAACAACAAAAAATGTATCCATAGACAGAAGTTCCTATTACTCAACATTAGTGGACTGCCCCTTGGGAGCAAATATGAACTCTTTGAACCAGAATTGGGTAAAGCGTCACAGCAATGCCTTGTCGCTGCACCAGCATTAGATTTTATTGAATCCTTGGCCCTTATCACCTTGGCCCTTATCAGTGGATTGCCTCTTCTTAGTGGATTGCCCCTTGAACATTCCACAATTAGTGCCATAATAAGCTTGCCTCTATCTGTAGCGTTCAAGCACGAGAAAACATCTCCCAACTTCTACAGATAGAGTTCCTTTACATTTTCGTGTGACGAATTATCGCGACTTGTTGTGCAGAATCGCTGCTCATGTTTCATCCTTTGCGTACTCATGCCTTGCGTACTCATCCCTTGCGTACATTTGTACACGACTTGGCAACGTTCTCAAATTCACAACACTAAAGATAGGGATTTGGCGCGCGCTCAGCGCGCGCCAAATCCCTATCTTTGTGTGAAACTTGCCAAGTCGCGTTTGTAGTCGGTATCGGGTGTTGCATCCTATTGCACAGCAACTTGTATTTATTGACCGTGATACATCAAAACCATTTATTATCGTTGGTGAAATGATCCTACGAACCATGACACGAACTGGTGTTGGCATTCGTACTGCCCAAGGCCGCACCGAGCGTCTAAAGGGGCAAATCCACGTGTATGACGGCGCAGGCAAAGGCAAGTCCCAAGCGGGACTGGGAGTTGTCCTACGTTCCATCGGCCTGGGTATTCGGGAATTTTGGGAAACTCGGGTCCTGCTACTGCGGTTCCTTAAAGGCCCCGGTCGTGCCTATGATGAAGATGCCGCCATTGAAGCCCTGCAGCGCGGATTTCCCCATCTAATCGATCAGGTGAGAACTGGGCGAGCAGAATTTTTTGGCCCAGAAGAGGTAACCAAGTTTGACCACCAGGAAGCCCAGCGAGGATGGGATGTCGCAAAGGGGGCGATCGCCTCAGGACTCTATTCCGTCGTTGTGCTTGATGAGCTGAATCCGGTTCTGGATTTAGGGCTGCTGCCTACGGATGAAGTCGTGCAGACGCTCAAGCGCAAGCCTGAACACCTGGAAGTAATTGCCACTGGACGAGGAGCCCCCCAGCCCCTGCTAGACATTGCCAACCTTCACTCCGAAATGCGCCCTCATCATCATCCCGATGCGGCGACCCACGGCATCGACGGCATTGAAATCTATACCGGAGACGGGAAAGGCAAATCCACCAGTGCCTTGGGCAAAGCTCTCCAGGCCATCGGCAAGGGCATCAGCCAGGACAAATCTCACCGGGTGCTGATCATGCAATGGCTAAAGGGGGGAAAGGGCTACACAGAAGACGCGGCGATCGCCGCTCTCCGACAGATTTATCCTGAACTGGTCGATCACCAGCGATGTGGGCGAGATGCCATTGTCTGGCGGGGGCAACAGCAGGAAATTGACTACGTTGAAGCAGAACGGGGTTGGGAAATTGCGCGGGCAGCGATCGCCTCTGGCCTTTACAAAACCATTATGCTGGACGAGCTAAACCCCACCGTTGACCTGGAACTGCTGCCCCAGGATCCCATCGTCCAGGCCCTCCTGCGAAAGCCCCGCGATACGGAAGTCATCATCACTGGGCGGTGCAAACATCCTCCTGCCTATTTCGACTTGGCGAGTGTCCATTCGGAAGTGTTCTGCCATAAGCACTATGCTGAAAAAGGCGTTGACCTCAAGCGGGGCGTTGACTTCTAGAGTCCAACCTCTGCTTCCTTGAGGGGTGTTTAAATGCCTCACCCCATGACGCATCGAGCACACGTCAACCCAGCCTTTTGATGGTTGCGGTTCAGATTGCGTAGAGGGCTATTGGGGCAACTGTCGGGAAAAAATGTCGATAGAGCAATGGGTTCAGCCGATGTTCCAACGTGATTTTAGGTGCAAACCTCACCGATAAGGAGCTGTGCCTATAAGCACAGAGAGAGTTTACTTATTTCTAACAATCGATAGGCATAACTTCGGGTGAAATTTAATTGTGTTGTGTTAGCTTCAATAATGAAAGTAAAAAATTCTGCATAGATATGTTGCCTTTGCAAGGGCGCTCCATCTGGATGAACAATCTGTTCCTCTGTAGGGATGCATTGTAAAGATGTATCGTCTATGCTTTCCGTTAGGTCAGGTTTGTATGACTTGTTGTTCGAGTTGATTGCCTGGGCTATTTTTTTTGCCTTGTTCTCTAAACTCTGCCTCAGAGCGCAATGAGTCTGGTGGGATATGTGAGTAAATTGCGATCGTATCGCCCTTAATCTGGATCTCGTTAATTTCTCAATTTAATTAATTTGGTTCACTTTTTAATATCTGAGGGTTGCGCTGATGAACCTAGTTACTGTTTTAGGGTTGGTTGCAGGTACGCTCACGACGGCGGCCTATTTTCCACAGCTTCTTAAAACTTGGAAATCGAAGTCAGCAGGGGACATTTCCTGGTCTATGCTGATCAGCTTGTGTGTGGGAATTATTCTGTGGTTGATTTATGGCGTGTATGTCCAAGATATTCCCGTTATTTTGGCAAACGTCGTGACCCTACTGTTTACCTCAAATATTCTTATTCTGAAGATTCGCTATCGAACCCCAGGCGGGGAACTCGCTATTTCTCAGCCGAGCCTGATGGAGTAATTCGGCAATTCATCGTGCCCGAACACTAGGATAAACTTCTTGGGGTTTATCTTGGTGTTTAATGAGTAGCTGCTAGAAAACAAGGTGGAGCGCCTGCACAGAGGGCGTTCCACCTTGTTTCGGAGTATACCCATAAACCATTGATGGGCAACTATTGGGCAACTATATGGGCAACTATAGCGATGTGCAGATTGATCAAGAACATCCAAAGTTTCTTGTGCGGCGGCACGGCGTGCCGCCGCACAAGAAACTCTAATTAACGCGCCTGCACAGCTATAAGGGATCTGCGGCTAAAAAAGAGACCGGAAGAAAAGAGCAGCGGGCGCAGCCCGCTGCTCTTTTCCGGGTACTTTATTTTCTTGCAAGTCCTTAAGTAGCTCGGCACAATCAAAAACCAGATGTAGAACCCTGCGCCGCCCATTGCGCGTGCGGCGCAGGATTTTAAGGGTTTTATAATTGGTTGTGCTTACCGACTTACCGCCGACTTACCGCCGATATTTTCCTAATGCGAACGAAACGGGATTTTTATCCACCAATGATGAATCAGGGTCTGGTGCGTGTCTGTCAATGGATGGTGCCGCTGTATGCCCATGTCAAAAATCGAGTCACGCTTCAAGCTGATCCAGGTAGTTTGAAGACCTTGACTCATCTGTCGGGCGATCGCGTCTTGCTGATGGCCAATCACCCGACCTACTACGATGATTGGATTACCATCTTTGCGCTATCGGCAAAACTGCGTAAAGCCTATCACTACCTTGCTGCCCATGAACGGTTTCGAGGACTGGAGGGCAAGCTTATCCAGCGACTTGGAGCCTATTCCATTCGACGAGGGTTGGGCGATCGCCCCAGTGTTGCCATGACCCGCGAGCTATTGATGAAACCAGAGTGCCATCTGGTAATTTTCCCTGAAGGCGGCTGTTCTTATCAAAACGACACCGTCATGCCTTTTCGGATTGGTGCAATCCAGATTGCCCTCCAGTCCCTCAGCAGGTTTCAGCGCCAGCAGCAGCCACTTCCAGACTTGTATGCTGTCCCCATCAGCATCAAATACCGCTACACCCAAGATATGCGGCCTATTATTGAACGAACGCTGAACGGTCTAGAAACCAAACTGGCCCTCATCCCCAAGCCTGCCTCAACGCATTATCAGCGACTTCGCACCGTGGCTGAACACCTGATGGTGAGCTTTGAAAAAACCTATGACCTTCCACCCTTAGAGTCGAGTTCTTTAACCTTGAATGACCGCATCCATCGGTTGCGCAACCATCTGGTGGATAGCTGCGAAACTCGCCTCTCTATTCCTTCCTGCCCAGACAAACCTGTGCGAGAGCGAGTTTACAAAATTCAGTCTGTGCTGGAGGAAAAAGCAGAAACTCTCGCATCCGAGAATTTCTGGAATTACGACCTGATGCACCAAATTGCGGTCAACTTGCTCAACTTTGACGCGATTTATGACGGCTATGTTGCCGCATCCCCCACATCAGAGAGGTTTCTAGACACGCTTATTCGCCTAGAGCGATATGTATTCAACATTGACTATCCACCCCCCAAAGCCCATCGGCGAGTGATGGTGCAGGTGGGGGAGCCCATTAACCTCCGGCACTACTATGACCAATATTTGGGCGATCGCACGCAGACGGTTCAGCACATCACGCATAAGATTCAAGACACCGTGCAGGCTAATCTAGACGCCTTAGGAACGAGAATTAAATAATTTAATGTGAACCAAATCTTGGTGAAGCGGCGCAGCGATGCAGCGCCGCTTCACCAAAATTGGATTTTACACGACTTGGCAAGTTTCAGACAAAGATAGGGGTTTGGGACACGCTTCGCGCGCGCCAAACCCCTATCTTTGCATTGTGAATTTGAGAACTTTGCCCAGTCGTAATTTTATTTAATCCTTAGTCCCCAGCACGCTGTGCAAGAGGACGTGCGAAGCAAGCGCTAGGGGGTGAGGGCTGAGCTAGGAAACTGAGTAGCTACTTTTAATCCCTAGCAAGATCGACAGGAGGATCGGCAGTAACTGATCTCAGGTGCAGATGTACTGATCTAGTATGCATTTTAGGAAACTGGCATTCTATTCATAGAGAAAACCGAGAACAGTTTCTATAGTAGTCCTACTTGATTCCTGAAAATATTTCTAAAGGTGGGGGCGGGCTGCGCCCGCTCCCACCTTTAGAAACCAAATAGGATCTCTATATGATGCAAGTGAAACTGTAGTTCAACTGAATATCGCTTTTTCAATGTCAATCGCTTTCGGGAATGCCGCTCACTATCTGTGAAGTGTATTCCATAGAGTTCTCTAGCCCCTTGGAGATAACTATGTCATTAGCACCAACAACTGCCCAAGGTACAATTGAATGCCCTAAGTGTGGAAAGCATACCGTTGTAGAATTAAACCCAAACATTTATCACTGCATTAACTGCAACTTCGAGCGAAACTTGTCTGAATCTGCCAGTGGTGAAGGCAGTCCTGGCCTCATCGTTGCAGTGATCACAGGAATTCTAATGCTGCTGGTTATCTAGAAAGGTTTGACGTCAGATTGTTTTATCGT
>CAYXJG010000036.1:0-21535 GCA_964465285.1 uncultured bacterium
TAAGCACGTGTGAGGGGCGGCGCGGAGCGCCGCCCCTCACACGTGCTGTACTTAACACGACTTGGCAGGTTTCACGCAAAATAGGGGTTTGAGAACTTTGCCCAGTCGTGTACTTAATGCGCTTGCAAAGCGCTGTAGGTGAGCACAATTCATGATAAAACCCGTAAACCGCTGCGCCGCCCGCTGCGCGGATAGCGCAGCGGGCAACATCTGGGTTTAATGGTGTCAAGCTACTGATGACTGATTTGCCTCCTATCGTTATCATCAACACATTACGATACCCTGGGCTTGCTCTATGAATAGGGGACATATCCAAACAGGAGGTTTTCATGACAGCGACTCAGGCATCTCTTCATCGTGTTGTTATTGTCGGGGGTGGCTTTGGTGGACTCTATGCCGCAAAAACTCTGGATCATTCCATCTTCGATGTCACGCTGATTGACAAGCGCAACTTTCATCTTTTTCAACCTCTGCTGTATCAAGTAGCAACGGGGAGCCTCTCACCCGCTGATATCGCCTCGCCCCTGCGGGTTGTGCTCAGCCGCACTAAGAATACGGAGGTGCTGCTGGATGAAGTGACTGACATCGACCCGATTCATCGTGAAGTTGTCCTGCGCGGATCTCGCCTGCCCTATGACACGCTGATCATTGCCACGGGCGTCAGCCATCACTATTTTGGCAGTGACCACTGGGGAGACATCGCGCCTGGACTAAAAACCATTGAAGATGCCCTCAACATTCGGCAGCGCATTTTCTTAGCTTTTGAAGCAGCAGAGCGAGAACCCGATCCTGCGAAGCGCCGTGCGTGGCTGACCTTTGTGATTGTAGGCGGTGGCCCTACGGGAGTAGAACTGGCGGGGGCGCTAGCAGAGTTGTCATATCATACCTTGCGGCAAGATTTTCGCCATATCAATACGGCTGAAGCCCGCATTATTCTTCTGGAAGGCATGGATCGGGTGTTGCCTCCCTATCCTCCTGACCTTTCAGCTCAGGCAAAGAAAGACCTGGAGCAGTTAGGCGTTCATGTTCAAACAGGTACCCTGGTGACGAATATTGAAGACCATACGGTGACCATAAAACAGGGCGATCGCACGGATACCATTGATGCTCGAACAATTCTCTGGGCGGCGGGGGTTAAAGCATCTCCGCTGGGTAAAATCATTGCTGACCATACGGAGGCAGAGCTGGATCGGGCAGGCCGAGTGATTGTTGAGCCAGATTTGTCTCTGCCGAAGTATCCTAACATCTTTGTTATTGGAGACTTGGCGCACTATGCCCACCAAGCGGGTAAGCCACTCCCCGGCATCGGAGCAGTTGCGATGCAGCAGGGCAGTTACGTGGCAAAGCTGCTACAGGCTCGCCAAATGGGAAACGTCATGCCTCCCTTTCGATATAGAGATGGGGGCAGTTTAGCCGTCATCGGCAGAAATAAAGCCGTTGCCGATCTTAACTTCACCAAGCTCTCAGGCTTTCCTGCCTGGTTTATCTGGATCTTCGTCCACATCTTCTATCTAGTGGAATTTGACAACAAAGTTGTGGTGGTGACTCAGTGGATCTGGA
Source organism: uncultured bacterium (assembly GCA_964465285.1). Classification (GTDB taxonomy): domain Bacteria; phylum Cyanobacteriota; class Cyanobacteriia; order CAKZMO01; family CAKZMO01; genus JBCCWF01. Next base: position 1,561 of record CAYXJG010000036.1, read on the forward strand.
ACTACCTGACTCGCAACCAGGGAGCGCGGCTGATTACTGGAAAGGGCGTGCTGCCTCCCATGCAGCTTGCCTATGTCCCTGGCGAGGATCAAGGCAGGGATGATGTCCAGGTTCAAGGGAACGGTGGAAGAAGGGAGGTTCCTGAGGGGGCAGCCCGCTGGGATGGAAAGGGAGCGATCGCCCCAGAGGCCCCTGTCAACGCATCCCACGATTGACGCCGGACAGCCTATTTCGTCTGCCTCCGACCTTGGCCTATGACTAAATTCCTCTGGTTCGGTATACTTTCGTGGAAACACACGTCATAGAAAGTAAGCATGGTAGCGGTAGCAATTCTGGCGGCAGGGCGCGGAACTCGTATGAAATCAGCACTTCCGAAAGTGCTCCATCCTCTGAGTGGGCGATCGCTGGTCGAGCATGTCATCTGTAGCCTCGGCAATATTTCAGTGGATCGCATTCTCGTCATCGTTGGGTATCAAGGCGATCGCGTAGAGGCGTCCTTGAAGTCCCATGATGGTTCTGTGTTTGATACGCGCCTGATACACTGCGTTGAGCAGAAGGAGCAGTTGGGTACCGGGCACGCGGTTCAGCAAATCATTCCCCATCTCAAGGACTATGAGGGAGACGTGCTAGTGCTGAATGGGGATGTGCCTCTGCTGCGTCCTGAAACCCTGGAGCGTATGCTAGAAACCCACCGCCAGCAAAATAATGCTGCAACGATTTTGACAGCCAATCTATCCGACCCCACAGGATATGGTCGAGTGTTTTGTGATACGAACAATGTCGTCAGCCAGATTGTCGAGCACCGGGACTGCACCGCTGCCCAGCGCCAAAATCGCCGCGTTAACGCAGGCGTTTACTGTTTTCAATGGGCGGATCTGGCGATCGCCCTTCCCACCCTCACCAATGATAATGACCAGAAGGAATACTATTTGACCGACATCATCTCGATGGTCAAGCCAGTGATGGCGGTGGATGTGGATGACCCCCAGGAAATTCTCGGCATCAACGATCGCAAGCAGTTGGCCGTTGCCCACGAAATTTTTCAAAGCCGCATCAAAGACTATTGGATGGCGTCTGGCGTAACACTTGTTCATCCCGACACCATCACCATTGACGACACCGTTACCCTGGAGCAAGATGTGACCATTGAACCCCAGTGCCACCTGCGAGGGAACACTATGGTGCAGACAGGAAGCTGTATCGGCCCAAGTAGCTTGATTGAGAACAGCTTCATTGGTAAGCAATCGCTCGTTGAATATGCAGTCATCCGCGATAGCCGGGTCAGTGCCCATAGCCGCATTGGTCCCTATGCCCACCTGCGAGGCCATGCAGAGGTCGGTGAATCCTGCCGCATTGGGAATTTCGTGGAGATTAAAAAATCGACTGTGGGCGACCGCACTAATGTGGCTCACCTGTCCTATCTGGGAGATGCAACCCTGGGCAGCCAGGTGAATATTGGCGCGGGCACCATCACCGCCAACTATGATGGGGTGAACAAACACCGCACTGTTATTGGCGATCGCTCCAAGACGGGTTCTAATAGCGTTCTCGTGGCTCCCCTTACTTTGGGCACAGATGTCACCATCGCTGCTGGATCAACGATCACCGAAGATGTCCCAAACGACAGCCTAGCGATCGCCCGCCCTCGACAGGTTGTCAAAACCGGGTGGAGGCTGAAATCACCTCAGACGCGGGAATAAGGAACAAGAGTTAGCTCATGCAAACCGATTGGGGTGGGGCAGGGCGGCATTGCTGTGCCGCTGCTAATGAATCGGCTCGACCACACAATCCCTGGCGCAATACGGCTGACGCCCAACGCATCCTACGCAAGAATGGTACACAGTTGAGGCATACAAGCCAAATCTGCTGACCGAATCATTCTAATCATTCCTCACTCATCTTTACCCCCACACTCTCATACCTTAAAAGGACACCCTGGTGGCTCACGTTGTTTTAGACAAAATTTATAAAACCTTTCCCCAGCAAGCGTCTCGCCCGTCAAGATTGTCTGTGACCAACGGCTCTGAGTTTCCAGAGGGGCAATTATCGTCACCCCCCCCGGCCCCGTTAACTCCAGAGGCGAACGTCAGTGTTTTGCGGGACATCAACCTGACGGTCGAAGACGGGGAGTTTTTGGTACTGGTCGGGCCTTCGGGGTGCGGTAAGAGCACTCTGCTGCGGCTGATTGCAGGGCTAGAATCTTTGACAGGGGGGAGTATCTGGGTGGGCGATCGCCTGGTCAACCATCTGCCCCCCAAAGAGCGGGACATTGCAATGGTGTTTCAAAACTATGCCCTGTATCCTCATCTCACCGTATATGACAATTTGGCATTTGGGCTGCGGCGAATGGGCCATGAGGGGGATCTGCCGGGCAAAGCTCACCCTACAAAACGACCCGCACCCCTGTGGGCGAGAACGCTGAGGCAGCGTACGGAGTCGATATTAGCTCGCGCCTCCCACACCCTGCCGGAATCTCTACACTACTGGCCTGGCCATGAGCGCACCGTAGACAAGCGGGTACGGGACATCGCCACGATTCTGCAAATTGAACCGCTGCTCGACCGCCTTCCCCGGCAGCTTTCTGGCGGCCAGAAGCAGCGCGTTGCCCTGGGGCGGGCAATGGCACGAAATCCTCAGGTGTTTCTGATGGATGAACCCCTGTCTAACCTGGATGCTAAGCTCCGCACTGAAACCCGCGCGCAGATTGTGAATCTCCAGCGCACCCTCGGCACTACCACAATCTACGTTACCCACGACCAGACCGAGGCGATGACCATGGGCGATCGCATTGTGGTGATGAGTGCCGGGCAAATCCAGCAAATTGCGACACCCGTTATTTTGTACAACCGTCCCGCGAATCGGTTTGTAGCGGAATTTATCGGCACCATGCCCATGAATTTCCTGTCTGTGGCGGTCAAGGCTCCTTCTCTTATCATCCACCCCGCCTTTCGATTGACCCTACCGGAACAGTGGGAACTGCCCCTCCGCCGCTATGACGGGCGATCGCTCCTGCTGGGGATTCGTCCCGAGCATCTGAGCATCGGCGTTCCAGCGCCCAAAAATATTCCGGTGCGCGTGAGCCGTATTGAGACACTGGGCAGTGACACTCACCTAACGGTGCGCCTCAGCCCCGATGCTTCTCCAAGGTCGATCAGCTCCGAGCAGGGCAATGCTGGCTTGACGCGTCCAGAACTTCAGCTTCGCATTTCGCCCGATCAGCCGACCTTTGTGGATGAAAAGCTGTGGCTCCTGATTGACTCCCAAAAAGTGCATCTTTTTGATCCAGCAACGGGCGATGCGATTCTTCCAACCCAGCTCGAGCCTCAGCATGGATAACACCAGTGGGGCGATCGCCCCCGCTCCCTTAATTGGCCACTTTAATCGGCCCCTCGACGCTGCCGCTGAAAAATTGCCGCATAAGGGGGTTGTCGGTGTGATCAATCTCATCAATGGAACCATCCCAGTGAACTTTGCCTTGATACATGAAGATGACCCGATCTGCGGTGCGCCGAATGGTACTGTCCTGGTGGGTGACAATGGCGTAGGTCCCGCATCCCCGCTCATGGCACTGAATGTCTCGTATCAGGTCTTCAATCACCGTCGAGGCGATGGGATCGAGGCCAGCCGTCGGCTCGTCATAGAGCAGAATTTCTGGCGTATCAGAAGTTTGGGGGTTAGTGATGATGGCACGGGCAAAGCTGACCCGCTTTCGCATCCCTCCCGATAGCTCAGCCGGGTAGCGATCGCCAATGCCCGCTAGCCCGACCATTTCCAGACCCCGGTTCACCAGTTTCCGGATGCGATCGCGGGGCAGGTCTGAGTGCTCATACAGTAAAAAGCCGACATTTTCATCCACCGTTAAGGAATCAAACAATGCTGCCTGCTGAAACACCATACCGATGACGATGGGGTCAGGGCTATCTTCAATCAGCCCCTGGCGCTTCTGGCCCTGAATATAGACCTCACCTTCGTCAGGCAGCAGCAGCCCTGCCATAATGCGCAAGATTGTCGATTTTCCTGTCCCTGACGGCCCGATAATAGCCAGAGCTTGTCCAGCATACAGCGTCAAATCTAAATCATCGAGAACCGTATTCGAGCCAAATCGTTTCGTAATACCTTTAAGTTCTATAAGGGGCTGAAGCTGACTCATTTTTGAATGTTAGTCCTTCTGGGTAACCTTTTTGTAAAAGCGTCACGCCTCGGTTTCTGAGAAGCGTATTGGTAGAGTAGGATGTCTGAGTCAAATTATGTAGACCATCATCAAATTAACATAGCCCTGTAGATGCCGCTGATGCACAAGAACCCATGCTGAAGCCGAAAAAGACAAACACTCCGAAAAAGATGATTCGGAAATCGTTTAGCAAACTGAGCCAAACGGCTATCAACCATTCTCCGCGCCGCCTCAATCGGTGGATGATGTGGATGGCTCCAGGACTGTTTGTCAAGCGATGGCTGCTGATTAGCATGGCAGGCATGATCATGATTGCTCTAGGTCTGGCTATCTGGGGCAACCGCACGCCTGTGTTTTACCTCGGTCGGTTCATTAGCCGTGCCCTGTCCTTCGTGACTACCATGATTCCAAACTATGTCAGCGGCCCTCTGGTGTTGCTTGGAGGGGTCTTGCTGTTGGTATGGGGACAGACCCGCACCCTCAGCTCGATCACTGAAGTGCTCATGCAGGACGGTGATGATGACCTGATTGACCAGTTGGTGAATTATCGGCGGCTACACCGGGGGCCGAAGGTAGTCGTGGTGGGCGGCGGCACGGGCCTGTCTACCTTGCTACGGGGACTGAAAACTTACAGCGCAAATATTACAGCCGTTGTGACCGTTGCCGATGATGGTGGCTCCTCCGGACGGCTGCGCCGGGAAATTGGTGTATTGCCTCCAGGGGATATCCGAAACTGTCTGGCAGCATTGGCAGATGAAGAAAAGCTTATTACAGAACTCTTTCAATACCGCTTTAGGGCAGGAAATGGCTTGGAGGGGCATAGCTTTGGCAATTTGTTTCTAACAGCCATGGGAGAAGTGACGGGCGATGTAGAACGGGCGATCGCCGCTATCTCGAAAGTGCTGGCTGTGCGTGGACAGGTATTGCCTGCGACCCTGAGCGACGTGAAGCTGTGGGCAGAACTTGCCGATGGCCGCCGCATTGAAGGAGAGTCGCACATTACCGAAGCAAAGGGGCAGATTGTGCGGATTGGCTGCACCCCTGAACACCCTCCTGCCCTGCCGCGCGTGATTCGAGCCATTGAAGAAGCAGACTACATTATCCTTGGCCCCGGCAGCCTGTACACCAGCATTATTCCTAATCTGCTCGTGCCAGACATCGTAGAGGCGATCGCCAACACGTCTGTCCCGCGCATTTATGTCTGCAACATCATGACCCAGATGGGCGAAACAGAGGGCTATACAGTCTCCGACCACATCAAGGCCATCGACAATGCCTGCCAACGCCAAATTTTCGATGCGGTGTTGATTCATCGAAAATCACCCTCTGCCCAGGCGCTTATTCGCTATGCTCAGGAAGGATGCCATCCGGTGCTGTTTGACCGGGAAAGCGTGGTAAAGCTAGGGCGACGAACCGTCATTGCCAACATCATGCAAGAAGACCCGGATACGGGGCATGTGCGCCATAATTCTGACCGCCTCGCAGGAGTGCTGATGCGCTGGTATCGACGCATGGAACATCGCCTATAGTGTCTTCTCTGGTTTGATTGCTATGACTTCCGTTCTCGTCCCTCCCCAAGAGTCTCCGACGCTTCCCCATCTGCATGCCCCTCTTCGAGTGGGCCATGTCCTTTTGCAAAGCCGGGTCTTGCAGTCGCCGCTCTCTGGGGTCACCGATTTGGTTTTTCGCCGACTAGTGAGGCGCTATGCCCCTCACTCTATGATGTACACCGAAATGGTCAGCGCCAGTGAGCTGCATCATCTGCGCTCTTTGCCCCACATTATGGATATTGACCCCGATGAGCGCCCCATTAGCATTCAACTGTTTGACTGCCGCCCTGATTTCATGGCGGCAGCGGCCCGAAAAGCCGTTGACCAGGGTGCAGACACCGTAGACATCAACATGGGCTGTCCGGTAAACAAAATCACGAAAAAAGGGGGAGGCTCTTCTCTCCTGCGCGACCCCGACAGGGCTGTTCGCCTGGTCGAAGCCGTAGCGAACGCGGTCGATGTTCCCGTCACTGTGAAAACCCGCATTGGCTGGAGCGACGATGAGATTAACGCTATCGAGTTTGCCCAGCGGATGCAGGCGGCAGGGGCGCAAATGCTAACGCTCCACGGCAGAACCCGCGCCCAGGGCTACAATGGCAGCGCCCGCTGGGACTGGATCAGGCGCGTCAAGGATCATCTCTCCATTCCTGTGATTGCCAATGGGGACATTTTTTCCGTTGATGCCGCTGTGCGCTGTTTGGAAAAAACCGGAGCTGATGGGGTGATGTGCTCTCGCGGCACCCTGGGCTATCCCTTCCTAGTCGGAGAAATTGATTACTTTTTGAAAACAGGAACCGTGCTGCCGCCCCCAACTCCAGCTCAGCGGCTGGAATGCGCAAAAGAGCATTTAGTAATGTTGTGGGAATACAAGGGCGATCGCGGCATTCGACAGGCGCGAAAGCACATGGCCTGGTATGCGAAAGGATTTCCGGGAGCTGCAGAGTTGCGCGATCAGCTCTGCCGCATTCATTCTGTCGATGAAGGATGTACCCTCCTCGACCATGCCATTCATCAAACTCAAGAAGGTTCATTTCCTGTGCCATGACGTGAGATGATAGGAAATCTAATTCAGAAACTGGCATAAATGCAATCAAATGGTGCTGGAATGGTGTGGCGTCGCCGCGCTACATAACTCTCTATCCCAAAACTACATTAGGTTTTTGGATAGGCGTCTAGCACAGATTGGTTCCAAGCACTGATTCAGTTCTCTGCTGGCACAGTATAGCCAGTGCATTTTTGTAGCTCGTGCAGCGTCAAAATTAAAAATCAGGGTAAATCCCTCAGGGATTCACCCTAATCTCAAGAAATGGTAGAGCACTAGGAGCAGGTCAATGCTGCTCCTATTTGCAAACATTGAGTCCTAATCACACTAGAAAAACCTTTGTAAGAGTTGACAAAAGCGTATGGCTGAAATCCAGTTTTCCCGAGGTATCACCGAAGATTCCGTCCCTGATGTGCGGATGACCCGCTCGAAGGATGGCACGAATGGAACTGCAACCTTCTACTTTGACAATCCCAAAGCTCTAGAAACCGAAAATATGGATGAGATTACTGGGATGTATCTCCTTGATGAAGAAGGCGAGTTAATCAGCCGTGAAGTCAAAGCCAAATTTGTCAACGGGAAACCAGAAGCCATCGAAGCCGTGTATGTCATCAAAAGCTTGGAACAGTGGGATCGCTTCATGCGCTTTATGGAGCGTTACGCTGAAGAGCATGGGCTAGGGTTTAGCAAATCTTGATGAACTCTCCGGTGTTTGAATCCTTGCTTCCTAAGTGGGGGAGAGGCGATCGCCACTCGCCACCTGCCACACTAGAGCGTCATTCTAGTTGTAGTTGATTGCTAGAGATAGCTCTGAGGCTAAAGGCGACGGGCGATCGCCCGTCGCCTTTAGCACCCAGATTAGATCGCTACATTGAGGATTTCATCAGCTTCTCAACGAAGTTCGTATAAACTTCTCCTGACTGAAAATCAGGAGATTCTAAAATTTTTTGGTGGAAGCTTATCGTCGTTGGTACTCCCGTGATAGCACATTCCCTCAGCGCCCGTTGCATCCGCCGGATAGCCTCTGTCCGGGTGGCTCCCCACACGATCAGCTTGCCGATCAGCGAGTCATAGTAAGGCGGAATGTCGTAATCGGTGTATACATGGGAATCCATTCGCACACCTGGCCCACCAGGAGGAAGGTAGCCACTAATGTGGCCAGGATGGGGGCGGAAGTTTTGCTCGGGGTCTTCAGCATTGATGCGGCACTCAATTGTGTGCCCAAACAGCCTCACCTGGTCTTGACTCAACCGTAGCTTGTCTCCCTGGGCAATGCGAATTTGCTCTGCAATTAGATCCATGCCTGTAATCATTTCTGTAACAGGATGTTCAACCTGAATGCGGGTGTTCATCTCCATGAAATAAAAGTGCCCTGACCCGTCCAGCAAAAATTCGACCGTGCCTGCACCCATATAATGAATCGACTTTGCCACCCGAACAGCCGCTTCACCCATTTTGGTGCGGAGATCTGACGTCAGTGCAATGCTAGGGGCTTCTTCCAAAAGCTTCTGATGTCGACGCTGAATGGAGCAGTCTCGCTCTCCCAGGTGAATCACATTCCCATAGCCATCTGCCAGAATCTGAAACTCAATGTGGCGGGGCTTTTCAATGAATTTTTCAAGATAGAGGCCGGGATTCCCAAAAGCGGCTTCCGCTTCTCCTTGAGCGGCTAGGAAAGACCGCACCAACTCGTCATCGCCGCGCACCAACCGCATCCCTCTACCACCGCCCCCTGCTGTTGCCTTAATCATGACTGGATAGCCAATATCGCGAGCAACGTTCATGGCTTCCTGTTCGTTGGTTAATAGGCCATCGCTGCCGGGAACGGTAGGCACACCAATCCGCTTCATGGTTTCCTTTGCAGTGGATTTGTCACCCATCGACTGCATGGCTTCAGGGGTAGGGCCGATGAACTCAATGTGGTGATCGGCACAGATTTCTGCGAAGCGGGCATTTTCAGCCAAGAACCCATAGCCGGGATGAATGGCAGACGCATTGTGGGTCAGCGCTGCTGAAATGATATTTGGAATATTGAGGTAGCTTTTGCTGCTGGATGGCTCTCCGATACATACGGCTTCGTCTGCCAGTTGAACATGGAGAGCATTGCGGTCAACCGTTGAGTGAACAGCAACGGTCGCAATCCCCATTTCTTCGCAGCTTCGAAGAATCCGAAGGGCAATTTCTCCTCGATTTGCAATGAGTATTTTGGAAAATTGCATCTGCAAAATGAACACACTAAATGAGTCTGAGTCCGGTATCCGATCGAGCTCGGATAGACGTTGATCCTACCACTCTTGGCATCCAGCATTGACAGGTTCCTACTTTAACGAACAACGGGACTGGGACGCAGAACCCTAGAACCTTTATCAGATCGCGTCTCGACCTTTCTGCAAGTTCTAAAGCCCGTATCCCAATCCCGACTAGCGCAATAGCGGATAGAAGAAATCAGTTCTGATTTCCCAGCTATGATTATTCGGCAGTCGCCAACTCAGTGCTGTCTCGAGAACGGCGGCGAGTCAGTGCATTAAATACCATCTGCCCAATTGCTTTAACCAGGTTGCCTTCTAACTCTTGGAAAAGCTTCATGTTCATACCAAAAGCGGCATTTGCTTCATCAACAATACGGTCTGCCGTTGTCTCATCAATGGGCAGGTCGTTCATGGCCTGACGATATGTGTTCTTAAATGCCTTCTCATCGTCGATATCTGCGAACTCATAGAAGGCGATTCCTTCGCCATCATTGAGGCTCATCGCCTGCTGAGCAATGCGCTTTAGGATCTGTCCACCAGACAAGTCGCCTAAGTAGCGGGTATAGGAATGAGCAACAAGCAGAAGTGGATCGTGACTGGAAATGTCGCGGATACGCTGCACATAGGCTTCACCAGCCGGAGAAACTTTAATTTCATTTCTCCAGTTGGTGCCGTAGTAATACTGCAAGTCTTGTTCCAGGCTTGTCTTCCGATTTAACTCTGGAAAATAGATTCGAGAGAGAATGGGGTGGCCTTGGTGACGCTCCATTTCTTCTTCCATAGCGGAATACACAAAGTAAAAATTTGTGACAAGTTTCCGATAGGATGTTTTTTCAACGACGCCTTTCAAAAAACATCGTACAAAGCCGACGTTTTCAGCCATTGTGTGAGATTTTTTGGTGCCTTCCCGGAGCTTTGTTGCTAAATTACACGTCATAATAGAAAGTCCTAATGCTGTTACGTTTCTTAAAATTCAAGTCGTCGAACGAGTCTGTTTAGCTATCCCGATTTATGGGTCTGATGCATGGGTGAAATGAACAGTGGAGATAGGGTACAGAAAAGTCCAATCTTCGTCTCACGACTGAATTTTGGACTGCTATAAATTGTTGGAAATTATATCTTTTATCGAAGAAGATTCATCTCCATCTTCGGAATCAAGGATCAAATAAAACCCAATTCTGATGAAGCGGCGCGGCATCCCCGCTCCACCAAAACATGGTTCTCATGATTTCATTCTTGTTCCTCGGCCACAAGGGAAACTATTGAGTCGTTCAACAGGATTCAGTTGTCGTTCTAGTTAGTGTTCTAGTTTGCTAGATTAGATCGTTTTGACGAAAGATTTTATTACGTTTCTTTGCGTTGCGCCATGAATTGTTAACCCTTCACAGCTTCAAGAAGCCGTGAGAAATAAAAACGTGTTTTGGTCATCGCATTGCGTTTTACCGTCCAACCGTAGTCTTCTAGAATTTGAACGATGTCTGCTTCCCGATGCAGATAAGCACGGGTCGCCTTACTGGGGCCTGGGAAGAAGTCACCTACTTTTTTAAGTAAGCTATAGGCCAGGGTTTTTGGCGCAAAACTAATGACTAGGCGAGACTCTGCCAAGTTGCTGAGATGCTTGATCATGTCGGCGGCTTTGTCTTGGGGATAGTGGATGAGTACATCCAGGCAGACGACTGTGTGGTAGCGACCGGACAGATCTTCCAGGTCGCAGGTGGTGAATGTAGGGTTATCTAATTGGCTCAATACAGCTTGGGCCCGTTCTGTCGCTTCGCCGACCATTTTCTCAGAGATGTCGCTGGCGTGGACGATTGCACCCATTTCTGCCAGGGGAATGCTAAGGCTGCCGACACCACAGCCAGCATCACAGATGGTCAGTCCGCTCACGGTGCCATCCTCTTTGAGCCAGCCTAACAGGGTGTCCACTGTTTGCTGGTGGCCTTTGCGAATATCAAGCTGAACCTTGTTAACCTCTCCGTCTCCATAAATGCGCCGCCAGCGGTCGAACCCGGTGGCATTGAAGTAGTCTTTAACAACAACCTTGTCGTCAATTTTTTCGTTAACGATGTTCATGCGATCGCCCAGCCTTAAGCATGGTAATTGATGTGTGCGACTTGATCGTATTACGGGTTATTGACGGATTTTTACCTAGCCTTAGCCTTTTGTAATGAAACTTCAAAAAGACATGCCCCATCAGGACCCTATCCGAATACTTACCAGTTGTAGCTGTCGCTACATTTATTAGAACGTTTTTACGGGGGCGCATCGCGCCCCCGTAAGAACATCTCTGTCCTAACTAACCCTTTGGTTGCTATCGGTTTTAGCTGTGCCAACGGACTCAGTCGTCTTGCCTGAGCGCCATCTCCATCAGCACGTTATGGGCACTTAGGGGACTTTCGCCCTCCTGGGCATGGCGCTGCACATAGGAGCCATCGGGCCGGAGTTCCCAGGATTGGCGGTTGTCTGCCAGCATAATGTTCAGCAGGTGCTTCAGGGATTCCTTGATGTCTGGGTCATCAATAGGGGTAACCGCTTCAATGCGGCGATCGAGATTGCGCGGCATCCAGTCGGCACTGCCGATGAAAATTTCTTCGTCACCCTGATTATAGAAATAGAAGATGCGGGCGTGCTCTAGATATCGCCCGATAATGCTTCGCACATGAATATTGTCGCTGATGCCCTTGACACCAGGTCGGAGGCAGCAGATGCCCCGTACAATCAGGATGATTTTGACGCCTACGGACGATGCTTCATACAGCTTGGCAATGATTGCCGGGTCTACCAAGGAGTTCATCTGGGCAATGATGCGGCCTCCATTGCTATTTCGGCAGTGGTCAATTTCTCGCTGAATGAGTTCCATCATGCGGCTACGAAGGCTGACAGGGGCAACCAGGAGTTTGCGATAGGCCCGTCGATACGAATATCCGGTAAGGGAGTTAAACAGTTCACTCAAATCAGCACCCAAGGCTTCCCGGCAGCTCAGGAGGCCGATGTCAGTGTAGGTACGGGCGGTTTTTGGGTTGTAATTTCCGGTGCCAATGTGGACATAGCGGCGGATCTTTTCCGCTTCCTGGCGTACTACTAAGGTTACTTTGGTATGGGTTTTTAGGCCCACCATACCGTAGACCACATGGACGCCAGCCTTCTCTAGTTTCCGTGCCCAAAGAATGTTGTTTTCTTCGTCAAACCGTGCCTTGAGTTCAATGAGGGCGACCACTTGCTTGCCGTTTTCTGCTGCGGCAATCAGGGCATTCACAATGGGCGAGTCCCCAGAGGTGCGATAAAGGGTCATCTTGATCGCTAGGACCTGGGGATCGTGGGCAGCGTAGGTGATGAACTGCTGAACTGTTTTAGGAAAAGAATGGTATGGATGATGAACCATCACATCTTTTCTGCAAATGACGGCAAAGAAATCATCGGCACTCGTGAGTTCGTCGAGCTTTCCGTCGATGATGGTGGTGAGCCGGGGAGGAACGACTGGGGTCCAGGGGACATCTTTCAGATATAGCAGAGGGAGATCCATAAATGCCAGCAGATTGCCCAGGTTCAGCAACCCTTCGATTTCGTAAACATCTGTATCAGTCAGTCGCGTTTCCCGCATCAGCGTTTCGCGCACCAAGGCCGGAGCAGATGCTTGAATTTCCATGCGCACGGGCGACCCTCCAAGGCGGCGTTTGCGCAGCTCCTTTTCGATCGCCATCATCAAGTCATCGGCTTCATCTTCCTCTACCTCCAGATCCGCATTGCGAGTAATGCGGAAGACGCAATAGTTCTGAATGTCCATGCCGATGAACAAAGATTCCAGGTTGTTGCCGATGAGTTGTTCTACTGGAACACCAGCCCAAATAGCGGGTTTGCCTTTGAACTGAGGTCGGAGGGCAGGGGGCAGTTCGACAAACCGGGGGGGGGGGACTTTGATGCGGGCAAAGCGTTCGGCATGGGTGTCGGGATCGCGCATCACCACTGCTAGGTTGAGGCTGAGGTTAGAGATGTATGGAAACGGATGGCCTGGATCGACGGCAAGGGGAGTGAGAACAGGAAAAATTTGCTCCTGGAAGTGCTGGTTGAGATAGCTTTTTTGAGCCGGACTGAGATCGGTGTACTCTAGTAAGTAGATGCCATGCTGAGCCATATTGGGCCGAAGCACTGTTTCAAAGTGGTGATGCTGTGCTGCAATCATCGGCTTGAGGACGGCGCTGATGTCGTTCAATTGTTCCTGGGGCGATCGCCCGTCTGGGGTAAGCTTGCGGACATTAGCCTCGACCTGTTGCTTTAGTCCTGCGATCCGCACCATAAAATATTCGTCCAGGTTTGATCCAAAAATTGCCATGAACTTGAGCCGCTCTAGCAGGGGCGTGCGATTATCGAGGGCTTCATGCAGCACCCGGCGATTGAATTCCAGCCAGCTTAATTCTCGGTTGAAATAGTGTTGGGGGTCAGTGAAGCTAATCCGCTGAGAAATATCGCTGGCAAGAATGTCATGGGTTGTAAATTCTTTGCGGGGTTTGGACGTCGATCGGTTATGGGAGGTCTGGGTCATCGTCGGCACCCTAAATGTGTAAGCTGCATGGAGTTGGGAGAAGGTAACACAATCGAAACAATGATTCAAGCTTAGCGCCTTGTTAGGGACTTGCAAGAAAATAAAGATACCGGAAGAAAAGAGCAGCGGGCTCAGCCCGCTGCTCTTTTCTTCCGGTATCTTTACCAAAACACGACCTGGCAAAGTTCTCAAATTCACAACGCAAAAAATAGGGGTTTGGGGCGTGCTCCGCGCGCCCCAAACCCCTATTTTTTGCGTGAAACTTGCCAAGTCGTGACCAAAACCGAACCAAAAGGCGACGCGCGTCGCGCGTCGCCTTTTGGTTTTTTAGGGGTTAGACAAAACGGATTTGGTATTATTTAATCCTTCATCCTCAGCGGTATCCATACCGTCATACATAACCGTCACGACTTGCCAAGTCGTATATATTCACATTATTGAGAAGGATTCGTCACGGTTTTCAACCGGATTCGTCACGGATTGACCTTGTAGGTATTGGGGAATAGCAATGGTGCACATCGGGGGATTAGAGGCACTGATGGGCGATCGCCGTGCGGTCAGTAAGAATCTCATAGCTATCCTCTGTGACCAGAACCGTGTGCTCAAACTGAGCAGAGATCGATCGATCGATCGTCACTACCGTCCAGCGGTCGGGAAGCGTACGAGTGTGCTTCGACCCTGCGTTCAAAATTGGTTCGATCGCCAAGGTCATCCCTGCCCGCAGCTTCACATTAGGGAGCTGGTAAGTTCTGAAGTTAAACACTGATGGCTCCTCGTGGAGGTTCCGGCCTACGCCATGGCCCGTAAACTCCTCCACAATTTTGAAATGATAGGATTCTGCATGATCCTGAATAGCCCCAGCGATATCTAATAAATGATTGCCTGCTTTAACCTGAGCGATCCCCCGGTAAAGCGTTTCCTCGGCTACACGAATAAGCTGTTCTGCTTCAGACGACACCGTGCCTACCGGAATCGTGATGCAAGAATCACCATGAAAGCCCTCAAAATATGCCCCCGTATCCACCTTGAGAATATCTCCCTCGCGGATAACCTTCTTTCGGCTCGGGATACCATGAACCACCTCGTCATTGATACAGGCACAAATGGATGCCGGGAATCCGTAGTAACCTTTGAAGCTGGGCGATGCCCCCATCTCTCGAATGCGCTTTTCTGCATAGGCGTCTAAATCTTTTGTCGTCATACCTGGTTCGACCAGCTCAGAAATTTCTCGGAGAACCGTGGCAACGATACGGGACGCCTGGCGCATTATGGCGATCTCAGTGGGGGACTTGATCTCGACAGTGCGACTACGCTTCTGAACACGAGGGGATTTTAGAGGGTTGGGAAGAAGATCAGTTAAAAAGCCCATGATAGTTAGATATTGGAATTAAAAATATATAATCCCTTTGATTGTACAAGGGTGGCGATGAATGCGCCGGGATGCAAAAGGTTAAGCCCACTCAGAATTTTCGAGGGGATGGCGTGGAGCGGCGCTCCACGAAAATGGGGAGATATTTCATCTGTGACCATTAATCAGTCAGTTGAAGAGTTCCAGACTGTGTTGCTTCAAGGATTTGGTTGATTAGCTCTCGATAGGGCTGAGCTTCGCTATCATTGGCGAGCAAAGAGCTAACTAAATACAAATGTTGAGAGCGACTGATGGTGCGTGAAAGGCGGATTTGCCCTAGTGTTTGCTCTATCAGGCTTGCCTGCAAATGGGCAGGCGGCGGCTGAACATTAGATGTGTTGCGCTTATGCTTCTGGCGTTTCTGCATGATGCTCCCTTCATAAACCCAATGTCTTTACAATGCCCTAGGAACAAGGATTTTATTTAATTTTCATTCCCTATGTGCTGAGTAGCTTAGCGCAATTAAAACGAGATGTAGAGTCCTGCGCCACCCGTTGTGCGGGCAGCACAGGACTCTATTTTCTTATAATTAACTGTGCTCACTTACTTATTTTTGCAAGTAATTGATCAATTCAGGTATACATTAGGCTCGATACCAGTGAAGAATCAGTGAATTATTAATGTCATATTCAATACAGAGTCTGTAATTCTACCGACTCAGCATTTTCTGGCACCGTAAAAGTAACGAGAAGCAGTCACCAATGAAGATTTATCGCCTTCCAGCTTTATCCGACAACTATATCTTTGTTATTCACGATGAGAATCGTCAGGTTGCTGCTGTTGTGGATCCCGCTGAAGCTGCTCCTGTGTTTCAGGTTCTCAAAAAACTAGATGCTACCCTAACCGCTATCTTCAACACCCATCATCATGGCGATCATGTGGGGGGGAATAATGATTTGCTGCAGCACTTTCCTGATGCCATCGTCTATGGCGGTAGGCACGATCGCGGGCGCATCCCAGGGCAAGCAATATTTTTATCGGAAGAAGATACGGTATCATTTGCGGGACGCATCGGTCAGGTGCTTTTTGTTCCAGGCCATACCCGTGCCCATATAGCCTACTATTTTCCTCCCACCACTGATGAAGCAACAGGGCATCTATTTTGTGGTGATACCTTGTTTGCAGGGGGGTGCGGTCGCTTGTTTGAAGGGACGCCTGCTCAAATGGTGGCATCCCTCAGCAAACTTCGTCAGCTTCCTGACCAGACACGGATTTGGTGCGCCCATGAATACACCCTGAAAAATCTCCGGTTTGCACGAACAGTTGATGTAAACAATGGAGACCTGGCGCAGCGCTTGCAGCAGGTTCAACTGGCTCGGCAGCGTCAGGAAGCTACTGTCCCTTCTCAACTGGGCATCGAAAAGCGGACTAACCCATTTTTGCGATGGGATACGCCTGAGTTAATGGCGATCGCCCAAACCACGGATCCAGTGCGATGCTTTTCTAAAATTCGGGGCATGAAAGACCTGTTTTGAGGGCGGGCTCTACTCGCAGGTTCCCCAAAGGACAAGGGGCGATCGCGGAAAGTTGCTATCATCCCCTTCTGTCAGATATGATTACAATTCTGGGAAATAACGAGTAGTATCCAAGATTGTGATGAACAAACTCTAGGTTTCCTGTTCTCAATTGCCCAGACAATACTATTGCTGACATCGTTCAAAAAGGCTAAGCAGGCTCATGGCAAAACGTGTACAGGTTGTTCTTCGGGAAGACATTCGAAAACTCGGGCAAAATGGAGACCTGGTAGAAGTAGCCCCAGGGTATGCCCGCAATTATCTAATCCCCAATGGGAAAGCAGTCCGAACTACTCCCGGTATTCTCAAGCAAGTAGAACGACGCCGGGAACAGGAACGCCAGCGCATTATCGAAATCAAAAAGCAAGCACAGGCCCAGAAGACAGCCCTTGAGACCGTCGGTCGGTACACTGTCAAGAAGCAAGTGGGTGAAGGCGAAGCTATTTTTGGTACCGTGACCGACCGCGATGTAGCAGAAGCAATTCTAAAGGTCACAAACCAGGATATTGATCGGCACACCATTACGGTGCCCGACATCAACAAACTTGGATTTTACAAAGCAGAGATTAAGCTTCATCCTGAAGTGACGGCAGAGGTTGAGATTCACGTCACCGCGCTCTAGTCATTCAGCTCATATGGCGTCTGGTTAATGGCACAGGATGTGTTTTTGTCGCGCCGCAATGCGTCGCAGCAGAATGCTTTAGAGTTTTTAGTCGTGTTCAAGAGAATGGTTTACGAACCCGTTTTTCAGACCTATAGCGATCGCCTGCCTCCACAAAATATTGAAGCAGAGGAAGCGATTCTTGGCGGCATTTTGCTTGATCCAGAGGCCATTGGGCGGGTTATCGAAATTCTTCAGCCAGACGCCTTTTACATCAATGCCCACCAGGATATTTATCAAGCGGCTCTGACTCTCCACAGCCAAGGGCAGCCCACAGATTTAATGAGCGTAACTGCATGGCTGGGCGATCGCAACCTGTTGGACAAGGTGGGTGGGCAGCATCGCCTTGTGCAGCTTGTTGACCGCACCATCACCGCTGTCAACATCGACCAGTATGCCCAACTGGTGATGGACAAATATCTGCGCCGTAAGCTGATTCAAGCGGGTACTGAAATTGCTCAGTTTGGCTACGAAACCAGCGCTCCCCTGGAATCGGTGCTCGACCGCTCAGAACAAACGATTTTCGCCATTACCCAAGATCGGCCTAAGCAGGGGTTAATGGCGACCTCGGACATTTTGATTTCGACCTTTGCAGACATTGAAAACCGGGCAGAGGGAATGGCGCTTCCTGGTATTCCCTGCGGCTTTTATGACCTGGATGCGATGACTCAAGGGTTTCAGCGCTCTGATCTGATTATTACAGCAGGCCGTCCCGCGATGGGAAAAACCAGCTTTGTGTTGAATATCGCTCGCCATATCGCTGGGCCGCCCCAGAAACTTCCGGTAGCCGTCTTCAGCCTGGAGATGTCAAAGGAGCAGTTGGTGTACCGACTGCTGTCAGGAGAAGCCCGGATCGAGAGCGGGCGGCTTCGCAGCGGCCGCGTTGGTCAGCATGAGTGGGGGCCATTGGGCCATGCCATCAGCAACCTCTCTCAGCTTCCCATTTACATTGACGACACACCGAATATCTCCGTTAATGAAATTCGCTCAAAGGCGCGGCGGCTCCAGGCAGAGCAGGGAGGAGCCCTGGGTCTTATTCTGGTTGACTATTTGCAGTTGATGGAGGGCAGCGGCAGCGATAACCGGGTGCAGGAATTGTCGAAGGTGACGCGATCGCTCAAAGGACTTGCTCGGGAACTGAGCGTCCCGATTATGGCACTATCTCAGCTTAGCCGGGGTGTGGAGTCTCGGACGAATAAGCGGCCGATGATGTCTGATCTGCGTGAATCTGGATCGATTGAACAAGACGCTGACCTGATCATCATGCTCTATCGAGATGACTACTACAATCCAGATACACCTGACCGAGGCATCGCGGAAGTCATCATCGCAAAACACCGTAATGGCCCGGTGGGGACGGTGAAGCTGCTGTTTGACCCACAATTTACACAATTTAGAAATCTAGCTGCTTCACCGGAGACGTTTGTTTAGCGGCGAATCTGGCAAACCAATCTGGAGAATAATGGGGGGACGGACGTCCTGATTGTGATGAGCGATCGCAGTTATGGTAGATACAGTTTATGGTCGTGAATGCAGAGCCATGCTGTGGCGGCATGACTAGCTAGCGTAACGAGGGAGAGCGATCGCCGTGACGTTTGGCAAGTGGGTTGGGCTAATTTGCCTGGTTATTGCGTTACTCATTCTGTGGCAAATTTGGCAGATGATTCTGCTCATCTTCCTGGCGATTGTTCTGGCAACTGCCCTCAATAGCTTTGTGAGGCTCTTGCAACATATCGGTATCAAGCATCGTCCGGTCGCTGTGTTTCTGGCGCTCAGCTTCGTTGCCCTGGGTTTGACTCTTTTCGTTGCCCTTGTTATTCCCCCATTTATCGACCAGTTTCGCAGCTTAATTCTGCGGCTACCTATTGGATTCACCCAGGTAGCCCGGCGAGTTGAATATTTCATTCAAGACCCGCCTCGATGGTTGCCTGAGTTGACCCTGGAGGTTCCAGATATCTCTACACTGACTCAGCAACTGCAGCCCCTGATTCAAAATCTGCTGCAAAATTTCTTTGACTTTTTCAATACCTCTATCTTTTTCGTTCTCAAACTCCTGCTGGTGTTTGCGTTGACCTTGATGATGCTGGGTAACCCTGGTGCCTATCGCCGAGGGCTAATTAAGCTCTTTCCATCCTCCTACCGGCGACGATGTGATGAGATTTTGACAAAATGTGAAGCAGCTCTAGGCAACTGGCTTGGCGGTATTTTAATTAATTCACTGTTTGTGTCCTTGGTCAGCGGCATTGGATTGCGGATGCTAGGGGTCGATTTGGTCCTCGCCCATGCTCTACTGGCAGGTCTCTTGAATTTCATTCCCAACATTGGCCCGGTGTTGAGCGTTGTGTTCCCCCTATCCATCGCGTTGCTGGGGCCACCCTGGAAGGCGATCGCCGTTGTAATTCTCTACGTGATTATCCAAAACCTGGAAAGCTATGGAGTCAGTCCCCTGGTGATGGCACGGCAGGTTTCGTTACTGCCTGCGGTGACCCTGAGTGCCCAGGTTTTTTTCACCACCTTTTTTGGCATTCTAGGCTTGATTTTGGCCCTGCCCCTTACGGTGATTGCCAAGGTCTGGATTGAGGAAGCCCTGATCTGCGATATTCTTGACCGCTGTGGTGATGGGAAACGAGATGATCGGCCCAATCACGATACGATGGCACGCTTACGGCCCGCCCCGTCGTCGGCTCCGATTCGAGCGAAATCAGTGGAGTCGGATGCCGTGGGGTCGGGCGATCACCATGCAGCAGACGATGTAGAGTTTCCTTAACAGCCAAGCATTAAACATTCAAGCATTAAACACTCAAGCATTAAACACTACAGTTAAAGCTAGCCGAGGCAAT
>CAYXJG010000037.1:0-21482 GCA_964465285.1 uncultured bacterium
ACTTGTTTGCAATTAATTCTGCATAGGTACTTAGGGATCTGCGGCTAAAAAAGATGCCGGAAGAAAAGAGCAGCGGGCGCAGCCCGCTGCTCTTTTCCGGGTACTTTGTTTTCTTGCAAGTCCCTTAGTTCAAATGATTGAATCTCGTTTCTTAGTCAAGATCGAGGTCATCATCGTCGTCATCGTCATCAAAGCCATCATCCCCAGACATAAGAGCATTGAGGTCTACTTCCTCTTCTGGCAACTCAGATTCAGCGTCATCGTCACGGGGCATCATCCGTCCGGAGGCTTCAAGCCATTCGAGAATACCCTGGCCTTGAGGCGTCGGAATGACCTGAGCAGGCTGACTACGAGGGTATGCACGTAGAGAAGGGTTCTTCATATCGATTCAGGTTCTATTCTGCATAAATTGGCATTGCCTTATTATCTTAATCGATCTGCTCTAGGTAGGTGCTGATATCGGTTGACAATTTAATCATAAAACACGACTTGGCAACGTTCACGAAGGAATAAAACCCGTAGAACCCTGTGCCGCCTGCTGCAAGGGCGGCACAGGGTTCTACATCTGGTTTTTAACTGTGCCAAGCTACTTAAGGGGAATCGCCTTTTTCCATATCATCCCCAAGGAATAGCTATGGTAGATAACCGTGCAACCGTCCAGCGAGTTTTAATCATTACGCTCGTATTAAACATTGCCGTTCTGGTGCTAAAAGCTGTCGTTGGCTTTCTCACTGGATCACTTAGCCTACTTGCAGATGCTTTGCACAGCGTCACCGACAGTGCAAACAATATTTTGGGACTCGTCACTAACTATTTTTCATCGCCAGAGCCGGATCGAGACCATCCCTACGGTCATCAGAAGTTTGAAGCCGTGGGTGCATTGGGCATTGCTGCCTTTTTAGGAGTAGCGTGTTTTGAGATTTTGCAGGCTGCCATAAGCCGAATTTTCTCTGAAGGATCCCCTGTGGAAATGTCAGGTTCTAACCTCTGGTTGCTGCTCATCGTCCTAGGAATCAATATCTTTGTGGCTTTTTACGAACGGCGAGTCGGCCAGCGAGTCGATAGTCCCTTGCTGATTGCAGACGCTCACCACACTATGAGCGATGTCTGGGTCACAATTTCCGTTTTGGTTGGGCTGCTGGGAATTTGGGTGTTTGATCTCCAGTGGATTGATGTGATGCTGGCATTTCCTGTGGCGTTTATGGTGTTTTGGAGCGGGTGGTTGGTGGTGCGCGAAAACTTGCCCTGGTTAGTGGACGAAGTGGCGATCGCCCCCGAGAAAATCTATAGTCTGGTCATGGAGGTTCCCGGCGTCGTCAATTGTCACGACATCGCATCCAGAGGCGTTGTCGGTCGCCAGGTCTTTGTAGAAATGCACCTGGTTGTGAATGCAGTGGATGTGGAAACTGCCCACCAAATTACGGAAACGGTAGAAGATTTGCTGGAACGGCAGTACAGTCCTGTGCGGCTGAACATTCATGTGGAACCCCCTCGCTATAAGTCTGACAGCATCAGCTATTCTTAATAGCAATTCTCATTTTGGGAAACTTCGCGCCCTGTAGGCGCTCACTTGTACAAATGTAGGAAGCAAATGTAGGAAGCAAAAAGGTCACCTCAGGCGACCTTTTTGCTTCCTTATAGCGCTGTGCAAGTGCATTAAGTACAGTTTGTTGAGTGGCGACGCTCTGCGCCGCCACTCAACACATTTGAGTGTGCTAAACCAATTGCACACCGCTACACATTGCCATAATGAGAATTACTGTGTTCGTAAGCGTAGCGTTGTTGAATGGCGGTATGACCGAGCATGATGAGTGCCTATTCATGGCGGTCAAGGGCGGTCGGTCAAGGGCAGTCGATCAATGGCGGTCGGTCAAGGGCGGTCGATGAAGGGCGGTCGGTCAAGGGCGGTCGATGAAGGGCGGTCGATGAAGGGCGGTCGATGCATGGCGATCGATGCATGGCGGTCGATGCATGGCGATCGCCCCTCTTCTGGCACTTTATTTTCTTACAAGTTCCTAAGTAATGCCCCACCGTCGTCGCCACTGAGTCGTAGCTTCTAAAGTGCAAGACTGCTGCTCCTGCTGATGCCGCTCCAAAATCGACTGCGCTGGGTCGGTAAGCCCAGGATCCCGAAAGGGAATAGCGGCGCGGGTCTTTAGATGCTCTTGCTCCATTGGCGATAGGGGATGCAGGATATCTGCCTGAAATGCGGCGACCGTCCCCTGAGACCACTCATGGGATAATCCCGGCCTCTCAAGGGGAATCGTGCCGATAGACAGCCCTGCTTCAAGCATGGCAGCTCGCACGGATGCTGACCGCGAATATGTTGCCAGAATGCCCTGTGGCCCAAGGCAGCGGGCTACCACACTGAAAAATTCCACCGTCCAGAGTTGAGGACAGCGACGAGGGGAGAAAGGGTCGAAGAAAATTGCGTCTGCCTGAAAACCTTGCTGCACCAGGGGCTGAATGGTATGACGGGCGTCCCCAATCAGCAAGCGGGCGTCTAGCCGAGGAGTCCTACAATAATGCTGCTGGGCGATCGCCGTCAAAATACCTTGCACTTCTGGCGTCCAACTTTCGATGAGGGGGGGGGCGATCGCCGCCCTCGGAACAGAAGCATCACGCTCCAGTGCGTATAGGGTTACCTGGCACGCAGCATCATTATTCCAGATGGTTTCCAATGACGCAGCCGTGTTATAGCCCAGGCCATAGCAGATATCCAGCAATGCTATGGAGCCAGATTGGGCGTTGGCTGACAGGTTTGTTACCCGAGCAAACTTCTGAAAGGCTTCCTGCTTGGCACCATTATCACTGTGAAAGTGCTCGGCAAATTCCTCTGAAAAGAATGTAAACGACCCATCCCCTGTTTGCCGTGGAATCCAGCCTTGACTATCTGTCATTAATTTGAACAAACCTGTCTGATACACCGTGCTATCGAAAATATTGAGTGTAAATACTTAATACATTCTGGGAACACTTACACGAAATGTATCTTACTACACAGAATGACAGCCCTGTAATTGGTGAAACTTTCCTCACTGAACATTATCAATCTATACGTCTCTATATGCTCCCAGCTGATGTTTATTTTATTTGTCGTGCATTGCATCGATTGGTAAACAAACCTCTCTGTGATGGCAGCATGGAGCTTTTGGTGCCTTTTATACAGGTGTCAGATGGTTGATCAAGTGTTTTCCTCCTCTTGGGAATTTGTCTATGAGTGCAGCTCGTCAGAGTGCCAAGAACGCACGGATCCTGACTGGTTTCTAGGATGGTTTCTACGAGGGGAACTTACAGTTGTGGTCCTTGACTACATTCAACGAACCTAACTTTAAGGAATGTCCAGTGATGTCTAAGTTAGCAATGAAAAGAAAACAACATCGAAGTAGGGGGCGATCGCCAGTGGCGAGCTCCGCTTACCCTAACGTTTCTGGTTTTCTGGGAAGACTGAAGTCTTTCCTTCCCCAGCGGTCTCTCAGCTGGGTCGCGGCAATTCCCCTTGTCGCAATAATTGTTTCAACATGGAGCCTCGCCGCCCACGCGCAGGAAGAAGTAGCAGCTGCCGATGTACAGGCCGTACTCGACAATATCTGGGTGCTCGTAGCTGCGGTTCTTGTAATTTTCATGAACGCAGGGTTCGGCATGCTTGAAACAGGATTCTGCCGCCAGAAGAATGCGGTTAACATTCTGTCGAAGAACCTGATCGTGTTCGCCCTGGCAACCTTAGCCTTCTGGGCCATTGGGTTCTCCCTAATGTTTGGCGGCGGCACTGGCTTCATCGGTGGCGGTGGCTGGTTCCTGACTGGCGGCAAGGAAGCTTACGGCCTTGACGGTGGAACGCTAGAAATATCGGTTTTCTTCCTGTTCCAGGCTGCATTTGCAGGCACCGCTGCTACCATCGTGTCTGGAGCAGTCGCTGAGCGTGTCAAGTTTAGTGACTTCATCATCTTCAGCATCTTGCTGACAGGGATTGCCTATCCCATCAGCGGCCATTGGGTTTGGAGCGGTAGCGGCATGTTGGGCAGCATCGGCTTCCTTGGCGGTGCTGGTTTCAGCGATTTCGCAGGTTCTACGGTGGTTCACTCTGTGGGTGGTTGGGCAGCGCTCATGGGTGCAGCAATTCTCGGCCCCCGCATTGGTAAGTACCAGGATGGTCAGCCCAGTGCCCTTCCGGGTCACAATATGAGTATTGCGACCCTAGGGTGTTTGATTCTGTGGATCGGTTGGTTCGGATTTAATCCCGGTTCTGAGTTGGCAGCTAGCCTTGCTGTTCCTTACATTGCTGTGACCACTAACTTAGCTGCGGCAGCAGGTGGTGTTGCGGCACTGTTCACGTCTTGGGTAGTGTCGGGTAAGCCTGATCTGTCCATGATCATTAACGGTATTCTGGCAGGTCTGGTCGGAATTACCGCAGGTTGTGCAGGCGTTGGTTTCCTGGGTGCCGTCATTATCGGCGTTGTTGCTGGAATCCTAGTGGTCTTCGCGGTGTATTTCTTCGACAGCATTCAGATTGATGATCCGGTGGGTGCCATCTCTGTTCACCTGGTGAACGGTATCTGGGGAACCCTGGCAGTTGGTCTGTTTGACCTGGAGTCGGGACTGTTCTTCGGTGGTGGTATCACTCAGCTTCTCGCCCAAATTATGGGGATTCTGACCATCGGTTTGTGGACTGTCGTTCTAAGCACTATCTTCTGGGTTGCGCTGAAGTCTACCTTGGGTATCCGCGTATCTGAAGAAGAGGAATTGATGGGGCTCGACATTGGCGAGCACGGCATGGAAGCTTACAGCGGCTTTGTTAAGGATGCGAGCGGTGCTGCTAGTGCTACTACGGCTGGAATCACTAGCTAGTTGGCCTAGCTCGAACGCCATAAGAGCAAAGGAACATTAAGCATCAGCTTGATAAAGCTATAAGAGCGCTTCCCACGTATCGCGCGGGAAGCGCTTTCGTGGTTTTGCATCTGTGCGTCATGGAGACGCGATCGCCCTGGCGCAGCACCCTATAGTGGGATGCACGACTGGTTACTCACATTCGAGGTCTTTTGTGGGGCGGAGTTCCGTCGGCAGATCCACACAAAATCTGAACGCGCTGGCACAACGCTACAGTCAGAGATCACGACTTGGCAAAGTTCTCAAATTCACAACGCAAGAATAAGGGTTTGGGGCGCGCTCAGCGCGCTCCAAACCCTTATTCTTGCGTGAACCTTGCCAAGTCGTAAGAGATGACAGTCAGAGGTGCAGGACTGTCATGCATGCTCAATGTGTGAGTTTATTTACCAGCAATTCTCATTTTAGGAAGCTTCGCGCCCTACAGGCGCTCACTTGCACAAATTTAGGGAGCAACAGGGTCGCCTCAGGCGACCCTGTTGCTCCCTAAATTTCCATAATGAGAATTGCTGTTTATTTACAGATTAGACAGTCGTTTTTTTGAATTCCCTTCTACACTATAGGAATCCTATTTGGTTCCTAAAAATATTTCTAAAGGTGAGGGCGGTTGCAGCCCGCCCCCACCTTTAGAAATTAGACAGGCTCGCTATATTTGGCATAGTGAATCATTGTTTGACTGATGGTTGAGGTGAAACAAAATCTTATAATGGGCGATCGCCCTCTGGATAGTATCAAGCGTTCAGCCGCCCGTTCTATTCGATTTGCAAAGGCGTCATCCCGCGTTTCTCCGCTGCCCACCTGGTGCTTCATATCGCTGGGGGCAAATGTGGTGATGGTAGCCCTGGCTTCACTAGCATTTTGGCGATCGCCCGAGGCGTCAGGGCACAGTCCAGCCCCCGTATCTACGTCAGCATCAGAAAACACAAGTCTGGTGAGTGACTTTACAGAAATGGCGCCCTCTGACCTGGGCCCACAACACCAGCTGACCTACGAAGAGTGGGTCAACATTTTGCAGCAGGAAGCTGAGGCGATAGTGGCAGAGCCTCCTGCTCATTTGAGTGTTCTCATGGGAGACTCCATTAGCCTCTGGTTTCCCCACGAACTGCTACCCCAAACCACAACCTGGCTCAATCAGGGCATTTCTGGGGAAATTTCTGAGGGATTGCTCAAACGTCTGGACCTCATCGAAGAAACCCAGCCGGACTATATTTTTGTGATGATTGGGATCAACGATCTACTGAGAGATATGAGCGATGATGAAATACTGGGTAACCAGAGGCAGATTGTCCGAGACCTTCGAGCAATGCACGCCGACGCTACTATTGTGCTGCAATCCATCCTGCCCCACGGTAGCGATCGCGCGACCTGGGAGGGGAAAGACCGGCTAGTGGCCATTCCCAATGAGCGCATTCAGCGCTTGAATGCCGAGCTAGCGGCGATCGCCCGTGAGGAATCGGCTCAGTTTCTCGATCTCACTCCCCTCTTTAGCGACAGTGCAGGCAATCTGCGTACAGAGTTGAGCACCGACGGCCTTCACCTCAACGACAACGGGTACTTAGCCTGGGCATCGGCTCTGAATGTGTACCAGCAATTGAGCGAATAAGGCACTGCTGGAATGAAGGGGCGATCGCGTGACCTGGCATAGACATCATCAGACCTGACGCGAGTCTTCATGTTCATGACGCTGTGCAAGCGGGTTACACATACTCAAGCTTATTTGATGAAAACGCCCTTACCTCACAGCAACTCTCATTTTGGGAAACTTCGCGCCCTACAGGCGCTCACACGACTTGGCAAAGTTCTCAAATTCACCTTGCAAAAATAGGGGTTTGGCGCGCGCCCCAAACCCCTATTTTTGCGTGAAACTTGCCAAGTCGTGCGCTCACTTGTACAAATGTAGGGAGCAGCAAGGTCGCCTGAAGCGACCTTGCTGCTCCCTACATTGCCATAATGAAAATTGCTGCTTACCTCAGTTCAATATTTGGCTCCTCTACGACTTTCCAGGGAAGCCCATATTGATTTAAGTCGGTCATAAATGGATCAGGATCGAGCTGTTCGATATTCCATACTCCTGGTTTGAGCCACTTTTCTTCAAGCATCATCTTGGCTCCAATCATGGCAGGAACTCCCGTAGTGTAGGAAATGGCCTGGGACTGTACCTCCC
The DNA here is from genome assembly GCA_964465285.1 of uncultured bacterium. Lineage (GTDB taxonomy): Bacteria > Cyanobacteriota > Cyanobacteriia > CAKZMO01 > CAKZMO01 > JBCCWF01. Next base: position 7,049 of record CAYXJG010000037.1, read on the forward strand.
GATAGCATTCCTGATGGTCGCAGATGTTGTAGATATAAACGGTTTTGGGTTGTCCATCCTTGACACCGCTGACCACACAGCCGATGCAGGTTTTTCCTTTCGTCCGTGGCCCAAGGGTAGATGGGTCGGGTAAAAGGGCTTTAAGAAACTGAAGGGGAATGATTTGCTGACCTTGAAATTCTACAGGTTCAATGCTGATCATGCCCACGTTCCCTAAAACTTCCAAATGCTTCAGGTAGCTCTCTCCAAAGCTCATCCAAAACTGGGCCTTTTGAAGGGTGGGGAAGTGCTGAGTTAGAGATTCTAGCTCTTCATGGTACATGCGGTAGATATTGTACGTGCCGACGTTATCTGGGCAGGTAAACTCTTGACTTGAGGACATAGCAGGGGTTTCAACAAATTGCCCGGTTTCCCAGTGGCGGCAGGGAGCCGTCACCTCGCGGATGTTGATCTCAGGGTTGAAGTTGGTGGCAAAGGGATATCCGTGGTCGCCGCCGTTCACGTCAATGATGTTAAGCGTGTGGATTTCATCGAAATAGTGCTTCGCTGCATAGGCAGTAAAAACATTGGTGGTGCCGGGGTCAAATCCAGAACCTAGCAACGCCATGAGCCCCGCTTGCTGAAACTTATCCTGGTAAGCCCACTGCCATTTATATTCAAATTTTGCCGTGTCAGGGGGTTCGTAGTTGGCGGTGTCCAGGTAGTGAACGCCTGTTTCCAAACAGGCATCCATGATGGTCAAGTCCTGGTAGGGTAAAGCGACGTTGATCACCAGTTGGGGCTGAATACGCTGGATTAGGGCAACTAACTCAGGAACGTTATCTGCATCAACCTGGGCAGTCTCGATGGGATGCTCAATTTGAGCGGCGATCGCCCGACACTTAGCCTCATTCCGGCTTGCCAGCACAATCCGGGAAAACACCTCTGGCACCTGAGCGCACTTGTGGGTCACCACCTGACCCACACCGCCTGCACCGATAATTAAAACTGTCGCCATGAGAAATTCCTCAACTCTTATGCTTCAACCCGTCCGCTTAGAACTTTTCAGCCTTTTATCGCGCTGTACATAGAACGGCGCAGCGATGCCCGCCACCCTGTTCAAGTGGGATTTTATTGATTCCCCCCTCCTAATGCACACCTCTCTCGTAGTAGGTATATCCCTGAAGGCTGGCGTTAAAGGATTTGATCATCTGCTGCCGTTCAGTAGCCGAAATTCGGCCTTCTCGCACAGCCCGCTCGGCAGTGTTGCGGTAGCGCAGCTGTATCTCCTTGGGTTGGTATTCCACGTAGCTCAAAACATCGGCAATGGTATCGCCGTGCATCTCTTTGACAAAATCAAAGGTGCCATTCGAGTTAATGCGGACGCTAACCACGTTTGTATCACCAAAGAGGTTATGGAGATCGCCCAGCGTTTCTTGATAAGCACCTACTAGAAAAACGCCGAGATAATATTCCTCACCAGGTTGAATAGGATGAAGCGGTAATGTTTCTGCAATTCCATATTCGCCAATAAACCGATCAATTTTTCCATCGCAGTCACAGGTAATGTCGGCGAGGACGGCATCCCGGCTGGGGCGCTCGTTCAACCGATGGAGCGGCATGATAGGAAAAACCTGGTCAATGGCCCAGACATCTGGTAGGGACTGAAAAAGGCTGAAGTTACCGTAGTAAATATCCGCCAGCCATACTCTTAAACCTTCCAGGTCAGAGGGCACGCGATCCATTGTTTCGATTAAGTCAGCAATACGATGCAGAATATCCAGGTAGACGTTTTCTGCCACAGAGCGTATTCGTAAGTCAACTTGCCCCCGTCGAAACATTTCACGCACTTCATCGCGGTAGTAAATGGCATCGTTGTAGCATTCCTGCACACGATTGGGCTTCAGATAGCTGATAATATCGCGTAGGTGGGCCAGCGGAGGTGGTTCTTCTAGGTTTGCGATGCTGACCTCAGCAGGCTTAAATGTGCTAGTATCCAGCACATTGAAAATAAGTACAGAAGAGTAGGCAACAGTGGCACGTCCAGATTCGGTAACAATGACTGGGTGAGGAATACCGTAGACGTCGAGGGTTTCCTTAAGAGCGTCTACGACATCAGTACAATATTCACCCAGGGTGTAGTTGCGGCTCTGTTCGTTGTTAATCTGAGAGCCAGTGTAGTCTACAGCTAAGCCTCCGCCCAGGTCAATATGCGTCAGAGGTGCCCCTTCTTTGACCAGGTCAACGTAGTAACGACAGGCTTCTACCACCCCACTACGAATTTCTTGAATATTGGGAATTTGTGACCCTAGATGGCAATGCAGAAGCTGGAGGCAGTGAAGCATCCCTTCACGCTTCAGGGTATCGACAACCTCAATGATCTGGCTGGGGCCGAGGCCAAAGACACTGCGATCGCCACTTGTCGAGTTCCAATGGCCGCTCACCTTTGAGGTTGTTTTAACCCGCACACCAATGCGAGGCTCAATACCTAACGCTTTGCTCCGTCTGACAATAATGGGAGTTTCGGCAGGAGTTTCAATCACAAAAAAGCACTGAAACCCCAGACGGCTTGCCCGGAGACCTAATTCAATAAACTCGTCATCTTTATAGCCATTGCAGATGATCAGGCTTCCAGGCTTTTCCAAATTGGACAGTGCCGCAATCATTTCTGGCTTACTGCCAACTTCAAAACCGTGGCCATAGCGCGTTCCAAATGCTGCAATCTCCTCAACCACCTGGGATTGCTGATTCACCTTAATCGGATAAACTCCCTGATAGCAGTTGTGATAGCCCGTCTCGTCAATCGCTGCCCGGAACGCCTCGTTAAGACGCATAATTTGCGCATCGAGAATATTCTCAATGCGCAGCAGCACAGGCATGTGCAGATCGCGCTCAATCATGCCTTTCACGATATCCAGCAGGGCAACGTTCGTATGAGCCGTGTCAACGGTCACTTCACCCCTCTCCGAAATTCCAAAATAGCCATTTCCCCAGTGTTCGATGCCATACAGTTCCGCAGATTGATGGGATGCCCAGGGGGGCGCATATTGGTGGTTCAAGTCGGTTCTCCAGAAACGCCTGTGTGCAAGGACGGTGTTGGATGCATCACCTAATCCACCCTCTAATTTAGACTGTTTACCTTCACAGTGACTCGTTCTAACTACGTAATCACCTGTTGGCTAAAACACAACGCTAAGACCTACGTATGTTTGTGAGGGAATGGCAAGAGAGGGAATGGCAAGATGTGCTTGCCGTCCTTTTCTAGGCAACTTCCTAGCCACAGCTCGCCCACCCAACAAAACAAAATTAATCAATATCAATTTGCAAAAGTGGGATGCTCCCGTTCTTCTTTTTGTATCAAAGTCTCCTATAGTAGCTAGAAAAGCGTTGCTCTGTAGGATTCTCAAGGTTCAGGATTGGGGGATTTGCCTCTGACTACTTGATGGTTACTTGCAGCGGAATTCTATAGGGTCGGTGTGTTTCCTTTAAAGGCTATTTGAATGAGAATCCGTCCAAAAATTTCATTACATCCGACGAAAAAGAACATGACCAGCCTCCCTTAGCCATGCTCTTGGAACTGGCCTGTTTGTGTTTTGATGTGTGACTTGAATCGACATCTATCTATGGAGAATGCTGCATGGTCAGGCGACTTGGTGTATATCGAACGTTTATCACAGGAATCTTAGTTGGGCTTTTTTACGTGGTCATCGTCAGTGAAAAAGCCTCTAACCTTTTTATTTTTTCCGGTCAGGGCTTTATTGACCAGCGAATTTTAGTGCTGATATGTTCAGGTATTTTAGGTGGTGTTTTATACCCTGTTATTGTCGATGGCTCAGTTGAGTTGCCTAGGTTTTCTAAAGATGGTTATAGCTTCAAGGCGGGGCTTCTCGGTGATATTTTACTGGGCATTTCTGGGGCATTTATCCTGGAGTTTTTAACCTCATCTATGCAGGCAACTCCCGATACGTCCTATGTGATCTACGCAGCAAAAGGCATTATTGGTGGCTATGGCAGTGAGGCACTGATGAATGTAGCCCTCAATAAATTTCTGAGCCGCTTTGAAGAAATAAAAGCTGAAAAAGAAGCAGCTCAGGCAGAGGTTACTCAACTTCAACAGCAAATGCTTGAGGGGCAGCAGCTTCTTGACCAGTTGAATACTCATATTGAGCGTGGGCTGTCCCAGGAGGACCTCAAAGGACTGACGTATGGTATTCAACAGGCACCTAAAGCTGGCCAAATCCAAATCTTTAAAATTACAAAAGAATTTCGCAGCCTGAGCAGTCGGACGGAGGAATTTAAGGAGCGAACTAAGCGGACAATTCCAATCTTTGAAGCATTGGTTCATTGTGAACCTGACAACCATGCTTATCACGCCCAACTTGCATTTGCCTACAAAGATATCCCTCAGCCAAACTATTATGCTGCCATCAATCAGCTTGACCAGGCCATTCAATTGCGAGAGCAGTGGGAGCGATCGCCCACCTGGAAGTATGAACTGAACCGGGCGATCGCCCATATTCTCCTGAACCTTGCGGAGCGAGGCAGATATCAAACACCTGATGATGTCACCAAAATTATTGTTCGAGATTTGCTAGCTGTTATTGACGCGCGCCCGTTAGACCAGATTCTAAGGGATGCAGAGCAGCAGCATCTTCCATCCCCATTATTGGAGTGGGCAAATAATAATCGACAGTCTTTGCCAGAAACTCCTCAGACTCGTCCGTTGTTAAAGCAGCTCGAAGAAGCTCTGGGTCATAAGCACTCTGAGGGGGAACCCGCAGGTAAAGAGTCTGACGCACGGACATTGGATTCGGCTACGCCTGAAGGGCTGCCGTCTAATGGGTCAGTGGAGCCTGTTGCCCTGGAAACTGCCCCGCATTCAGCCACCCCACATTCAGCCACATCTTCATCCGGTAGTAATGGGGAGATGACTGCTGATGCGGTCATCCCATCGGTCATCAATAACGAAACTGAAAATGGGGTTAGCGATAGCAGTGAATCAGCTAATCCTAACGATCAGGCCGCTCCAATCAGCTTGGACAATCAGGCCGCTAGCTTGAATGATATGCCAGAAGCTATCCCTGACTCGAATGGAGAGTCCAACAGCATGGGAGATGGCACTAAGGACGGGCGATCGCCTGCCGAGCAATTAGAATCGTCAGATTCTCCCACTCCTCCGCCTTCAGAGGCCCATCAAGGGACACAAGCGGATAACCATCGCCACTCCAATCGCCCCGTTCACCGAATCGAGGCACCTCCCCATGACACTCGCTCCATTGAAGCAAGAGAGTTAGAGTCTATTCGTAAAACGCTGCAGCAGGATGTGACGGGAGTGCTGCACATCCGTGACTGGAACCCCGACTTATTTAGAGCGGTTAAGCAGGGACTGATTCACCTGGGGTTCATTGACAGCGATGCCAGCGTCGAGGAGTTTCAACAGGCGTGGGCGCAATTCAAGGCCAGTGTAGGTCGAGGGGGAGAACATCTAATTGGCAACGATAGCGCGAATCTGTTCTTAAAGTCGCTAGAGCGCATTGCTCAGCCCAACCAGGCTGCTGACGCCCGACCACTCACAGCCCTGCTCAAACCTGAGACCGATGAGGGTGTTGAGGTTGAGGGAAGTAACTCTGGGGGAGAAGGATTAACGGGCGATCGCCCATTGGCTGCCCTAGAGTCAAACTCGATCACGGAGATGGCTCTTGGATGGAGTGTTTGGGATGAGGTCTTGCTTGATGTTCCTACCCATGGGGCATCTGACATCACAGCAAAGCAAGATGGCTTAACCTTCAATGGCCTCTTGGCATCCAATCAAATGGCAAGGCACGATTTATCCAGGGTTGAAAAGCTTCGCAATCGGTTTCGGAGAGCAGCAGCTAAGTATGACGTGCCTGCCCCTCTGTTGGCGGCGATCGCCAGCCGCGAGTCTCGATGCGGCAAGCTGCTAGATGAAAATGGGCTGGGGGATCATGGCAACGCCTTTGGCATCATGCAAATTGATAAACGGCACCACACTCCAGCAGGCTTAGGCGGTGACCCGGCAAGTCAAGCCCATATTGATCAGGCCGCCAAGGTTCTAGCAGACAATATCAAAGCAGTGAAGGCAAAACATTCTGATTGGGAAGATGAATTTGTATTAAAAGGTGCCGTAGCTGCTTATAACTTTGGGGTGAAGAATGTGCAGACTCAGGGGGGGCTTGATCGGGGAACGACAGGAGATGACTATGGAGCAGATGTAATCGCCCGCGCAAAGTTCTATATCACCTTGTTTAATTTATGATGCTCAATCCGTTATATCTACGACTTGTATATCTACGACTTGGCAAGTTTCACGCAAAAATAGGGGGTTGGGGCGCGCTCAGCGCGCCCCAACCCCCTATTTTTGCGTTGTGAATTTGAGAACTTTGCCAAGTCGTGTCAAAACCTAGACTGGACCTCACCCTAAGTTCATCTAATAAGCAGGGAGAGGGACGTTGAAAGGGCTCAGTTCCCCTTGCATGTTGAGAGTAGTCGTGCTGCGCACGCCGCCTTTGGATTCAGTTTTGGTTTCGGGGGGTATAGGCGGGGATTTGGTATAGCACGGTCAATTTCTCGATTTACGCTGCCGTAGGTGCATTTTTAACCAATATTCACTGGTAGTTGACCCAGTAGACTGCACTTTTCGGCTGGCGAGCCAATAGAAAGCAGCGATTGTGCTGTTGAGGACCTCTCTAAAGGGAGAGGCGGCAGGCTCAACCTGCCGCCTCTCCCTTTGAGGACTTTATATTTTCACGAGTCCTCTATGCGATCGCCGCTACATGCACTTCGTTTTGCTCAAGCAACTGCTGCAATTCTTCAGAATCTACAGTCTCCTTATTAACTAGCCTATCAGCTAGCTGATCTAAAACGTGCTTGTTCTCCAACAGCACCGTCTTAGCACGACGGTACGCCTGACCTACTAAGTTGCGAACCTCATCGTCAATGGCGGCAGCAGTCTCTTCGGAGAAATCCCGCTCAGCAGCAATGTCGCGCCCCAGGAACATATTGCCCTGCTGACGACCCAGTGCGACAGGGCCGAGGCGATCGCTCATGCCGAAGCGAGTCACCATCTGACGGGCTACCCGTGCCACCTGCTGCAAGTCATTGGAGGCACCCGTGGTCACCTCTTCATCTCCGAAGATGATTTCTTCAGCGATGCGTCCACCCAGAGCAACCGCCATCTGGTTTTGCAGGTAGGAGCGGGAATACAGGCCAGAATCCATGCGGTCTTCGCTGGGGGTGAACCAGGTCAAGCCACCTGCACGACCTCGGGGGATGATGCTGATCTTCTGAACGGGGTCGTAATCAGGCATCAGGGCACCCACTAGGGCGTGACCAGCTTCGTGGTATGCCACCAGAGTCTTACGCTTCTCGCTCATTACCCGGTCTTTCTTCTCGGGACCAGCCAGCACCCGGTCAATGGCGTCGTTCACCTCATCCATAGAGATTTCAGAGAAGTTGCGACGCGCTGCAAGAATCGCAGCTTCATTCAGCAGGTTGGACAAATCGGCACCTGTAAATCCAGGGGTCCGGCGGGCAATCTTCTCCAGATCCACATCCTTCGCCAGGGTCTTGCCTCGAGCGTGGACATTGAGGATTTCCAAACGACCTGAATAATCGGGGCGATCGACCACCACCTGACGGTCAAAACGACCCGGACGCAGAAGCGCCGCATCCAGCACGTCGGGACGGTTGGTGGCAGCGATGATAATAATGCCCGTATTGCCCTCGAAACCATCCATCTCGGTGAGCAATTGGTTGAGGGTCTGCTCTCGCTCGTCATTACCGCCACCCAAGCCTGCACCCCGCTGACGGCCAACGGCGTCAATCTCGTCGATGAAGACAATACAGGGGGCGTTGGATTTTGCTTGCTCGAACAGGTCGCGGACGCGGGACGCACCCACACCCACAAACATTTCCACAAACTCAGAACCGGAAATGCTGAAGAAGGGAACTCCTGCTTCACCTGCAACGGCACGAGCCAGGAGAGTTTTACCTGTTCCTGGAGGACCAACAAGCAGCACGCCCTTGGGAATCTTGGCACCAATCGCCGTAAACCGATCGGCATTCTTCAGGAAGTCTACGACCTCTGCCAACTCCAACTTCGCCTGCTCAATACCTGCCACGTCGCCAAAGGTGACCTGAGTCTGAGGCTCCATCTGAACCCGCGCTTTGGACTTGCCGAAGTTCATGGCCTGATTGCCAGGGCCGTTTTGGGCGCGGCGCAGCACAAAGAACAAGACCAGCAAAAGCAAGAATGGGATGAACAGCGTACTCAAAATCCGTCCGAGGACGTTATCGTCGGTCTGGGGCGACACGGAAATGTCCACATCGTTGGCGATGAGCGTATCGAGCAGCTCAGGATCAGGCAGCAAGTCAACCGCAAACTTCTCGCCTGCCTGGTCTGTGGCGATCGCCTTTGTGCGGTCAGAACTGATGATAACCTTCTCAACCTGATTCTGCTCAACGCGCTGGACAAAGTCGCTGTAGACCCAGCGGCCTTGGGCCTGGGGTTGTCGATCGAGCAGTGCCGTTGCCAAGAATATGACAACGACGACCAACAACGCGTACAGCCCTGCATTTCTCCACCGTTTATTCACCGAGGTTAATCCTCCTTACTATCGAACTGAGGAGATCAATTTGCTAATCGATCGTTATTCTAATCTTCTTAATGTTACTTAATATTAACTTAGATTAGAGTTTAATGCTTCTGATGCTCATACAGGCTACGCAGCTCCTGGAGGCGAGGATGATTCGCCTCGTAATAGCGTATGCCTGCTGATGTCAGAACGGAACGAACGGGAACTACTTGTCTCACGCTATTGCAGTAGGCAAGCGCCTCCAATCCATCCATCCGTTGGGGTATCCACGGAGATTCCTTAATGCTCCTATTTTGCCACTTCAGCCAGGAAATGAGCTGCGATCGCCCAATTCCAGGCAAAATTTGCGGATGTCCTGTCATGGAATGATCATCCCTTAAATGGTTATCGACCGTGAGGGGCGGTGTCCACCAGCTTCCCTCGGCCCATCCCCACAGTATGCCAGTGCTGGTTTCGAGCCAGTGTCCCGTCTCCGCCTCCGTTAGAATCGCTTCCTGGGCACCCTGCCGCTGAGCCTCTTGGAGCGCCAGCCAGCACGCCAGATAGTTGCCCGTTTTATGTCCAGGCAGGGATCGGGGGAATTGGGCACGGTCATCTAGCCAGGCGACGATGCCGTTTTTCTGCCAGGAGTCCAGATCAGAGGGGAGCGATCGCCCGGTGATCAGTTCCGTCCCGTCAGGAAAGAGAGTGATTCTGAGAATGGGATAGTGGGACATCAGATGTTCCGCCCCAGCATGAATACGATCCCAGTTGGGAGTATGCCACTGAAAAGCATTGATGCTGGACTGGAGGCGATCGCAGTGGGCATCCCAAGCGGTGAGGGGATGGTCGAGGGAAGCGCCATAGACCCGCAAGGTAGTGAACACTGTCGCCCCAAACAGTAGACCCGGTTCCGTCACCTTCAGCGTGAGTGTGTCCCTTTGCTTTAGTTCACCACCATACCAATGCATTGTTGTGCGTTAAACCCTTGATAAAATCCTAAACTGATGGAAGCTACCCAAACAAATACACAAAAGCATCTTGGGGCAATCTTCAATCCAAAATGTCCAGACGAGATGATTTACATTCTTCTGTACGCCGTACCCTTGAAAAACACGACTTGGCAAGTGTCACGCAAAAGCAGGAGTTTGGGGCGCGCTCAGCGCGCCCCAAACTCCTGCTTTTGCATTGTGAATTTGAGAACTTTGCCAAGTCGTGTGAAAAAGATGGATGGGTAATCATGGACGATCGAGTGTTTTTAGTTTCATCGAAAGCAGCATCTGAAGATTGCCCAGCTTTCCAAATTCAGCCAGAGTCTTAGATAAGTACCGGCTTGTAATTTAAGCTGGGAGATCCTGGATGGGCAAGGAGCCAGAATCTAGGAGTCAGAATTCAGGAGGGAGCTGGTTTCTGGGGGCGGACGTAGTGCATCCGCCCCCAGAAAACGCTTAAACCGAACTCAGGTTCAGTTAAATGTAGCGCTGTGCAAGCTCGTTAGGTACGATTTATTCTGTGGCGGCGCTCAGCGCCGCCACAGAATAGGTTTTGGATGTGCTTAATCAATGGAAACACCTCTATATTTTCTGCTGAAGGGAGCACGTCATCCGCCCAGGGGTTTCTCTACAGGAGCGGCCCGGTGGCCCAGATGTTCCAGTTCTTGGGCGATCGCCCCGGCCTTTGAAAATTTTTGGTGATATTTCGCGATTAACGCTCACGAAATTCAACTACATTTTCGCGCACGGTGACATCGTAATTGCCAAAAAAGTCGTGGCCGAGCAAGCCTGTTCCCAATTCAGGACCGGCGATCGCCACTAAAACATTCTGGGCTTGGGCACCTGCCACTTCCATGGAGCTTATATAGCCCAGCATGAAGGTAACGTTGCTAGCACTGGCAGTTGCTACGTTGGTTGAACCCACCGGGGTAACGTTGAGCAACCGGGCCATGGGCTGAGTAATGACTGTGCCGCTGGCTCCCGTATCGACAATCATCTCGAAGGTCTGGTTGCCATTGAAGGTGACCAGCACCACAGGTGTTCCTCCCGAACGGCGAACGATTGGGGCTGTAAACACCCCATTCTCCTGGGGCAACCCTGCGACAGATGTAGACGAGGAGCGCTGCGGTTCTCGACTATTGCCCGATCTGTTGCCTGAGCTAACTTCTGCTGAGGTAATCGGAATGGTAATGACGTTGTCGCCTGCTGCGATTTCGGGGATGGGCATTGCAGCCTGCTCGCGGGCGTAGGTCAGGTTGCGGCGATATTCAGTCAGCTTGGTCTGGGCCGTGGCGTGATTGGGGCTACTGGACGGAACAGCCGCCATCAGCTCAATGGCTTGCTGCCAGCGGCTCGATACCAAGCGCCAGTCATCTTGAGATTGGGCAGACTGACTGAGAGTAAAGGCAGCAGATGCTCGATTTACGGCATCGGGGTAGGGATCGTAGGCTGGGTTAGCTTGAGGAGCTGGCTCAGCAGTATCGGGCGCTACCGGATCATTAGGGGGGGAAGTCTCCGGTGCTGAATTTTGAGTGGGAGAGGGCGTGGACGTCGTAGATGTCGTGGGTGTCGTGGAGGCAGGTTCTACAGGCTGAGTGGGAGCCGCATCCGGGAGGGATGCGGTGTCAGCGGGGTTGCTCTGGGAAGTTGGAGATGAAGCAGGTAGGAAATTACAGCCTGTGCCCAGGGTGGCGATCGCCCCCGCCCACAGCATCAGCACAGCACGAGATTGTAATAATTTCAGCATGGATGTGTGTTCCCTCTCTCAATCAGCAACCAAATCGTTAAGCAACCATGACAAACGCCGAAAAGATTCCCACGGAGATCCTTTAGGGCTAGCTTAGCCTGGACAACAAGCATCTAGAAATGCAATGCCTTCCAAATGTAGCCCATCAAAGACGATGAACCTTAAGGATGCCTTAATGATCAATATGCCCCGATCCAGCCTTAGGATAATAAAGCCCCACTGATTTATATCGAAAATTCATTGAAATTGATTCTATTGCCCTAGGGTCAAGGACTAACTAAAATCCAATTTTGATGGCGCGCCGCGGCATCAAAATTGGATTCAAATTATTTAATTCTCGTTCCCTAGAGGACCGGTACAGATCCCTGGATTCTCCTTTCAGGAGAGCCAAAACTCAGTGTTGCTTCGGTCAAACAACCAGAGGATCTCGACATATTGTACTGATGCTCTGGCGCTGTTCCCCCTTCGAGATTAAGAGGAAGATCTATGTCCGTTTCCGAGTTACAGCCCGCGTTATTAGTTCTCATTGATGGTTCCGTCTATCGAGGCTATTCCTTTGGTGCAAAAGGTACGGTCACTGGAGAAGTGGTGTTTAACACTGGGATGACCGGCTACCAGGAGGTGTTGACTGACCCCAGCTACTGTGGCCAGATTGTCACCTTCACCTATCCAGAATTGGGTAATACAGGGGTGAATCCAGAGGATGAGGAGTCGGCTAGACCCCAGGTAAGAGGGGCGATCGCCCGCAATATTACCCGAACGCCCAGCAACTGGCGAGCGACCCAATCCCTACCGGACTATCTGGAGCAGCACCATATTCCTGGTATCTACGGTATCGACACCCGCGCCCTGACTCGCAAGATTCGGTCGGTCGGAGCTATGAACGGCAGCATCTCCACCGACATTCTCGATCCCGCTGAACTGCTGAGGAAAGTGCAGGAATCCCCTAGTATGCAAGGGCTAAACCTGGCTAAAAATGTGACAACCCCGGATGTCTACGAATGGTCTGATCCGACTACCGATGTATGGGAATTTGCCCCGAAAGATACGCTTAAAGCAGATACTCTCACTGTGGTTGCCATTGATTTTGGCGTCAAGCGCAACATTCTGCGACGGCTTGCCAGCTATGGGTGTCGCGTCATTGTTGTCCCTGCCAGTACTTCAGCTGAAGAGATTCTCAAGTACGACCCTGACGGTATTTTCCTGTCGAACGGCCCTGGCGACCCAGCAGCGGTCACCGAAGGCATCGAAACGGCAAAGGCACTACTGGCAGCGAAGAAACCTATGTTCGGCATTTGTCTGGGACACCAGCTTCTTGGGCTATCTCTGGGCGCAGAGACCTTTAAGTTAAAGTTTGGCCACCGGGGATTGAACCAGCCTGCTGGCCTCAAGCAGAAGGTGGAAATCACCAGCCAGAACCACGGCTTTGCCCTCAGCACCGATTCCTTGAACACCGATGACATTGAAATCACGCACTTTAACCTCAACGACCGCACTGTAGCGGGACTGCAGCATAAGTCTCTACCCATCTTCTCCGTGCAGTATCACCCGGAGGCTAGCCCCGGCCCCCACGATGCCGATTATCTGTTTGAGAAATTCGTCAATTCCATGCGCGAGTTCAAAGTCTAACCAGAGGCCGCTGATCCCTCAAACGCTGCAAAGCATTAATATTTTCTTGGGAGGCATTTTGAGAGATTGGCGAGAATATCCTAGGTTTACAGAGTGATCAACAAATTACACGACTTGGCAAAGTTCTCAAATTCACAACGCAAAAACCAGGGGTTTGGGGCGCTCAGCGCTCCTCAAACCCCTATTTTTGCGTGAAATTTACCAAGTCGTAGAATCAGGCGCTTCATTGTGTGGGGTGAGCAAGCATAGCCCTCTCTGTTCCCTTGCAAAATGCACCAATCCGGGTTTTAAGCCAAATCCAACTTGGGCAAGGGATAGCTGCGATACTGCGCTAAAAACGCTTAATTAAAGGCGTAAGCCGCTCGCAGTGCCCAGATAATTAGTGCCGCAATACTGCCTAGAATCAGTACACCAGAAATCAAAACAGCAGGAAAACTATCAGCACCTTCAAACTTCATAAGTCCTCGATTTTGGGGTGTCATCATGGAGTCTCCTAGATGGAAAGCGATATCGTTTTAGTCTTTTTCTATAAGAATGCCGAAAAATATTTCAATGTTCCAATCATTTTGAGAAATCTTTGGAATTTCTCCATTGGATAATTTGTGCCCAGCAATCTTGGATGTTTGGGATCCACCTACCTTCTAAGATAAGGGTGACATAGCGATGTTCAGCATTTTCGCCAGCCGGAGAACTGAGATGAATCGTGAGGGCATAGGGAGGGCGATCGCCCAATCGTTCTGCCCATTCAATCGCCATGATCCCTGGCTCATACTCTTGCTCATCTAAGTATTGCTCAAGGGTGAATTCAGCAACCTCCTTCGAGCTCAACCGATATAAGTCGAAGTGATAGAGCGGTATGCGTCCAGCATCATATTCATTGACCAAAACAAAGGTGGGACTGACGATGGGATCCTGAATGCCCATGCCGCTGCCAATGGCCTTCACCAGAGTGGTCTTGCCGCTGCCCAAGTTGCCTTGAAGCAACAGAATACTGCCAGGAGGGAGCGATCGCCCCAACAATCGACCCAATTCCTGTGTGGCCTCCAGGGTAGGCAGATTGAGAGAAACATGCTGATCGCTGTTCAAGGGGGGAACATCTGGATTCATGCTCATCAACTCCTAAAACACTGGAGTCATCGTACACTGTGACCTCAGCAGCAGGATGGTATGGCGCGAAAGCTGCGACCCTCAATTCCAACACTAAATCCCAACAGGTGCATCCCATTTTGTGGGGTGGGCAGGCGCAGCCCGCCCACCCCACAAAACAAAGTTAATCAATTTGCAAACGTAGGATGCTCCCATCTCAACTCTGAAAACGGTGGTCAAGGGTTAACCTGTCCACCGTTCATTATGTTCTGGAGTTCAGCTACGGATGTGAAGAGGAAGCGTGGAGCGATTAGCTACCTTGAATATCAATCATCTGTATCTAAGAGAATGTTTGAAAAGTATTTGATAACACGCTGGAACAATACTGATCCCCCTAAATCCCCCTT
>CAYXJG010000038.1:0-21360 GCA_964465285.1 uncultured bacterium
TTGGGGCGGGCGCAGCCCGCCCCAACTCTTACATTTCATTTAGGATTGCTATAGGAATCCTATTTGATTCCTGAAAATATTTCTAAAGGTGGGGGCGCACCCCACCCCCACCTTTAGAAATCAAACGGGATCACTATAGTAAGTTGTGGTTCAAAAAATGTAACCAGACAAATCACTCTACAGGTCAATGATTTACATAAGCTCAATAGTACAATGATTTATTTAGTCGATGCAGTTTCTGGTACCTGCTGCTGGGAATTACTGACTAATTGATCCGGTTCTGAAACATGGCTATGCTTTCCCCAGAAAACCCATCTCTTGCAATACAGCATCTCTCTTAGAGGCGTTTTAATTGCAACCGAAAACATCCCAATTGATAGCAAGCACCAAACAGCAGGCCACTCATTGATATTATCGGTTAACACTCTGGCTAGGAGTGGGCCAACAATGAGATGGTAAAGAGTAAATTTCCAGGAACCGTATAAAATCGGAAGCGCAAACACAGGTACGAAGTAGCCCAAATAAAGCCACCTTATATCATTCAGAGGTGCGCCCCAAGCAATGTGCCAATTACCAGAAACAGAACAAATATGCTCACTACAGAATGGAACATGGCCAATACTGCAAGTCCCAGCCCATCCAAATGGGTAAAGCATTGTTAATAACATTACCAAGCCAACGAAACATGTCCCATAGACACCAATAGAGATCCGCTTACCTACATCCGAGGGAACAAAGTGCATGGCAAAAGCATTGATAAAAAACGGTTGAAGCGCAATATGTAAGCTACCAAACAATGTCAAAACTTGATTAAGAGGAAGCCCACATTGATCAATCACAGTATATGTAGCAGCCTGTAAAGCTTCCATAAGGGAGAAGTACCCAAGCGGAATCCAGAGGTTTCTATCTTCCCCTTGCCGAGCAACATAGGCAGTACTGGCAAATCCAAAAATAGCTAGTGCTGTAGAAGCTTGTCCGTTCCAACACATAGTAGTAGTTCAAGGTAAAGATTCAAGTTTCTCGGAAATATAAAAAATGGCTTAATTTCGATACTGAAAAGTTATAAACCTAGGGGTACATTAGAGGAGCAATTCTGAAGTGTCAAGTTAGCGAGATAACACACGACTTAGCAAAGTTCTCAAATTCACAAGGAAAGAATAGGGGTTTGGGGCGCGATCCGCGCGCCTCAAACCCCTATTCTTTCGTGAAACTTGCCAAGTGGTGATAACAACAAAGCCTTTGGTTAGGTAAACCTGAGTTCGGGTTGAGGGGATTTTTGGGACGGAAGCACTGCGTCCGCCCTAAAAAAACATAATCTGCCGTCCGCGTTGCGGATGACAGATTGTGCTTTTAAGCTTATCCCGAATTGACGTTAGGTAAAGTTTATAAGGCTGAGAGGACGTTTGCGATGGATGGTATCAGATGGCTCTTGGCTACAATCACGAGGATATGACTTACTTATTTGCCTATTCATCGGCTCTCCTGATACAACTTGCCGCTTACAACGAGTAGACTTTTTACGTCCTATCCCCCAGTTCTAAGACTGTTGCCACAGGAATCCAGAAACCATCGGTGAGTTATGATACCACCCATCTTCAAGCCTTCGATTCCTCTGAAGCTTGACTATTGTCCATCATCCCATACTTCCGTAAGAATCGTTCCACACGACCTTCGGTATCGATAATCTTCTGTGTCCCAGTGTAGAAGGGATGGTTTCCAGACCAAACATCAACATGAATTTCAGGCTGAGTCGATCCCATCGTTGCCACTAATTCACCGTTACAGTAAACCTTGGCTTCTGGATACCATTCCGGATGAATTCCGTCTTTTGGCATAACCTTAATCCTTTAATTCAAACAAAATCACTTCGCTCAGCAGAGTCAAATCATTCAATTTCAAAGCAGAAAATCTATCGCTTGGAGTATTGAGGAGCCTTACGCGCCTTGTGAAGACCATACTTCTTCCTCTCTTTAGCACGGGAATCTCGGCGCAAGTACCCTTCGAGCTTTAGAGGCTTACGATTCTCTGGGTCAAGTTCGCAGAGTGCGCGGGCAACACCCAGCTTGATGGAATCTGCCTGCCCCGTCAGACCGCCACCTCTGACGTTCACCAGGATATCGTACTCTCCCTCTAAGCCGAGAGTCTCTAGAGGCGCTTTCGTCGCTGACAAGTAGCTTGGGTTGAACTGGAGATACTCTTCTCCGGGGCGACCATTGACCTTCAAAACACCCGTTCCAGGTACGAGCCGAACCCTGGCAACAGATGACTTGCGACGCCCTGTTCCCCAATAGACGGCTTTGCTAGACTTATCTTCAGCCTGCATTATGCATTACCTCCTGGAATAGTTTTAATTTCAAGAACTTCGGGCTTTTGAGCTTGATGAGGGTGCTCGCTCCCTTTATAAACCTTTAACTTTGTAAACAGTTGCCGCCCCAAAGCATTCTTGGGCAGCATCCCTTTCACCGCTTGCTCAATGATGCGCTCAGGAATCCGGGCTTGGAGTTTCTCAAATGTTTCAACCTTCATGCCACCAGGACGGCCAGAGTGCCGACGATACAGCTTTTGCCAGCGTTTCCGCCCAGTCACATTCACTTTTTCAGCATTAACAATAATGACAAAGTCTCCAGTATCCATATGGGGTGAATAGATAGGCTTATTTTTGCCTCTCAGCACCGATGCAACCTCAGTCGCCAAGCGCCCTAAACGCTGATTACTCGCGTCTACGACATACCATTTCTTTTCAACCGCATCTACAGCAGGCACTAAGGTTTTATCCATAACCAGTTATCCCAGAACGTATCGTTCCCTATAAGTCACATCTCAGATAATTTCATTCAGGCCCAGCACTGCTTGCCCGCTGTTAAGCGACCATGCAGGGTGAACCATAATCTACATAGCCTACATACATAACCTAGAAGTGCTCTCTCCCAGGGAGTGACTTCAGAGTGGGCTATCAACAGCTTCGCGTGTCGAGCTAACATCAGGTAGCAGTGAATAGGGTTTTACCCATTCATCGCGTTCTATAACTTTAGCAGCGGTTGACTATCGTACCAAATTTTTGGAGAAAAGGGAAAGGTATTGTAGCCAACTCGCAATAAACACAATCCCTCGGGTGGAGCAGCATACTTCACCAAGTCTCTTCGTTCTTCTTGCCAAATCTGGGTGAATTCCTCAACGCCCAGCCTCCCCTGCCCAACATCAATGAGTGTTCCGACCAGCAGCCGAACCATTCCATACAAAAATCCGCTAGCCTGGATCTCGATGCGAATGAAGGCATTGTCTCTGACGCAAACTACCTCGTGAACATCAACCCAGGAATGGGACCGGTTTGACCCGCTGCGATGAAAAGCAGCAAGATGATGCCTCCCAACCAAAGGCATTAGGGCATCTCGCATCTTCAATTCGTCAAGGTGCTCCCGGTAAAAGTGCCAGCTTACGGGTTTAACGAATAGATTCGGGCAGGGATCAGTATAAATCGTGTACCGATAGCGTCGATAGACGGCTGAAAAGCGGGCATGCCAGTCAGCATCAACCTGCGCTGAGGCACGAACACAAATATCGGCGGGTAAACGACTGTTGAAGACACTGGCCCAGCGATAGGCTGGAATCCGTGACGACACATCAAAGTGGGCAACTTGAGCGGCTGCATGAACACCAGAGTCAGTCCGCCCCGAACCGTAAACGGGAATATAGTAACCCAAGACAGATGCCAGGACAGCTTCTAACTCTTCCTGAACAGTTCGGCCATTCGGTTGTCGTTGCCATCCGTTTAGGTACGTTCCAACATATTGAACAATGATGGCAATCCGCTGAGTCGGCTCTGAGTCGTTTTCACTAAAGTCAGCCCAGGGATTTGACATGGCTGCCAAGGATGCGGGTACCGGTCAGGCACGCCTACGTAAGTTCAATAATCGCCATTTCAGCACCATCACCCCGGCGCTTGATGGTACGAACGATGCGAGTGTAGCCACCCTGGCGATCGCCATACCGTTCTTCTGCGGCAGCAAAGAGCGAATGAACCAGTTGTTTGTCAAACAAATAGCCAATTGCCTGACGCCGAGCTGCAAGCGATCCGTCTTTGGCCAGAGAAATCATCTTCTCTGCCTCAGAGCGAACCGCTTTTGCGCGAGCTGTAGTCGTTTTAATCCGACCGTGACGAATCAGTTCAGTCGTCAAAGACCGCAATAGGGCCCGACGCTGATCAGCAGGTTTTCCGAGTTGAGGAACACGACGACCGTGACGCATATCTTAAAAAGGAGTTAACGTTTCAAAAGTGTTTCTATACCTTGCCCAGATTGAGAACTGGATCTTTTCCGCAGGGAAAGCCCTAATTCCCGGATCGAATTTGGTTTGAGCGAAAAGCCATTGAGGTAAGTATGAAGCACCATAATAGGGCATAGCCTGGGTATCCATTTCTTCCACATTTTTCGTGGAAAGCATCAGGTAGCTTTCGAAGACTTCTCGTGGGGAAGTGTAATACCTAATCGCTCTTGCAGAGCTTCAATGACCTCTTCTGCAGACTTAGCTCCAAAGTTCTTAATTTCAAGCAAGTCTTCCTGGGTGTAATCCAGTAAGTCGGCAACAGAGTTGATCTGAGCACGCTTCAAGCAATTATAGGCTCTGACTGAAAGCTGGAGTTCCTCAATGGGAATCTGGCTTTCAGGATTCTCATCTTGAACTTCGCCATCTTCAACGGGAGCGAAGGTGACATCCTTAAGAGGATTGAATAAATCGACTAAAATACCAGCGGCTTGGCTCAGCGCATCCTGGGGTGACAAACTTCCATTCGTCCACAAATCGAGGACGAGGCGATCGCGCTCTACTGACTCCCCAACTCGGGCATTGTCCACCGTGTAGTTGACCCTACGCACAGGCATAAACACCGAGTCAATTTGTAGGAAATCAAGAGCGGCTGCTTCGTCTTGCCCCTTCTCAATAGAGCGATACCCGACCCCTGTTTCGATGCGAAACTCCATTTCTAACATTGCACCTGGGGCAACCGTAGCAATATACTGAGTTGGATCAATAACTTCAACTTCAGCAGGCAACTCTAAATGAGCTGCAGTCACTGTCTCTGGCCCTTGTACAACTAAGCGACCAATCTGAGGCTGCTGAGAGTAGCTTTTAAGGACAACCTCCTTCATGTTCAGTAGGATATCTAAAACATCTTCCCGAACGCCAGGAACGGTCGCAAACTCGTGAGTAACCCCAGCAATCCGAACCGCTGTCACGGCAGTTCCCTGAAGATTAGATAAAAGGACTCTTCTCAGAGCATTACCTACCGTAATACCTTGACCACGATCCAGAGGTTCAATAATGAACCGACCGAAAAGATTCTGACTCGAGTCAACGTCAGACTCAATACATTCAACCTGGAATTGAACCATTCAATGCCTCCCGCCTCATCCCTTGGGTAAAATTAAAACAACAAAATCGATTCTGTAAGACTAAACGCGGCGGCGTTTTGGAGGCCGACATCCATTATGGGGAATAGGGGTCACGTCTCGAATCAACGTAATTTCCAATCCTGCCCCCTGGAGCGCACGAATAGCAGTTTCACGTCCGGCACCAGGGCCACTAACCATGACCTCCACCTGTCTCATGCCACTATCAGTTGCACGACGGGCTGCTGCGTCTGCAGCGGTTTGAGCTGCAAAAGGAGTTCCCTTCTTGGCTCCTTTAAACCCACTCGAACCTGCCGATGCCCAGGATACTGCCTCACCATTTGCGTCTGTAATTGTCACAATGGTGTTGTTGAATGTCGAAGAAATATGAGCTACTCCACTGGGGACATTTTTTTTGTGTTTCTTGGGGCCAGATTTCCGACCAATTTGCTTTGCCATGTTTAATCCGCTCCTTCACTGAACAAATGATCTAAAACGCTAAGCACTCTCCATTGAGAAAATTAGCGGGTAGCCTTCTTTTTCCCAGCGACAGTTCGTTTCGCGCCCCGGCGGGTTCGGCTATTGGTTCGCGTGCGCTGACCTCTAACGGGTAAGCCCATTCGATGACGACGACCTCTGTAAGTTCCAATGTCCATCAAGCGCTTGACGTTCATAGACTCCCAGCGCCTCAAGTCTCCTTCCACCTGATAGTTTTCTTCAATCAGGCTTCTCAGAGAAACAACGTCAGTATCAGCCAAGTCACGCACTCGTGTATCTGGATTTACGCCTGTTTTTTCTAAAATCTCTTTAGAGCGAGACAGTCCGATACCATAGATATATGTCAATCCGATTTCCACTCGCTTATCACGGGGAAGATCAACCCCAGCAATTCTAGCCACTCCATTTCCTCCCTAATTTGCTGCCGCAATATACTGTTTTAACCCTGTCTTTGCTTATGCTTTGGGTTTGAGCAAATCACCATCACTCGACCCCTTCGCTTGATGACACGGCACTTTTCACACATTTTCCGAACAGACGGTCTAACTTTCATTGCAGTACAGTACCTTACAAACGCTCAAATTCTTAATTATAGCAAAGAAATATAGTATCTATTATTTTAAGTCTGATTTTTTTGAACCCTGGAAAACACCTACTTCTTGCGAAGGCGATAGGTAATTCGCCCTTTGGTCAAATCGTAGGGAGTCAGCTCCACCTTAACGCGATCGCCCGGAAGAATCTTGATGTAGTTGCGCCGTATCTTACCAGAGATGTGGGCTAGAACATTAAATCCGTTGTCCAAGTCAACGCGAAACATAGCATTCGGAAGAGAATCTGTAACAGTTCCTTCCATCTCAATTAAATCTTGTTTTGACACAATTCCAAATCTCCTGAAACTACAAACGGCTAAGTTGCCTGAGTATCGTTTACTCTACGCAGATTACTGCTTGACCATGCCTTCATAGCGCTGAGAAATAACGTAGGTTTGAACTTGCTTAGCAGTATCAATAGCCACTCCAACCAGAATCAATAAAGATGTTGCTCCCAGGCCTTGAAACGTTGTGACGTTTGTTGCGCTCTCGACGGCGGTCGGAATAATTGCAACAAGACCAAGAAAAATGGCACCCAGAAATGTTAGACGATTTAAAACACGAGTTAAATAGTCGCTTGTCGCTTTTCCTGGCCGAATACCAGGAATACTAGACCCCATCTTTTTGAGGTTCTGGGACATATCAACTGGGTTGACAATTAAGGATGCGTAGAAATAGCTGAAGAAAAGGATAAGCGTCAAATAGACAACGACGTAGAGCCAAGTTCCGGGACGAAGCTGAGAAACGATGTCCGTTAGAGCCTCACTCTGGAAAAACTGAGTCAGAGAAGCAGGTAAAATCAGAACAGCTGATGCAAAGATAATTGGCATCACGCCCCCTTGGTTGAGGCGCAGAGGCAAGTAGCTGCTTTTCTCCAAATATGTGCGACGCCCCACTTGACGACGAGCCGAAACAATTGGAATGCGTCGAGTTCCTTCCTGAACAAAGACAATACCCACAATCATGGCCAGAAATACGAACAGCAGGATGACGATACCGCCAACAATGCTGCGATCGCCACTTTGCGCCAAATCAATCGTTTGCCCTAGAGAACGAGGCAGCGTGGACACAATGTTGACAAAAATCAACAGTGATGCACCATTACCTACTCCTCGTTCCGTAATCAACTCTCCAACCCACATGACAAACATTGAGCCCGCCGTTAGAGCTAGAACTGTTTGAAGAATGAACAACGTTCCTGAGGACTGAGCAAATGTATTAACAAACAGTGCAATGCCAAAGCTCTGGAGGACAGCCCAGCCAAGAGCCACATATCTCGTGATTTGGGATATCTTCCGACGCCCCGCCTCGCCTTCATTTTTTTGCAGGTCTTCCAGGCTGGGAATTGCAGCCGTTAAGAGCTGCATGATGATGGAAGCATTAATGTACGGAAGAATGCCAAGGGCAAAAATTCCCAGAAGGGACAAACCACCGCCAGAAAAAATATCTAAGAAGCTAATCAGCCCACCAACGCCACTGGATTCAATAGTGTTCTGGAACGCTTGGCGATCGATCCCAGGTACGGGTATGAAGATGCCTAAACGGACTAAAATTAGCATCCCAACCGTAAGCAAAAGGCGGCTTCTCAAGCCAGCAGCTTGAGCCATTTGCATAAACGTTTCTTGGGCAGTGGGCGACTTGTCCCGGCTGACAACCATATCGTTCTCCGAAAACTCTAATAAGTACCGATGTAGATAATATTCACATACACAAATGCCTGATATCTAGGATAGCGCTCCCGCTGTATTCTTACAGCATCACGTTCCTGGAATCGCTACTCGACAATCTGGCATGTACCGCCTGCAGACTCGACTTTTTCCTTTGCTCCTGATGTAAAGGCAGCCGCCCGAATAGTGAGTGGAATACTAAGCGTTCCGCTACCAAGCACTTTCAAAGGGCCATCGTCCGCTGTAATGATCCCCATTTCCATAAGGGAAGCCAATGTCACCTCGGAGTTGGGCTCTAGTTCAGCCAAGTCGCCAACATTGATGATGGTGTAGTACTTCCGGTTAATAACAGTAAAGTGCTTCAGTTTGGGAATACGGCGATATAACGGAAGCTGCCCCCCCTCAAATCCAGGCCGCGTACTCCGGCCAGAACGAGACTTTTGACCCCGCATACCGAAGCCGCCGCTCGCCCCTTGCCCGGCGGAAATACCCCGACCTATTCGCCGCTTCCGACGCCGTGAACCATCTTTTGGGGATGCATCTTGTAATCGCATAGTTATGCCCTTTCCTTTAACAATTCATTAATAGCGACCGGTGCTGAAGCAGGAATGCAAGGAAAAGATGTAATCCAACTGCAACAACCTTGCTCCAGAATTCTGTTGAAAAACATAAGCCCCATTAACCACTTATATGGCATTAGGTCACTCATACGAAGAGTTCACACGTAAAGTTGCTCAACAGAAACATCTCGTTCTTGGGCAACATCCTCAAACGTCCGCAACAGTTCGAGCGCCTCGACCGCCGCACGTGCATTATTGAGGGGACTACTTGAACCTAGCTGTTTTGCGAGAATATTGCGAATTCCAGATAATTCGAGAACTGTCCGAACCGCACCCCCTGCGATAACCCCTGTACCAGGACCAGCCGGACGCATCATCACTTTTGCTCCGCCGCTAATTCCATTTGAGGGGTGAGGAATTGAATATGACTTAGTCAGAGGGACATCGGTTAGATGTTTCTTGGCGTCTGCAACACCCTTACGGACAGCACCAATGACATCGCTTGCCTTGCCTACACCGACACCTACCTGCCCTCGTTCATTACCAACGACAACGACTGCCCTAAAGCTGAGAGTTTTTCCACCCTTCACTACCTTAGTGACCCGGCGAATTTGAACAACGCGCTCTTGCCATTCAGATTCCTTTTCTTTCGACTTATTCCCTTTTTTGCTTTGCTTAGCCATCCTTTTAACTCCAGTTATGCTCTCTAGGGCGTACCCAATTTTAAAGATTCAGCTGTAATTTCTCTCGCCTAGGGATAGAACCTGGCGATATCAACTGTTAAAACATCAGCCCTTGCTCTCGCGCAGCATCGGCGAGTGCCTTGACTCGTCCGTGGTATAGCTTGCCACCCCGATCGAAGACGACCTGCCGAATCCCTTTGTCCAAGGATCGCTCTGCGATTAGCTGCCCCACCTTGATGGATGCTTCACAGGTTCCGCCCCGTGGAAATTCTGATTTAACATCAGGTTCAACGGTCGAAGCAGAAACAAGAGTGCTATGGATGCTATCGTCAATGACTTGAGCATAGATATGTTCATTGGAACGAAAAACCGATAGACGAGGCTTTTCAGATGTTCCAAAAATCTTCCGACGAATACGCTTATGCCGGCGACGGGTGGATTCTTTTCGGTTCAGTTTCATGACTTATTTCTTCCCTGACTTACCAGCTTTACGCCTAACCAGTTCATTTGCATAACGAATACCTTTTCCCTTGTAAGGCTCAGGCGGACGAACAGCACGGATTTGAGCTGCCATGTTGCCAACGGCTTCTTTATCAGTGCCACTGACTGTAATGTTGGTATTCCCTTCAACACTAAGGGAAATGCCTTCAGGGGGTTCGATTTGAACAGGATTGCTGTACCCAACATTTAGGAGCAAGTTTTTACCTTGAACTTGAGCCCGATATCCTACACCTTGGATCTCTAGCTTCTTCTGAAACCCCTCTGAAACGCCCTCAACCATATTGGCAATAAGAGTTCGGCTGAGCCCATGACGTTGCCGAGCTGGACGCGATTCGTTGCGACGAGCAACAAGAATCTTGGAATCTTCTTGAACGATCTCCACCTCCGGAGGCAGGGTACGCTCTAGCTCTCCCTTTGGCCCTTTAACAGCAACAGTTTGACCATTGATTTCAATGGTGACCTTAGCTGGAACTGGGATAGGTCGTTTACCAATACGAGACATAATGTTGTTTCCCTTTCAAGGCACAAAATCAATCAGCGAAATCAAAATAAGAAACTTCAGAACATATTCCAGAGAGTTCACGCTTAAAGCACACTGAAGTCAACCGGTAGCTACCAGATGTAGCACAAAACCTCGCCCCCAACTCCCTGACGACGGGCATCACGGTCGGTCATCACTCCATGGGACGTAGAGATGATGGCAACACCAATGCCACCCAAAACCCTAGGTAGATTGCGGCGTCCAGAGTAAACTCGCAACCCTGGCTTGCTGACACGTTGCAGCTTTTTAATAATCGGTTGACGCCCCCTTCCCTTATACTTCAAAGCAATGATGATGTTGCGCTTAATGCCCTCACCCTCATCTGTGAAGTCTTGAATGAAGCCTTCGTCACGAAGAACCTTTGCAATGTTACGGGTCATCTTGGTAGACGGAACATTTACCGTAGCATGACGGGCAAGGTTCGCGTTCCGGATTCGCGTAAGCATATCAGCAATTGTGTCGTTGGATGCCATATATCTCTCTTACCTAAAACTTTGTCATTTGTCCCTAAAAGGCATACCGAGTTCTCGTAAAAGCGCACGCCCTTCTTCATCAGTTGTCGCTGTCGTCACGATAGAAATATCAACTCCTCGAATTTGATCGATGGTGTCGTAGTCTACCTCAGGAAAGATTAGTTGCTCACGAACGCCAATGGTGTAGTTGCCGCGACCGTCGAAGCTGTTGGGATTTACACCACGGAAGTCCCGTATTCGAGGAAGGGCTAAACTAATAAACCGATCCAAGAATGCATACATCCGCTCAGATCGTAGCGTCACCATGACACCAATTGGCATGCCTTGGCGAATCTTAAAACCGGCGATCGCCTTCTTCGCTCGGGTAACAACAGGTTTCTGCCCTGTAATCTTTGCAATTTCAGCAACCGAAGCTTCTAGGGCCTTGGCATTTTGAGCCGCTTCCCCGAGTCCTCTGTTTACCGTCACCTTAACCAGCTTCGGAACCTGGTGAATATTGGTGTACTGGAATTGTTCCATTAACTTTGGAACAACTTTGTCTTGATATAGCGTTTTAAATCGTTGTTCTACTGCCATAGTGTTTGTCCTAAAATCCCTGGTCGTTGTCAGGGGAGTCACCAAACTCAAAACCTTTCAAAGGTTGAAAGCACCAAACTCAAACGTATCTCTAGTCAATAATCTCGCCTGTCTTCTTAAGCATCCTGACTTTTTGCCCGTCGGCGTTGTAGGTGTAGCACACTCGACTTACAACTTTCTCCTTGGCGGAGTAAAGCATAACGTTGGAGCTGTGGATGGGAGCCTCAAAGGTTTGAATCTGCCCTGACTCACCTTCCTGCCGAGGCTTCACATGCTTCGTACGAATGTTGACTCCCTTCACAACCACCTTAGACTCCTTGGGGATGGACTTGAGGATTTCACCGACTTTGCCTTTCTCACTACCAGAAATGACCTGAACGGTATCGCCCGCCTTGACGTGCATCCTGTAAGTTGTCTTTTTCTTCCCTTTAACAGCCATCAGAGTACCTCCGGAGCTAGCGAAACAATTTTTGTAAAGTTGCGGTCACGCAGTTCACGGGCAACGGGGCCAAATACGCGGGTTCCTCGGGGATTCCCCTCTGCGTTAATGATGACGGCTGCATTATCATCAAACCGAATGCTCATACCACTCTCACGCCGAAGTCCTTTCTTAGTGCGCACAACCACTGCGCGAACGACGTCAGACTTCTTAACGCCCATATTGGGTAGGGCGTCTTTAACCACCGCTATGACAATGTCACCCACGTTGGCATAGCGGCGATTACCTCCAAGAACACGGATGCACATCAACTTTCGTGCTCCACTGTTGTCAGCCACATTAAGGTAGGATTCCTGCTGAATCACGACGGTCTCCTGGATTCAATAACAAAAAGATAAACAGACAATCGATGAGCTTTTAAGGGGGTCGGTATGAATAAACTCCATTTAAAGCGAAGGGGAGCTCCCCCGGTTTTTAGATTTTGAGGTTATTCATGTTGGGTCACTTAGAGTCTAGAAGCCGATTCAATGATTTCGGAAATCGCCCAACGCTTCGTGCGACTGAGAGGACGAGTTTCTTGAATCCGGACGCGATCGCCCACTTTACACTGATTACTCTCATCGTGAACCTTGTAACGCTTAGTTCGAACCATCACCTTGCGATACTTGGGATGGGGAGCACGGCTCTCGATCGCAACCACTACCGTTTTATCCATTTTGTCGCTGACAACTAGACCAACGCGTTCCTTCAATGCCATTTGTTTTACTCCTCAATCAATCCCAGTGCGATGATGTAATGCTTGATAACTAAAGGTGTTGGACATCTATTCTGAGTCAGAACCAGACTCATCTGCTGGAGCACGTGTTGCCGCCGAACCAGATGCCCTAGAAGCGATGCTGCTCTGTAGCTGTCTCTCTCGCTCTACGGTCAACAGCTGAGCCAATCGATGCCGAGTGTGCTTAAACTGATGTGTTTTCTCTAGCTGTCGCGTCGCTTTCTGAAATCTAAGGTCAAAAAGCTGTTTCTTAATTTCTATAATTTGATCCTGCAACTCTTCGTCAGTGAGTTCGCGAATCTCCGAAACTTTTGAGAATGGCATGATCAGGCACCCTCCGTATCTCGAGTAATGAACTTTGTCTTGATCGGAAGCTTGAAAGATGCAAGCCGCATTGCTTCTTTTGCTGTAGCTTCAGGCACGCCCGCAATTTCAAATAGAATCCGACCAGGTTTTACAACAGCGACCCAATATTCTGGATTTCCTTTTCCAGAACCCATTCGGGTTTCTGCGGGACGCATAGTAATAGGCTTATCTGGAAACACTCGAATCCAAATTTTTCCACCTCGTCTGATGTAGCGAGTCATGGCTCGACGGCTTGCTTCAATCTGTCGAGACGTAACCCAAGAGGGTTCAAGGGCTTGTAGAGCGAAATCTCCAAAGTTAATCGAGCTGCCGCGAGTCGCTAAGCCACGCATACGACCACGGTGCTGCTTTCTAAATTTTGTTCGTTTTGGGCTAAGCATGATTATGTAACTCCGGCATAACTTTGGCTATCAAGAAAATGCAAAGGTTGGATTAATCCTTACTGAAGGAGAATATCTATGAGTCGTTTGAGCGGTCTTCAAACTGTTGGCGACGACGCTGCTGGCGGCGACGAGGCGACACATCGCTGGATGCTGACGTATCTTCCTGCCCTGGGACAACCTCTCCCTTGAAAACCCACACCTTGATGCCAAGGACTCCATAAATCGTTTGGGCTGTCCGATAGGTGTAATCAATATTGGCACGAAGAGTATGGAGAGGCACTTTCCCTTCGCGAGTGTATTCAGTCCGAGCAATTTCAGCGCCGTTTAACCGACCGCTGACCTGAATTTTGATACCTTCAACGCCCGCCCGCTGCGCTCGCTGAATCACTTGGCGTATGACCCGCCGAAAGGAAACACGGCGTTCTAGCTGCTGAACAATGAAATCGGTGATAAGTGCCGAGTCGGCATCTACTCGGGATACCTCAACGACATTAATGCGAATTTGGCGATTGCCACCCTTGAGCTCACGCTGTAGACCCTCTCTCAGAGACTCAATGCCAGCGCCGCCCCGTCCAACAACCACTCCCGGACGAGCCGTCCGAATTTCTAAGTCAATTTGGTCGGCTTTTCGCTCGATCCGAATGTCGGAGATGCCAGCATTATTCAAATTCTTATAAAGATATTGGCGAACTTTGTAATCTTCCTGAAGCAAGTCAGAGTATCGGCCTGAATCAGCAAACCACCGGGAACGATGTTCCTGAGTAATGCCTAATCGAAAGCCAATTGGATGAATCTTCTGTCCCACAGTGCAGCCTCTTTGTAGAAACGTTAACGTTAATGTTGAAATCTAATGGTTAAATTCGTTGAACTCTAATTCGTTGAACTCTAGAGGGTTGAAAGCTCAGGGCTGGTGTTACTGATCGCCATAGTCAGGGGCAACCGCAATCGTGATGTGGCATGTTGGGCGGCGAATTTGGTAGGCTCGGCCTTGAGCACGAGGTCGGTATCGCTTGTAGACAGGGCCTTGATCAGCAAATGCCTCGCTAACTATCAAACTTGCAGGTTCATATCCCTCATTGTGTTCAGCATTAGCCACAGCTGAACGCAGCACTTTCAAAACGGGTTCGCAAGCTTTATAAGGCATGAACTCCAGAATAATCAGCGCCTCACGATAGGAGCGTCCTCGAATCTGATCCAATACCCGACGTACCTTGAATGGAGACATACGGACAAATCGAACACTTGCTTTTACCTGGTCACTAGAAACCGCCGCCATCGCTTTTCGCCCCTACCGAGTATCTCTTACAAAAAATCAGTTCTGAATAAATGCTTCTTCAATGTGGAGGTCTACACATTTGAAAGGCATCTTTCTAATCGTCATTTCAACTAATCGTCATTTCAGCTATCGCCGTGCCTTCTTGTCGCTCTTCGCATGACCCCGAAACGTGCGAGTCGGTGCAAACTCGCCTAGCTTGTGCCCCACCATCTGTTCCGTAACATAGACCGGAACATGCTGACGACCGTTGTGAACGGCAATGGTATGACCGATCATCTGAGGAATAATCGTTGATGCCCTTGACCATGTTTTAATGACCTGCTTATCGCCTTTTGCGTTCATCGCTTCGACCTTACTTAGAAGATGATCCGCAACAAACGGCCCTTTTTTTAGGGAACGTGCCATGTCAACCCTCCGTATGTATCCTTCAATTAAAACTGATGCATTGACGAGTGCATTGAAATGAATATGTTTGGATTAAGCACTCCGACCGCCACGTCCACGCTTGGAGGAGCGACGACGCTTCCTAACAATCATTGAGTTGCTCAGCTTATTACGCTTTCGAGTCTTGCGTCCCAATGCAGGTTTACCCCACGGCGTTACTGGGCCACTTCGACCAATTGGGGCTCGGCCCTCTCCACCACCGTGGGGGTGATCCACAGGGTTCATGACACTGCCTCGCACCTCAGGGCGCCGACCTTTCCAACGCTTTCGTCCTGCTTTACCCAAGCTTAAGTTACGGAAGTCGGCGTTACCAACCTGACCAATGGTCGCGTAGCACTCTTTGCGGAACATTCGCACCTCACTTGAAGGGAGTTTGAGGGTTACAAAATTGCCCTCTTTTGCAACAACCTGAGCAGAAGTTCCCGCAGCACGGACGATCTGTCCTCCCCGACCTGGATAAAGCTCCACGTTATGAACCTGGGTACCTAACGGAATATTTGCCAGAGGGAGTGCATTACCAAGTTCAAAGTCTGCATCAGGGCCAGAATTGACGACCATTCCCACCGTCAAGTTCACAGGGGAGAGGATGTAGCGCTTTTCACCGTCCTCGTATTGAACCAGTGCAATCCGCGCATTTCGGTTTGGATCGTATTCGATGGACATGACCTCGGCAGGCATCGCACGTTTGTCTCGACGAAAGTCAACGAAACGGTAGAGTCGCTTGTGCCCACCTCCACGGTGGCGGCAGGTAATAACTCCGCGGTTATTTCGACCTTTCGCACGATGAATATTCCGTGTTAATGACTTTTCAGGCTTTGAGCGCGTAATCTCCGAAAAGTCGGATACAACACGCTCTCGTGTACCTGGTGTGTAGGGGCGATAGTATCTAATTCCCATAACTCAGCCTGTAAATACTGCTCTCTACCGTTCTTATACCAATCGAAATCTCATGTATTGCTTCTATTTGATTTTTGCAGGTGGGGGCGGGCGCAGCCCGCCCCCACCTGCAAAAATATTTTTAGGAATCAAATAGGATTCACACACAACATGTGATGAGCATATGAATTCTATTTTTCACTAATTTCCAGGGGTTATACCTCAGGAAACAGGATAATCGAATCCTCTTCTGCCAACTTGACAATTGCCTTCTTGTAATGGGGTTTGTAGCCCATAAAGCGTCCCATGCGACGCTTTTTTCGGGGAGGATTGTAGGTTTTAACGCTGACTACTTTGACGTCGAATAACTGTTCAATGGCTGCCCGGATGTCAGGCTTGGTTGCTTCAGGAAGCACTTCAAAGACGTACTGGTTCTCTTCCAGCAAAATCGTAGCCTTCTCGGTGACAATGGGTCGCCGAATCAAGTCGGGTAAGTCTCGCTGATCAAACTTAGGCACTATAAATCTCCTTAATCGACTCAAGAGCAGATGAGGTGACGACAAGTTGATCAGCCGCCAGAATATCGTAAATGTTCAAATTGTTTGCCGTGATGAGCTTAATTTTGGATACATTGCGAGAAGACAGGATCAAATTTTCGCTCGTTTCGCTGACAATCATCAGGAGCTTCGAACCTGGAGCTACACCCCAGCGGGCGATCGCCTCCGTTAATTCCTTCGTCCGAGGCCGTGTCAGATGGTCAGTAAATTCCTCAACCACAATCATGTCATCAGCACGGCTTTGAAAGGCAGTTCTCAGAGCCAGACGACGTTCCTTACGGTTCATCTTCGTGGTGTAGTCGCGGGGCTTGGGGCCAAAAATCACACCACCGCCTTTCCATAGGGGAGACCGGCTAGAACCTGCTCGGGCACGACCAGTCCCTTTCTGCCGCCAGGGCTTGCGTCCCCCTCCACGAACTTCTGAACGTGTCTTCGAGGATGCTGTACCTTGCCGAGCATTCGCTAACTGGCGAACAAGAGACCGATGAACGATGTGGGAAGCGCTTTCTTCGCGAGCCACCTTCAGATCAAGCGTTACCGTACTGATCTCATCGCCTTGCCAATTTTTAACTGCACAATCAACCATTGTTCTAGATACCTGTTGCAATAGACCGCAATCGTTGTCAGTGGCTCTTACCACGTCTTAGTTGGCTTAACGTTTAGGAACGTACCTGGCTTGCCTGGAACAGCACCTCTAATCAAAATCAAGTTGCGTTCTGCGTCTACAGCAACTACTTTAAGCTTGCGAATGGTAACCTGCTCCCCACCAGTACGCCCAGCCATCCGCTTCCCAGGATAAATACGGCCAGGGGTCGTTCCTGCCCCCGTTGATCCAGGAAGGCGATGATTTTTTGAACCGTGGGACATGGGGCCACGCCGAAAATTATGGCGCTTCTGGTAGCCTGCAAACCCTTTACCGATGCTGGTTCCGGTCACGTCTACTAGTTGACCTTCCTCGAAAATATCGGCCTTGATCTCCTGACCGAGTTCGTAGGTCGAAGATTCATTTGTTCGATATTCTTTCAAATGTCGAACAGGCGATGCCCCAGACCTTTCAAGATGACCCAATTCAGGCTTCGATAGCGCTTTTGCTTTAACCTCGCCAAAACCAATTTGAACGGCAGAATAGCCATCGGTTTCAGAGGTTTTCACTTGAGTCACCTTGCATGGCCCAGCTTGAACCACTGTGACCGGAATCGAGCGACCTTCTTCATCAAAGATTTGGGTCATCCCAAGTTTTGTTCCAAGAATTCCTAACGTCACCGCCCTCTATCCCCTTTACTTTCCTGTATTCGACTCTGCTAAACGCCCGTGTCAGTTCCTAACGGCATCCCTCAAATAACGTTGATCGGCCCAATAAACGCCACAAGACCGCAGACAGCACCTATGAACAGCCACAGAGCATTCAAGTATCGGCGCTATCAGAAAAAAAAGCCTCGAGAATTTTTCTCGAGCGTGGATGATCCGCTAGGCATAACCTTGCAACTCATCTAAACGAATCACATGGTCAGCCCTGGAGCTGATTCGTAGCATTAAGAAGATCAAGCGTTGATGCAGAGACTTGAGAAAGACAATCTAACCCAGTATCCCTTTAGCATCGATTGCAGTCGCAAAAAAGCGCAAACTCTTAAAGTTCCGCCTTTAACGCTCTGGCAATTTGGGATTCACTGCATACCAGCAGCGACTCATGACAGCGACTCATGGAAGCCAGCGTGCAGCCACTAAGACAAGCAAAATGCAAATCTTTGTCAAACCCACGATTTAACATGGTACATAACAAAATGAGAAATGTCTAGGACTGACGCAAGTTAATCAACGTTTGTTTTCATGCTATTGCGATCGCATGTGCCCAAATCGCTTTGTACGACTGGATTTGTGCGACTGGATTTATGGGAATGCAATCGCTTCATGGGATCAATCTTCATGGGATCAATCTTCCATGGGATCAATCTTCATGGGATAAGCAGCGAAAACGGGCGATCGCCCACATCTGAGAGCGCTGTGATAAGCCTCCGTCGCCAAAATCCTTCGGTTGGGGACGGTAGGTTGACTATTCCCTACCAGTGCAGCGTCAAAATTAAGTAGGTGAGCACAATTAATATCAACCGTAAAACCCTGCGCCGCCTGAACAGCGCGCCCCAAACCCCTGGTTCTGCGTGAAACTTGCCAAGCCGTGTAACATAATGTCACTGAATGGTTTCTGGGACGCGAATGCCGAGGGTAATTGCCCGTGCTGCCATGAAGCACGTCATCGCTAACCACAGCAGTTGACTATCCTGTTGCCACCACGCCAGTATGGCCATAGGCACAAAGCCACCGAGAGTTGCAATCACGGTAGAGTTTCGCAACACTCTCCCCTGGGTTAGCCCGATAAAATAGCCATCAAGCATGTAGGCGATCGCCCCTGCCCCCAGGAGAGGAATGAGCCATAGCACTACATCTTGTGTGGCATTGACTACGTTAGTGTGAATCGTCAACCGGCCAAACAGAACCCTTGGCATGAGCACAAAGACGCTAGCAAACAGTAGCCCGATGGCGAGGCTCAGGGTGCCCGACAATTGAAGCAGGGGAACAAGTTGATGGCGATCGCCCCGTCCGTAGACCGTACCTGCAAAGCTTTCCGTAGCAAAGGCAATGCCATCAATGAAGTAGGCGGCCAGGGTAAGAACCTGGAGCATGAGGGTATTGACCGCAAGGATAGTGGTACCTAGGGCAGCACTCAGGTTCGTAAATACGCCAAAGGCTGATACGAGAGCCAGGGTGCGAATCATGATGTCGGCGTTGAGGGAAAAGACCTGACGCAGTTGCGGCCAGTCCAAAAGCTGCTTTTTCCAAAGGATGCCTAAAGAATCGCGCCTCCACCGTTCCCCGATGATGAGACCCAGGCCCACTAGAAGCATGGCGTACTGACTAAGGGCTGTGGCTAATCCGGCTCCAGCACTTTCCCAACCCAAGCGTACAATCATCCAGTAATCTAACACCACGTTTGCACCATTGCCCACGATGGACAAGAGCAAGACTTTACTGCCGTGCGATCGCCCCAGAAACCAGCCCAGCAGCACAAAATTCACCAGCACAGCGGGGGCACCCCAGATGCGGGCATCAAAAAATGCACGGCCCGATGCTTCTACCGAGGGTTCAGCGCTAAGAATCCAGAAACCTACGTTCCGGAGGGGAACTTGGAAGGCCAGGATGCCAATTCCTAGCACGAGCGCAATCAAACTGTTGCGTACTCCCAGCAGCCACAAAGCTCTATCATCATCTCGTCCCACGGCCTGGGCTGCCATCCCCGTGGTGCCCATCCTCAGAAAGCCAAAAGACCAGTAGACATAGTTGAAAATTACGGTCGCAAGAGAGACCCCCGCTAAGTGTCGGATGTCTTCCAAATGCCCCAGGAATGCCACATCGATGATTCCCGCCAGAGGAACCATCAGATTTGAGAGAACGTTAATGGTAGCTAGACGTAAGAAGGGTTTGTATAGCAAAGGGAGCAGGGTGAGGAGAGCAGAGAGGAGGGTAATGGAAGGAGGACGGGCAAACCCTCAACGCTTCATCCTTAAATCTTAACGCTCAAAACATGACGCCCAAGGTTTGAAGCTTTTGGTGAGAGCAGGGGTGACTGAGTAAACGGGGTACATTCTGGGTGTAGTGTAGCGTGCGAGAACCATAGCGAGACAAGCCCTAGAATCTACTGTCCCCGACGCCACCACTTGGCGATCGCCGTCACCACGTACAGGACAATGGCACATCCCACAATTGCTGGGAGAATTTTGACTCCCTGGATGTCGAACCAGAGAAACGGAAGGTCTAGGTTGAACGCTTCTCGCATTTGAGCAAACCCCCATTCACCGACCCAAACCCCAGCTAATCCGACTAGAACCAGCCCAATTAGCTTTCCTGGAATCCGGCGAGGAATGAGCACGTTTGCAATTCCTGCACACACAATTGCCACAATCACTTGAACCGCAAGCTGCGTAATATCCATAGCGTTCTCTTGAAGGTTTAGTACCCAAGCAGAATGAATGACATAAGTAGTTGAGCAAAATTATTTACACATTTTCCCAGGGGCACACCCCGACGGGGTGTGCCCCTAGGAAACTTGTTTGTAATTAATTCTGCATAGGTACTTAAGTCGGTGAGCGCAATTAATTATAAAATCCGTAAAGCCCTGTACTGCCCGCTGTGCAAGCGGCGCAGGGCTTTGTATCTAGTTTTTAATTGTGCCAAGCTACTTAATTCCGGAGAAACACCCCAAAAACGGGTTAAAAATTCTGCCCGACTACCCATGGCCTGTGGAAATTTTCATCTGAAAAAGGCTAGAGGCAACATACCAATGCTCGTTGATTGGCGTACCCCTACAGGCATATCTTACGCGCAGAACCTAGAGTAATCGCGAACGGTACAAGTTTTGCAACTAAAACGCTAGGTCTAGCGTTTTATAGCGGTGCTTAACCTCAGCGCACAGCGCTGTATTACCTTCATTGAAGACGTGCGCGGTTTTGTGAGGGCAGCTGGCGCAACTAATCATCCTTGCTAAACACCACTTGGCAAGTTTCACGCAAAAATAGGGATGTGGGGCGTGCGGAGCGTGCCCAAATCCCCATTTTTGCGTTGTGAATTTGAGCACTTTGCCAAGTCGTGCGCTAAAAATGGACCAGATGTAGAGGGACTGTGTGAGTCCCGCTAATAGTCAGTCCTGTTAATACTCCGATTGCCCAAGTTCTTGCGATCGCTCGTAAGCGGCTTTCACCCCATCAATGAGGGCAGACCG
>CAYXJG010000039.1:0-2545 GCA_964465285.1 uncultured bacterium
GACCCGACTGACCCGACTGACCCGACTGACCCGTCTAACCCTAGCCGTAAAGATCGCTGCCAGCAGGGGCTGGATCTTAAAGGAACGGGCAATAAAGATAGAATCAGAGGCTCTGGAGATCTAGATACGTTATCGGGTCTTGGGGAAGATGATGTTATTCGCGGCCTAGGCTGTGATGACAATGTATTTGGTGGCAGAGGAAATGACCGACTCTTTGGCAATAGACAGCGTGACCTAATCAAAGCTAATCAAGGTGATGACTTTGCCAGCGGTGGAACCGGGCCAGACCGGATTAATGCCGGGCTTGGCGACGATGAGGTAAAAGGTGGCACCCAAAATGACGTTGTGCGGGGTCGCAAAGGCGATGATCTGATCGAAGGAAACCGAGGACGCGATCGCCTCAAGGGTGATCAAGGCAACGATAAGGTTCTAGGTGGTTCTGGCAGGGATCGAATCTTTGGAGGGCTTGGCGACGACCGCCTCCGTGGAGGAGGTGGCGATGACAGGATTCAGGCAGGCCAAAATGATGACTTAGTTTTCGGTGGTGCAGGAAACGACTTCATCAACGGCGGATTAGGGTCTGACAATATTTTTGGCAAGAAAGGAGAGGACAAGGTTAGAGGCCGTCGCGGTGACGATAACATCAACGGCGGTCAGGGAGGGGACTCTCTTAGAGGAGACTCTGGGAACGATCGCGTTGCTGGCAACCGAGGCGATGATAACGTTAGAGGCGGCCAGGGGGACGATGTCGTCAGGGGAGGCATTGGCAATGATGTTGTCGTCGCTAATCAAGGAGATGATAAGGTCTTCGGCGGCGCTGGCGATGACATTGTTAGAACCGGGCTTGGAGACGACAACATTCTGCTGGGTTATGGTAACGACTTTGCCGTTCTGGGGCGAGGCGACGATCGAGCTAAAGCAAGCGTCGGTGATGATGTTGTGCGAGCCAAACGAGGTGACGATATCGTTTCGGGTAATGCTGGGAACGATATTGTTACAGGGGGGCGCGGCGAAGACAAAGTAGGTGGCGGACTCGGTTCTGACTTAGTGAAGGGAAACCAGGGCAATGACCGCATTAATGGCCGAGGCGGCAATGATGAAGTTCGTGGAGGCTTGGGTGACGATATTCTCCGAGGCGGCAGCGGCGATGATTTTCTAGTCGGCGGCAATGGCGACGACCAGCTTCGCGGCGGCAATGGCGATGATATTTTAATCGCCGACAAAGGAGATGATGTTCTGATTGGAGGCCGAGGGGCTGATATTTTTGTCTATCGAAAAGTCAATGAACGGACAGACGAGATCAAAGACTTTGGCAAAGGGCGCGATCGCATTGACGTATCCAAACTCCTAGAAGCACCGCGATTTATCGGCACCGATCCTCTGTCTAACGTTCGTGTTCAGAATTTTGGAGGGGGCTCTTCTGTTCTCCAGATCGATGCAAATGGTGCCCGCAGCGGCAGGAACTGGAAAAATTTAGTCGTCTTGGCGGGAGTCAGTCCTGCGGATGTCGGCGATAACAATTTTCTTGTTTAAACCAGCGTCAAAATCGCGAAATAAACTGCGTCCAGGTTGGAAAAACTCAGGTTCTCAACCTGGGCAGGGTATCAATACGACTTGGCAAGTTTCATGCAGTGATAGGGGTTTGGGGCGCGCAGAGCGCGCCCCAAACCCCTATCACTGCATGGTGAATTTAAGAATTTTACCAAGTCGTGTATCAATTAACTTAAATTCGACGGCGCTATTTTAGCCACACAACACGTGGCTGACGTCAGGCTCGCGTGATAGCGGTGTGTCCGTCGGTTGAGCACACCCAGAAGTCTTTTTCGTGATGGCAGAGAGCGCTGCAAGGTTAACACCATACACATATCCTGCCAATTCAAAAATTAAAATCGTAGCCCGTGGCAGTATATAGAGCTTATAGAACGTGAACTTATAGAACGTACACAGTGCTACACATGCATGTTGCACCCCTGACGTGTTTTCCCAGTGCGGCAGTCTACAGAGAAAATTCAGCTTTTGCTGTCTGAGGACACCCATCCTGCTATCCAAAGGTTCGAATCGTTAAGATTTTTTGCGTTCGTCCAAAACCGTACCGTAGAATCACAGACTGCAATCACTTCGGCAAAGACCCAGTTGCCTTGATTTTTTCGATTAACGACCTCGAAATGCCGCCAACCATCGATTGCTGTTCGAGCGGTCCACTTGGAACCAACAAGATAGGGATATTTAAGCTTTTTCCGCATCAAACTACTTGATATTCAAGCTAATTTCACACCACCCTAACAAAGCCTAGAGGACGACTCAAGATATTGCGGTGGGCAACCTCTAGTCCCTACCTTGGGGCAGCAATAATTTTTTTTAATATTTCCGCTTTAGAAAAATTTTAAAAATTATAAATCTTCTAAACTCTTGATTTTTAATAGATTGCGCCATTTGGCGGAACCCATTTTAGGTATATTCTTTGCTACTCTGTAGCTATGATTTAGAAAGTAGCTCCGCTAGGCAACTTTGCTGGGCAACTCTGCTAGGCAACTCTGCTAGGCAA
>CAYXJG010000039.1:2645-5896 GCA_964465285.1 uncultured bacterium
GGCAACTCTGCTAGGCAACTCTGCTAGGCAAGATGTGATGGACGTTAGGCTGTAGAAAGTCCAAACCGTGGACAACCTGATCTAGGCATATCAATGCAAGTTACTTGTCAGAAAAGCGATCGCCAATACTGCATTAGCAGTTAGAGTCAGATTTTGGGCGCAAAGCGTTTTCTGTTACAGGTTATAAATTATCGATAGTAGCCAGGTAGACAGGGCGGCAGCCTGCTGGGCTTAGGAGTGTTGAGCTTAGGAGTGCGTACTCCGGCTTTCATATGCTTTGTGCATGGGTAATAGGCCAATTTAATTTGTGTCATCAGCCTCCGAGAAGCCATTAACGACGTTTTTGCTAATTCAAGGCATTTGCAAAAGTTTTTTTTAGCTAGGCGTTCTTGAAAAATTGCGTTATCTTGGCTTTGCAGAGCAACGCAGTGAATATACCTAACACTGGCGTCTATATTTGACATAGCTGCTGTTGTTGCTTGATATTTCTTCAAAAAGGTTACAATCGTGTGGCTTTTTGGAAGATGCGTTGGCGCACTGGTTAGAAGCATTTTTTTGCCAACGGCATTGATACAGTGGGCTCCTCCACGATAATCTTGCTTAGTCTGCACACTTGGTTTGTCTATAAAAATGTCAGCGGATTAAGCCT
This sequence comes from uncultured bacterium, assembly GCA_964465285.1. Taxonomy (GTDB): domain Bacteria; phylum Cyanobacteriota; class Cyanobacteriia; order CAKZMO01; family CAKZMO01; genus JBCCWF01. Next base: position 3,295 of record CAYXJG010000039.1, read on the forward strand.
ATGTGACGTCATAGTGCAAAGATGCGAGAAAGTCATTCGACTTGCCCCCTGGCTGACATGGTTTAAGGTTTGATGAGAGCGCTAGTTTTAATTGTCTGAATTCAATCTAGGAGTACGAGGAACGCGGCATGACCCAGACTAATACTGTTGTTGACACGTTTGCGCAGCCTTCGGGTGCAGTTGATCTTCTTGTCCAAAGCGATCAAGTTGATGTTGTAGATAGTGCACCTGATGAGGTCGTTGAAGCGGATAGCGCCACAAAAGTTGCAAAGGGTCGTTCTTCTCGGCGGAAAGTTCAAGCCAAGAAGAAGCACTATACCGAAGATTCCATTCGCCTCTATCTTCAGGAAATTGGTCGTATCCGTCTGCTTAGGGCTGATGAAGAAATTGAGCTTGCTCGTAAGATTGCAGACCTCTTACAGATGGAGCGCGACTATGACGATCTCTGCCAGGAGTTAGACCGAGAGCCAACGGATGCTGAGTGGGCGGACAGAGTTGGGATGCCACTGCCTGCGTTTCGTCGTCAACTGCACATTGGCCGCCGTGCTAAAGACAAGATGGTTCAGTCAAACCTGCGATTGGTGGTTTCTATCGCTAAAAAGTACATGAACCGTGGCCTCTCGTTCCAGGACTTAATTCAAGAAGGAAGCCTGGGTTTGATTCGGGCTGCTGAGAAATTTGATCACGAGAAAGGATATAAGTTTTCTACCTATGCTACGTGGTGGATTCGTCAGGCTATCACACGGGCGATCGCCGATCAGTCCCGTACCATTCGCCTCCCTGTTCACCTTTACGAAACCATTTCCCGCATCAAGAAAACCACCAAGCTTCTCTCCCAGGAAATGGGGCGTAAGCCAACTGAGGAAGAGATTGCAACACGTATGGAAATGACCATCGAGAAGCTTCGCTTCATTGCTAAGTCAGCTCAGTTGCCGATCTCCCTGGAAACGCCTATCGGGAAGGAAGAAGATTCTCGCCTAGGGGATTTCATTGAATCAGACGGGGAGACGCCCGAAGATCAAGTTTCAAAGAACTTGCTTCGCGAAGATTTAGAGAGCGTGCTGGATACCCTGAGTCCTCGGGAACGGGATGTATTGCGTCTTCGCTACGGTTTAGATGATGGTCGGATGAAGACCCTTGAAGAAATTGGGCAAATTTTCAACGTCACCCGCGAGCGCATCCGCCAAATTGAGGCGAAGGCTCTACGGAAGCTTCGTCATCCAAATCGCAATAGTGTACTCAAAGAGTACATCCGCTAGTTCTCGTTAGGGGCTTTTCAAAATTCAATCTAAAGAAAGGAAGGCATAGAAGGGCGACGAGCACTGCTCGTCGCCCTATCTTTGTGTGAAACTTGCCAAGTCGTGTGTTTTAGCAGAAATTCTTATCATGGAAATTTAGGGGGCAAAAGGGTTCTGAGGCAGCCCTTTTGCCCCCTAAATCTATAAAAGTGAGCGCCTGTAGGGCGCGAAGTTTCCCAAAATGAGAATTGCTACTATTTTTGCGTGAAACTTGCCAAATCCTGTCAAATTTGGCTTTTTAGAGGTTAGACAGAACAGATTCAGTATTAGGTATCAGATAGGGATTTAGTCTCACTACCGCTGATGCAATAGGAGAGGGCAAGCGCTGCTTGTCATCTCGTTTTTCTTCTTTAAATCATCGCGTTCACCCTATAGCCTTTCGCTAGAACAGGGAATCATAAAACAGTACCGGAATCTCACATCATCGAACCGATGAGGAACTATGACCGTACTCTCTCCCTTTGATGAGGTCATTCGTGATTTTGCTACGGCGCAGCATTTATCCCGGATCAAGAAGCTGTTGGTGTATGCCTGTACCCAGCAGTGGGAATCTGATATTGATCGGCTGGCTCAGTTTCACCTGCATGACCTGATTCAGACACTCATGAAGCTGGCCCCTACCTTTGACCAGCTACAGCCATACTTGCATCAAGTTACACAGAGTCTGAGTAAACCTGCTGAGTATCTACTAATTGCAAACACAATTATGCAACACCTGCGTCCTCTCTACGTAGGGCCGATTTCATCGCCCAGTTTTCAGGCTAGTTCTCATCTGTATTGGCAAATTGCCCAAGTCCTTGAACAAGAGTCTGAGTATTTGCGCATTCGAAAACTCTTGGTACTGGTGTGCCGTAATTATTGGGAAGCAGACCGCGATCGCCTTCTTGCTATCGACTTACCTGAGTTGCTGGCAGAACTCCATCACCTCACTCAGAGCATAGAAAACTTAAATGCTGTGATGACGAGCGTTGTGCAAACAACCAGTAAACCTGCTCAGTATCAGGCGATCGCCGATCGAATTATTCATGCCTGCCAGGGGTTTTACACTGCGACGCCCAGCGTAGAAACACAGCTTCGCTCAATTGCTGACTCAGCATCATCGCACCCTACCCCTGCCCACCCTGATGAATACACTCAGCATGAATCAATGTCTGATGCGTGTCACGCTGATAATGCATCATCAATGGTATCTTCTGGAGAACATGGTGCCATCGCAGAGCAGGGGTACGGTGAGAATGCCGATGCAGGTGATAGAGACGCAGGCGATAGAGACGCAGGCGATAGAGGCGCAGGTGATAGAGGCG
>CAYXJG010000039.1:5996-21020 GCA_964465285.1 uncultured bacterium
GGTGATAGAGACGCAGGCGATAGAGACGCAGGCGATAGAGGCGCAGGTGATAGAGACGCAGGCGATAGAGACGCAGGCGATAGAGGCGCAGGTGATAGAGGCGATCGCCGCCTGTATGCTCAGCCGATTCCAAGCTTTAGCAAAGCAGACCTGTATGATCTGCGGTTAGAAATCATGAAATATGCAGTGCCTCTCCTTGCAAAGCATCTGCTATTCCTAATTGTCTACACACCACCTGGGCAGGCTAGCGAACAGGAGCAAGCTGAATTCGCTGCTGATGTTGATGCCTGGATGACTCTGAAAAATCGTGATTTGGATGATTTGATTGAGGCGTCATTAAAGCATTATCCAACCCTGGATGATTTGAACGCGGCTCTTCAATTGACCGTGCGCTCCCTGCCAACTTCTCAGCGCTACATGCCTGTGACTACAGCAATTGTGCGTGCAGTGCGAACGTTGATGACCAAATCAACGTTTGCCAGACCAGATTTACTGGACACAGCGAATCAAAAACCAGGACATCGGCATGCGATGTCTGATTTTGATAAAGAAGGGACTCGCCAGGTTTTTGCATCCACAGAAACGTTTCAAGAAAAATCTACAGGTCAGCCGCTACCCTTAGCCTCTTCTCACCCGTCAGCGAATGTAGAAAGTAGTGCGCTCACCCCTGGCACAGCCCACCTGACTGATCGCCCTGCATCGTCATCGGCGGAAACTGCCTGTTTACCCCCGCCAGACGTGCCACCCCCCTCACATGATAAGCAAACCGACAACTGCAGCACTGAAAACCAACCGGATGAGAATGCCGATCATGCCCCTTGTCGAACTGGGCAACGACAGCCAACTTCCTTAGGCAACTCGAAGCATTCAAACAGCACCGATGAAACTGCATTTCTAACCTAGAAACCAGGATTAAATGCCATCCGGTTTGGTTGGGACGGTGTGCCACGGCTAGGCCACTTCCAAAACATCTGGCTCAAATGCTTTGATTCTCTTTCCCTAAAGACTTTTTATACATGGATACCCTTTAAAGAACTATGGATGCATGTGAGCTGCTAAGGCGTTATGCCCATAATGAAACTCAATTCACCAGAGTAAATTTGAGTGGTGCTGACTTGACCGATGCGGACTTGATTGGGGTGAATTTAGACGAGTCAGATTTGCGCCATGCAATTCTAGTGCTCGCCTTCCTCAACCGGGCGAGTCTGAGTTATGCGCATCTCGACTCAGCTGATTTGAGTGGGATCAATCTGAGCCAGGCCAACTTGGTGCGTGCAGTATTGCGAAATGCCAACCTGCATGGAGCCATTCTCCAGGGGGCAGACTTACGCAGTGCAGATCTGACCCTGGCAGATTTAATGGACGCGAATTTGATGGGTGCCGATCTGCGAAACGCAGACTTGAGCGGGGCAAATTTGACCGGAGCCTGCTTGCGGGGAGCAAATCTGCGAGAGGAAAATCGCAAATACACCGCCAATTTACGGGGGGCAAACCTCCGAAAGATTGACTTAAGAGGGGCGAATTTAACGGGGGCTGATTTATCCAAAGTCGATTTGCGGGGGGCCAATTTACGGGAATCGACATTACGATACGCTGACTTGCAGGGAGCAGACTTGAGTGATGCCGATTTGAGTGGAGCGAGCTTAACTGAAGTCAACTTAAGCCTGGCAAGCCTACGACATGCCAACTGCATGAATGCCCGGTTAGAGCGATCGCTCCTCACGGAGGCAGATATGGCAACCATCAATTTGCGAGGGGCGTTGCTGCCTGATGTAGACCTCAGTAACGTCAACCTAGCCCGTGCCAATCTTGATGGAGCTAAGCTCAGTCGATGTAACTTGAGTCGCGCAAACCTTCAGGATGCCTCCTTGCGGGAAGCCAATTTAACCGATGCTTATCTGGCCCGCACTAACCTTGCTAACGCAGACTTAACGGAAGCAAGCCTGGTACGAGCGGAGCTGAGCAGCGCAAATATGGCTGGTGTCGTGCTGAGTGGTGCAACTATGCCTGACGGTGAAATTTTCCAGTAATATCAATTCTCGATTTTGGATTTTCGATTTTGGATTGGCAAACCTATAGTTGGCATAGCTTACAGGTTAGCTACCTGTAGTTACGACTTGGCAAAGTTCTCAAATTCACAACGCAAAAATAGGGATTTGGCGCGTGCTTAGCGCGCCCCAAATCCCTATTTTTGCGTGAAACTTGCCAAGTCGTGTAAGGAACAAAGATTATAGCGGTGTGCAAGTTGATTAAGCACATACGAGGGGCGGCGCTCCGTGCCGCCCCTCGTATGTGCTGTACTTAATACGCTTGCAAAGCGCTATAGAAGGGGATTTGGTGTGGATGGCGCGCGCGACACGCGCCCCACTTATCGGGTGAGCTCTATTTAGCTCACTCTTGGATGTCCGACGGGTCAAATTTGTTCGTAAGCCAAGCCGACTGATAGGGCTTCAGGACAAACTTAGCGTGAATATCATCTACCAGAGTGCCGCTAATCAAATCACACCAGGGGTCAGTGATAATCAAGTTGAGGTCAGTCAACCGCAATGTCTGTTGCTTATCGCTGAGGTTATGGATCGAGAAGATGCTTTGATCTCGCATCATACTCTGTCGCCAAAACGCAAATAGCGCTTTATTCAGCGGGTGGAGAGTATACTGGGTGGCGTTGGGATGGAATGCAGGCTGCCGTCGCCGAATTTGAATTAGCTGACACAGTTCTTTGAAAACCTGGGCATGGACAGATTCGGAGGACAGCAACTGCGCTTCCAGGTTTTCATAATTCCATTGGTGCCGATTAATGGCACGGTTTCGCCCAGTTCGATCGACTTTTTCATTGTCATTATGGGTGCCGAGCAGACTGTGAATATAGAAGGCGGGAATGCCTTCCAGTGCCAGCATCATTGCCTGGGAACAGAGAAATCGCTGAATTTGCCACGAGTCTTCGCCTTTGACAGTTCCCTTCATTGCATCGAAGAGGGAAATGTTAATTTCATAAGGGCTTTCAGAACCATCAGAGCGAAGACGCATACTGATCTTGCCGCCAAAGCGCTTCATTGTGTCCACCAGTTCAGCATACTCCTTGTCAGTCAGCAAGCCTTCAGCAGGACGTAAGCCGATGCCGTCATGGGAAGCTGTGAAGTTGAGATAGGCACAGCCTACCGGAGCAGGGGGCATACTCATCATCCAGGTTTTGAGGTGGTCGGAGCGACCCTGCATAAGCGCATTCAGCACCAGAGGGGGTAGGCTGAAGTTATAAATTATGTGGGCTTCATTGCGGTTGCCAAAGTAGCTCAGGTTTTCCCGGTTTGGCACGTTGGTTTCTGTAATAATGGCGATCGCCGGGTTAACCATTTGCAGGATTTCGCGCATGAGTCGAATCAGCGCATGGGTCTGGGGCAGGTGAATGCAGGAGGTTCCCAACTGTTTCCACAGATAGCCAATAGCATCTAAGCGCACGTACTTCGCGCCTACTCGCACATAGAACAGAATAATCTTGAGAAATTCCATCAGCACCGCCGGATTGGCAAAGTTGACATCCACCTGATCGGGGCTGAAGGTCGCCCAAACATACTGTTTGCCCGTCACTGTATCTGTTTCAACCAAGAGGGGCGTACTACGGGGGCGAACCACCCCTGATACATCGGTGTCGGGGTCGGCGGTAATGAAATAGCTGCATCCCGGTTCCTGACTTTTCTTGAACTGCTGGAACCATTCATGCTGGCTCGATACATGATTGATCACCAAATCAACCATCAGGTCAAAGTCTTGGGCGATCGCCTGGATCTCCTTCCATCCCCCCAACTCTGGATTTACCGAGAGATAGTCTTTTACCGCAAAGCCATCATCAGAGGTAAATGGAGTAAACGGCAAAATATGTATGCCCGTTACTACATTACTCAAGCGTTCTCGGAGAAATCGCTTGAGCGTGATCAGCGGCTTCTCTCTGGTAACACTGCAAATGCTATCGCCATAGGTGATGAGGAGAATATTGTCTTGACTCCACTTGTGCAAGTTTTCAGAAACATCTGACGCAATGCTGTCACAAATGCTGTCGTAAATGGTGTCCACTAGTTCAGCAGCGGTTGTGTCGCCGTAGATGATTTCCAGTAGAGGAGTCACGCGCTGTAAGAAGAGAGTGTATTGCGAGGAAGAGCGATCGCAAGGGTGCTGAGCGAGTCCTGTCATAGGTTTAGATTCATCGTGCATCAGTCATATTTATAAAGCTTTAGAGATTCCTGCCAGAAACTTAGTAGCGATCGCTACTCACAAAAGCGAGGATTTAGCGCAGTCTACAGTAAGGAGCAAAGATTGAATAAAATCCAACTTTGGTGAAGCGGCGCGGCATCGCCGCACCGCTTCACCAAAATTTGGTTCAAATTATTTAATTCTCGCTCCTAAGTTGATATCGCTAAGTTGATATTGCTACTGTCCAGGCTCAGACTACCCTGAATGTTTTCCAGTGGGATGCGCCTACCCTTCTTCCAGAGTCCTTTTCGAGAGTTCTACAGGGTTCCTATGGCGAGCTTGAAAATTCTCGGATTATAAGTAAACGAGCGCAACTGATTATAAAGCCCGTAAAACCCTTCGCCGCTCCCGCATCGGGCAGAGCAGGGTTTCACATCTGATATTTAGTTGTGCCAAGCTATTTATCAATCTTGACAAATATTTCTTTAGATTTATTTAATAATTTTATTATCCTCTAGTGACTTGGGTATCCAAATGGACTTTAAGCAAGACTTGATTACAACGGTTCACGATTTTGGGTGTGACCTGAGCTCATTGGAAGAGCATTTGGTTCAGCTTAGCGAGCAGTCTGCTACAGCAGTTTTGATTCCGGCACTTTATGAAGAACTAGAGCGTCCTGCTCTGACTCAGATTCGAACCCATCTTGCCCAGTGTCAGTTTGTCAAAGCCGTCGTAATTTGCCTCTATGCCCAAACTTTTGAGCAATATTCACGGGCGGTGGACTTTTTCAGCAGTCTCCCCCAGCGTACTCTCATCATTTGGGAAAATGGCCCTCGCGTTAGCGGCATCCTGCAGGAGCTTCAGGGTCGCGGGCTCGACCTGGCGCGATTTAAGGGCAAAGGTAGAGCTGTTTGGTTGGGCTTGGGAGTTGCATCTCTGTTAGCCGACGCCATTGCCCTCCACGATGCTGATATCACCACGTATGACCGCAGCTATCCCCTGAAACTCTTGTTTCCCTTACTGGAAAAGGAATTTGGCATTGGCTTTAGCAAGGCGTTTTATGCGCGGTTAGGCGCGCCTCCCAACCGCCGCCTTCATGGTCGGGTTGTGCGGCTGTTTGTTACCCCTCTGCTCATATCTTTGACAGAGCTATTTGGGTATCGAGATTATCTGCGCTATCTCAGCTCATTTCGTTATCCGCTATCGGGTGAGTTTGCCATGACCAGTGACCTGGCACTCAACATCCGCATTCCCGGAAACTGGGGCCTTGAAATTGGCCTCTTGGCTGAAGTCTATCGAAATGTGGCTCGCAAACGCATTGCCCAAATTGACTTGGGTGTTTTTGAACACAAGCATCAGTCCTTGGGTACTTCTTCGAGTGAGGGTTTGCAAAAGATGTGCCGCGATATCTTGCAGTCGGTGTTGAGAACCCTGGCTGAAACAGAGGCAGTCGTGCTTTCGATGGAGCACATCCATGCCCTCCGGGTAAAGTTTCGCCGGGAAGCCCAGGACTTTACTCGCCAGTATTTCATGGATTCTCGCTTTAACGGTCTGGAATACGATCGCCATCAAGAAGAGGTCACCATTGAGATGTTTGAAAATGTTGTCCTTGAAGCTGGCGAACAGTATTTCCTCAATCCTGTTGGGGCTCAAATTCCTGATTGGACACGGGCACTAGCTATCATGCCTACCCTGCGAGAAGAACTGATGGATGCGGCCCAAGCTGATGCTGAGGAAGCACGGCCTGTTAAGCCATCCCCGGTACACCTCCTCTCAGCGTAGTGGCGTGACAATCATATTCCTCTTCTGAATTTCAAAGGCAACCCCCTGAGTCAGAGGATGAATGGATCGCTCTCTTTCAAAAGGAACCGGGTGATTTATCCTCATGGGCTCGACGCAGCGATGAACCCGATCGGGGGAGCTAATAATTGTCGGCGCTTAATTCGTAGCCAGTCCTGGATGCCATTCCCGAATGATGTCTAAATCTCTCAGAGGAAGCGCCCCCACAGCACCCCGCATGCGGGGTGCTGTGGGGGCGGGGGAAGAGAAACCCCCTGCTACCCGATTACGCCCAGCATGGGTGTGAACTTATGGGGTGCAAGTCCCCTGTCGGAGAACCAGCCATCCAAATGCTCGAAAATCATAGGAGCCGAGCGAACGACACGGCGGTAGGCGTGACATTACCTGATCGATATGACTGCACTAGCTTCAGGTACTCGCTTTACAGCGCTTTATGTTGAGCAGGAGCATAGTCGGAGGGGGCGGAGCGCCCTATGAAACTAGCTTTTGTGCCTGACGCAGTCGCACGCCGCTACCTTAATGCTCATTCCCGATGCCTGATCACGGCTTTTGAAGACATGCTAACTGCCCTTTCTATAAATTTTTCTAATTTCACCAGACTTTTCGGAATTGGTCAGAGCACGCCTGAATTCATGTACGTAACCTATGGGCTCATTCTATTTGCTCCGAGTGTATAGATTTTTGGCAGAAATGCTCATACTGAAACCATGTGAACAACCATATGGATGCCTAAATTTATCAGGGTTATGTGTCGTTGAGTCATCCTCGCATTCATGCTGATGCGGTAAACCCACCAGAAAGCATCTCCTAAGTGATTTGCTGATATGTGCATTGGGTCGTGTTTATCAATATTTGCTTACCAATCAAAGGTCAAACTAATGAATACTTTTCTTAATTTTCGCAATGCTGCCCGTGTGTTGGCGATCGCCCTTTCCTCTGGTATTGCGCTGAGTGCGCTACCCCTAATGGCGATCGCCCAAAGCTATAATCCTCCCAACGTGGGCTTACCTGGGCGGCGCGAGGGAGGCGGCACCCGGGGAGAATGTTCAGCCGTTGACAAGACACTAACGGCCCTAATGCCCGACAACAATTTTGGGTACACCCTAGACGAGTACCCAACCTTCTACTGGTACGTCCCTCAAATCGGAGCAGAAGCCGCGGAATTTGTACTGCTTGATGAAAATAACAATGAAGTTTATCTCACCACTTTTCAGATTGCCGATCGCCCTGGACTGATCAGCCTTTCGTTGCCGGATAATGCAGGATTTCCTCCTCTTGAGCCGGGGAAGAACTACCATTGGTATTTCTCCCTCATCTGCGATTTCAACGATCGCTCCGGTGACCTGTTCACTGACGGTTGGGTACAGCGCATCACCCCCGATCCAGGCTCAGAACTGGACACCCGTCTTAGCACATCCCCCGCAGACACGCTCGCTGAAGTCTATGCAGCGGCAGGAATCTGGTTTAACGCACTTGATCTGCTGGCCCAAAGCCAAATCAACGACCCTGACAACCTAGAGGCTGAAGATAAATGGTCTAATTTCCTTGACTCGGTTGGACTCAGCAGCTTGGTTGAAGAACCCTTTGTCATGCATGTGGAGGGAGATGTCGTTAATGAGGGTGACGGATGAGGAGTAAGGCATAAAGTTGATTACTTGACCTTACTTCCTTCTGCTTGATGAATCTCCAAATTTCAGACACTTCTTTACTCTTCACACGACTTGGCAAAGTTCTCAAATTCACAACACAAAGACAGGGGGGGGTTGGCGCGTGCTCCGCGCGCCACCCCCCCCTATCTTTGTGTGAAACTTGCCAAGTCGTGTCTTCAGCTAACTTGGCAGAAACGCCTCTGGGCGTTTTACGTCTGGTTTTTAACTGGGCCAAGCGACTGACTGGATATTGAGGGCGAATACCATAAGCGCATTGTTCTCACGTTGGCAGATAATAGACGGTACGCCGACCAGTTGATGCAACAGCTTGCGGCGTAACTCCTTTGTTCTGGACGTGCGCTGTGGCATTTTTCTATTCCCGTCGTGTTCATTTTCAAGACACCGATGCTGCTGGGGTCGTCTTTTTTGCCAATGCTTTCTCAATTGCCCATGAAGCCTACGAAGCATCCCTGGTTGCATCTGGCATAGACTTGAGAATTTTTTTCCGGAACTCTGACCTGGCGATTCCGGTGGTTGAGAGTCGTGCCAACTTTTTTCGCCCATTAGTCTGCGGCGATGAGGTGCAGGTTATCTTGGTGCCAACGCTGGAGACGCCTAGTGAGTTTTCCATCAGCTATGATGTGCTGATTTTGAGCGATGGGGCAGAGGATAGGGAGAACGAGTCAAACGGGGATTCTACCAAAGCAGCCATTCAGGTCTTTACCCGCCATGTGGCTATCCATCCTGTTCAGCGAAGACGAATTCCGTTAATCGAGGAAATGTTGGATTGGATTCATCACTGGAACGATGATTGATGGGACGAGTGACGCCAGTGGGCGATCGCCATCTCCCGCAGCTCCACCCGATTGATTTTGCCCTGGACGTTTCTGGGTATCTCTTCTACGGGGATCCACCGCTTTGGATGTTTGTAGCGGCTCAGGTGTCCTGATAGCCGCTGTTTAAGATGTTCGGGAGTCACAGCATCATCGGCAGGAACATAGAGGGCGGTCACAATTTCTCCCCAGTGGCGATCGCCCATCCCCAGCACTGCGATATCCTGCACCAAACCCGTCGCCCGAATCGCTACCTCGACCTCTCCAGGAAAAATGTTTTCCCCCCCCGAAATAATCTTGTCGCTGCTGCGTCCAACTATGTGGAGCTCTCCCTGGTCATCCCAATAACCCACATCATCAGGCCGAAAGATACCGTTAAAAAATTGGTCAGGATAATAACCCAAGCCCAACGATTCACCTTGAATCTCAATCCTGCCCATACCTAGATTCGTACAGCTTGATGCATCACCATCGTCACGAGCCGCATCATTTACCCCCGCAGGGGCACACGACTGCATGACCTCCGAGTGTGTGGACCGCTCTTGAAAACCATCCACATCAATGAAAGAATTACGCTCCATCAATCTCACCCTGGCATGGGGAAGCACCTGACCGACGCTGGTATGGCCCTGGAGAAACCGTTTAGGGGTGAGGGTCACAACTTGAGATGCCGTCTCGGTCATACCGTAGGTCGGTGCAAGGGGAATGCCGTGCGATCGCCCCTCTTCTAGCAACTCCTCCCAAGCTGGCGCTCCCCCTAATAGTACAGCCTGGAACTGTGACAGCACCCGACGGTGGCCAGGCGATCGCATCAACCGCTGGAGTTGAGTCGGCACCAGGGAGAGAAAAAACTCGGATGGCTCAATAGGGAGGCAGGCAGAGCGTTCAAACGTTTTGAAAGGAGCGATCGCCAGTGTTCCCCCCGTGGCAAAGCACCGCAACACCTGCATCAACCCGCTGACATGGTAAAAGGGCAGTACGCAATAGGCATTCACAGGCGCTGCCTGAAAAAAATCCTGAAATCCCTTAACCGATGCCATCAGCGTATCCCAGGTATGAATCACAAAGCGAATTGTTCCCGATGATCCCCCCGTCGGAACCATGATCCACCCTGGTTGGGGTGATGATGGACATGATGATGAGAGGGGATGGTGATTGGAGGAAGCAGGTCGTGCTATACCGTCGGGCAGCGTACCCCATAGGCCATTGGGCTGTACCTGCGCCCACACCTGCCGCCACTCAGATGCCTGCCAGTGGGGATTCGTGAGGAAGACAGGACAGCTCAGGGCAACAGCGGCAAAAAAATCGGCAAGGAACAAGGCGGGATGGGACTGGGCGATCGCCACCACAGGCAGCTTCCCTCCTTGAGACAACTCCTGCCGTTCTCTCACCCGTTTGTCGAATGCAGCAGCAACGGCTTGAGCATCAATACCGATGAGCCAGTCGGTTTGGAGATGGGATGCGATGGACGATTGGAGGAACATAGAGGGAGGGAGGGAGGGAATGAGGGAATGAGGGAATGAGAGAATGAGGGAGGGAGGGAATGAGGGAATGAGGGAGGGAGGGAATGAGGGAGGGAGGGAATGAGGGAGGGAGGGAATGAGGGAGGGAGAGAATGAGGGAGGGGAGAGAGTGGAGATTCTAACTTCTATTTTCACCCTTCACCCTTCACTCTTTGTCCTTCACCCTTTGTCCTTCACTCTTTATCCTTCTGGCCCATTAAACAGCGCATCGGGGTTAACGCTAGGGTCGTCCATCTCGGTGTTGGCAAACCATTGGTTGACGCCGAAGCCCAGTGCCCGGTTTCGGCTGGGAATGGTGGGAATTAGGTGATTAAGGAGGTAGGTGCGGGCGATCGCCGTCTCCAGCACCGATGACCAAACGATGTCGATGGTGGGGGGGGTGCAGAAGGTTCGGAGTTTTAAGGGGGAACCGGCGATCGCTGCTTTAATCACGACGATGCCGCGCCACCCGTTGGCGTAGCAGTCCTGAAGGTGGGTGAGGGTGGCGACGGATTCATCGAGGGCGATGGGGGTTGAGTGCTGATGCCTGAGAGTGAGGAGTTGGTCAAATTGTGGGGGTGGTAGAGGTTGTTCTAAAAATTCGACCTGAGCATGGGGAAGCGATGATGATAAGAGGCGATCGCACGCTTCTAGCCAGCGGTTTGCAGTATCCCAGGTGAGGCCGCCGTTGGCGTCGAGCCGCAGGTGGGTGTCGGGGGGGAGGTGCTGCATCAATGCCTGGAACCATTGCACTTCTTGATGCATGTCGGTGACGCCGATTTTCCATTTAAAGGTGCGATCGCCCATCTGGTAAAACGGTTGCCAGGAATAAAGGGCTGCATCGCCTGTGGGCAATAGTCGGCAATAGGACGGTGATGGATGGTTGGGATGGAGGAACCCTGCTTCGAATTTGGGATCGGCTACGGTGAGCTGTTCCCACGCTGACTCGAAGCCAAACTGACAGGCAGGGAGACTCGACGGAATTCCGCGAATCGTGTCGTGGTCACATTGTCCTGATAGAGAGTGGCAGAGGGCGATCGCCTCATCCACAGTCTCGCTGCCAAAGTGGGGCAGTGGCGCAATTTCCCCAAACGCGACCCGTCCTTCAGCATTTCTTAAGCGCACAATGACGCCTTCTCGTTCGATCCATACGCCATGATGGGTATGAATAGGATATCGGAATGGACGCCGATACCGTTGATAGTCAACCTGGCACGTTATGGACGGCCTGATGCTTATGTCTTCTACTCCCACTGGCTTGATTCTCAAAGCGACACACTTCGCTGCCCAAAAACATCGAGATCAGCGACGGAAGGGCAGCGATGCTGCGCCCTACATTAATCATCCAATTGATCTGGCCAATTTGCTATGGAATAAAGGGGATGTTTGGGATGAGGTGACGATTCTCGCGGCATTGCTCCACGACACTGTAGAAGATACAGAGACCACATTTGAGGAGATAGAGCGGGAGTTTGGGCCAGATGTCCGCAGTGTCGTGGCTGAAGTAACCGATGACAAAAGTTTGCCGAAGGAGGATCGGAAGCGCCTCCAGGTTGAACATGCCAGCCATCTGAGCGATCGCGCCCGCCTTGTAAAATTAGCCGACAAAATCTCCAACTTGCGGGATATTGTATTGTCGCCTCCCGAAGGATGGTCTACGGAGCGGAAGCTTGCCTACTGTGAGTGGGGAAAGCAAGTAGTTGACAAACTGCGGGGCATTAACCCTACTCTAGAAGGTTTATTTGACGATATCTACAGTCAGGGCATCGCCCAACTGAAGCATTACTACTAAGGGACTTGCAAGACAATAAAGTACCCGGAAAAGAGCAGCGGGCGCAGCCCGCTGCTCTTTATCTTCCGGTATCTTTTTTAGCCGCAGATCCCTAACGTCAATTTGGGATAAGCTCAAAACCGCTTAACCCGAACTTAGGTTAATACTATTGCGGTGTGCAATTGGTTCAACACACTATGCTTAATGCGCTTGCACAGTGCTATAAATCCGTTTTGTTTACACGACTTGGCAAGTTTCACGCAAAAATAGGGGTTTGGGGCGCGCCCCAAACTCCTATTTTTGCGTTGTGAATTTGAGAACTTTGCCAAGTCGTGTTGTCTAATCCCTGAAAAGCTCAAAGGTGCCACGCTTTGCGCGCCATCTTTGAGTTTGGCTTTAGTTCAGATAAAGATGAAGACTATGCCGCCGTTGGGTTAGGGGCGCATCCCCCAAAGACTCGCTTAATTCGGTCAATCTCTAACTCGGTTAAATAATCGACTGCCCAGTTTGCCTGCCGCTGCATCATGTGGAAAGGATAAGTGTTTGCCACCCCCACAACCGACATGCCTGCCTGCTTTGCGGCCAAAATGCCTGCTGGCGTATCCTCAAGGACTAGACAGTTTGAAGGATTCAGATTCAGGTCAGGATTCAGCGCATTGAGCTGCTCCACCGCTAAAAGATAGCCATCTGGCTGCGGCTTGCTGGCTTGGATGTCATCCCCTGCTACGATCACCGAGAAGTCTGCTGCTATCTTTCCTCGTTCCAGGACAGTAGTAATTTCAGCCCGCAGCGCCCCGCTGACAAGGCCAATGGTGAGGCAGGATGCTTTGAACAAATACAGCGCATCGGCAACACCGGGATAAATCGGCAGCGGATTAAGTGCTTCCAATTCTTTCAGATAGAGAGCCGACTTCTTCTGAATCAAGGCATTGAGATAATCATCTGCGACTACCCGCCCTCGCCGGGACAGCAGATCCTTCAAGCAAGCGCGATCGCTCCGACCGAGACAAACTTCTCGATACTCCGCCGGATCAGGCCGAAGGTTTTCCTCAACCAGAATTTGCTCAATCAGCCGTTGGTGAATCGGCTCATCGTTAACAATGACGCCGTTAAAGTCAAATAGCACTGCCTTGAGAGTCATTCGTAACCGCCTCGCTCTCCTTCATGCACAAACTCACCTCTCGATCATGCCACGTCACCCCCCCACCCTCCCACTCCCTCACCATCCTCCCTACACCGCCCACTGCTCTTTACCCTCTGCCACTGCCGGACTCTCAAACCTCACCCGCTCCGGCTCGTTTACCCGCAATGGCTTTACCCCCCGCGTAATCTGATGTAAGAGCCACCAGCTTTCTGTACGAACCGCATCAAATCCCGCCTTCCCCATCCAGGCGTCTACGCTGCCGAAAGCGTAGTCTTGGATGTAGGGTTCCTCGAAAATCTCTGTAAGCCAAGTGGTGCTCCGCAGCACAGATTGGTTGCCGTCGAGAATGATGACTTCTCCACCGGGTTTGAGCAGGCGGAAGCATTCGTAGAGGACGTTGCGGGCGATCGCCGGAGGGGTTTCATGGAACAGCAGCGACGCCGTCACTACATCAAAGGACTCATCAGCAAACCCGGTTGACTCCGCATTGCCCTGACGAAATTCGATGGCAACGTTGGCGCATCGGGCTTTCTGGTCAGCTACCACCAGCATGTAGGGCGACAGATCAATGCCGATAATTTCCGCATGAGGAAAGGCTTTTTTCAGCAACAGCGTGGTGGAACCTGTGCCGCAGGCGAGATCGAGAATGCGTTGGGGGTGCCCCTGAATAGTGTCGATGACGCTTTGGCGCACCCAGTCTTCGTTGGGCGGCAGGGCGTAGCGGGTTACTGGATCGTAGGTGACTGCAGCATCAATGCTCAAATAGCCGCTTTCAATACCATGAAAGTTTTGGTCTTTGTAATAGGCGGGATAGTTGCCGCCGAGGTGTTGGAAGCGATCGCTCTCCGCTTCCCAGTCCACCTCATTGCGAGATCGCAGCAGTTCATCCTGGTCGATGAAAAAAGAGCCAAACACAGGCGCGATAAACCGTTCAAACAACGTGTCGTTGCCAGATGCCATGAGTCACAACCCTCAACATTGCCTTACAGCTTAGTTATAGCGCGTTATGTCAGGGTTGAATTTTGAGCTTTGAGTTTTGAGTTTTAAATGAAGGTGGAAAGCTAAGGGGTGTAATTTGCAGTTCATTAATAATCCTGTCAAACCAGGAATCTGATCGTGCTTAGGGACTTGCAAGAAAATAAAGTACCCAGAAAAGAGCAGCGGGCGCAGCCCGCTGCTCTTTTCTTCCGGTATCTTTTTTAGCCGCAGATCCCTTAGAGACTTGCAAGAAAATTAAAGTGCTGGAGGAAAGGGGCGGCGGGCACAGCCCGCCGCCCCTTTCCTCCGGTATCTTTTTTAGCCGCAGATCCCTTAGAGATTGAACGTGGAAAATCTAGGGGAAAGCAACTGATCACGAACACTGTCCCATGACGACTTACCCATGCTCTGACGATACTTCGAGTGATACTCCGAGTGGTCATATACTGCACAATGGCAGCGCGGTTTCTCGACCGTCCCCACCCCCAGAATTAGCAGTCGAAGAGGCGATCGCCGCCTATGACCAGGGAGCCATCTATGGGGTTCCTGAATTCCTCAACGCCAAAGCCCGCACTATGCTGATGCAAGCCCTTCAGGACAATGGCTGGCAAATCGGCATCGACCCCCAGATAGCGGATGAAACCCTCAATCTGCTCAGACGGGTAGAAGACGCTGTAACACAGCGGGATAGAGACTTTTCCGAGTTTCGTACTAACCCACGGCTCTATGAGGACATGAAAATCAACCGGGCGATCGCCAACCTTGCCAAAATTCCGCCAGACGCTCCTTTTGAAGAAACGGCTGGGCTTGTGAGCGACGCGCTGAATGGATTTAGTCCTGGGGATGCAGCGTCCCCCCCTCCGGAAACGATGTCCCAAGCCCTCCGGGAGAATCCTGAACGCATGGCTTTAACCCATCTCTCAACCGTTGGGCGATCGCGCAATGATTGTTTAACGTCGTGGTTTGTGCAGTCTGCCCATGTTTTAGAGTTCTTTGTCAACGCTCGTAACCTGGATGCCTTTGTTCCCACCCATCGCTTTGACCCCATTCGTTTTATGCGTGAGAGACAACACCACTGTGTTGAACTGAAATTTTCGGGTCAGAATGCCTTGAGTGCAGATGCTTCGCTGATCCGCAATGTTGTCATCGACCCCCTAGATGA
>CAYXJG010000040.1:0-20809 GCA_964465285.1 uncultured bacterium
TTGAAGCGCCCCTGTCGATCGACAAGGTTCGACAGCCAGTTGACATAAAACTTAATACAATAGCCGTTTAAACCCAAACCATGTTGAGAACTGAAGTTTCCCCCGTGGGAAAACTCCAGTTCTCAACATGGACGAGGTATAACTCCTTTTTGACAAATTTCTAACTTGTGAAGAAACTACCCACTGCAGAGAGAAATATTTAGTACTATAGTTGCGTGAAATGGATAGCCAGAAAATTATCTTCTGGTCGCTGAACGAAATTAGGGTGTTTCCACAACAGAATGACGGATTTACAGTCGGATAGGTTGCCGATGAAGTTACGGTTTTCCCGTGATGGGAAGATCTTGGCAATACGCGCAGCGAAGCGACGATATGGTGCCCATAGATACAAATCACTCCTGGGGAGAGCCATCGGTCTTCATCGACATACCGTTGCAAATTGCCTTGACAAGGGAGAAACATGTACGTTCGATACATTTGATCGCATCTGTGAAAACCTGGGCCTGAACTGGGAATTCGTCAGCGATCCTGAGTCCTATGTGTACGACAAAATCAGCCCCGGAAGTCGCTTTGGTGAGGGGCATTCCCAGACGGTTACCCTTGACGAACTCGTGAGAACAGTTCGGGACTGTGTCGTTGAGCGCATTGAAAACGACTGCGGCACCATTAATATGTTTAGCGATACAGCGTCAATTGATCAATTTGTAGAACCTCATCTTCATCGGGTAACGCGTCTCCCATCTGAGCAACTGAAAGCACGCTATTTGTTGGTTGGGAACCTTGCAGAAGAGGCGATCGCCACGGATGGCGAAACATTTGAACGACGGGGGTTGCTGCCTCAATATGATGGCATTACCTCAGGGGGGGCTGTCTTACATGAGCGTCAGCGCATCCTAATTTACGCAAGCCCTGGATGCGGCAAAACAAGCTACTTAAAATGGTTGGCAATTCAATGCAGTCGGGGGCATTTACTACCCCATTGTGTTCCTATCTTTCTAGAGATGCGCCACTTTGCTCCGAAAGCATTGCAGATTAATCTGCAGACGTATATTGAGCAATACTTGAATGATTGCAAGGTTCAAGACATCAGCCTAGTGACGCGCCGATTATTTATGGAAGGCCGGATGTTCCTCCTTCTAGACGGATTGGATGAAGTGCCTGAAGCCATTCGTGAAACGGTTAATGTTCACATTACAGAAATTCTAAAACCGTATTACCAGTCATATTATGCGTTTACGTGTCGATTACCTTTAGAATTACCATTCGAGCGATTTCAAAAGACCATCATTGCACCCTTTAACGCAAAGCAAAGAAGGCAGTATGTGACTGGTTGGTTTTCAGATAACGATATTGCGAAACGATTTTTAGAGCGGCTAACCCGGCACATTAATTTAGGGGAACTGACCCGGACTCCTCTGCTGCTCAACTTATTGTGTCGCGTTTTTAGAACCCACAAAACCTTTCCGCCTACGCGAGCACAGGTTTATGACTGGGGCTTAAATAGCCTGCTTAAAGACGAAGCCAAGAGGCTACGCCAAAGCAGTGCCCTTGACAAGCTTTCGATTGTCAATACCCGCACCCTCCTCGAAAAGATTGCGGCTGAGTTTTTCCTTCTGCCTCAACCCCAGATATTGTTTGAGCGGCGAGAAGTTGAATCTAAAATTCAAGAGTATTTAGAAATGTTATTTCCAAATACAACGGCAATGTTACCTGCATCTCGGAGAATTATTGAGGATCTTGAGCTGACGTATGGGCTCTTAATGCAGCAAGCATCAAATTTTTGCTCTTTTTCCCATCTCACGTTTCAAGAGTATTTCACAGCCGAATACTTGGTGCGCACCAATCAGTATGCGATCGTCTATCAGCACATTACAAATTCTCAGTGGCGGTTCATTATCGAACTCGTAGCTGAACTGCTGAGGCCAGAGCAGATCGAAGATTTTTTTCAGAATTTCAAGCGTATCTTAGACGGTTCCATCAGCAACAACGATCGGTTACGTCAGTTTATTCAGTGGGTTGATGGCGTTGCAGCTAGCGTGGTCAATTCTGTGGACTCCCGAATGGTACATAAGCAGTCCCTGTTGCGAGCCTGGTACTACGCATTTTCACTGCAGGATTTAGTCGTATCTCAGAACCTCGGCTCAATGTCCCAACGATTCATATTTCCTGATTTTGACTACGCGGCTAGTACGCTCACTAGCAAGACCTTGGAATTGCACGGGTTACTGTATCAGGCATATCACATGACAGCAGCCCAGCCCCGTTCGTCTGCGACAGATATCAGCGCCACCCCAGACCTATACCAAGGAGACCTCCACGGGCAGGATGCTGGGGCTGAAAATGTAGAGCCTGTCCAGCGGTTTGGGTTTACTCCAGCAGATGCAAAGAGAGACTACAGCCGTTTTTTGAGAGCTGTGGATCGAATCTATGCAGAAGTTAGGGAGAATCCTGCTTTGGAAAATCGCATTGCAGCATGGAGGGAGACTATCCGCATACAAATGCAGAGGTATTCTATGCCACAGGATTGGTGGCAGAATGAACGGCAATTCTGGCGGCAGCGGATCAGCGGATTTATGGAAAGCCTGTATGGTTTACAATGCCGATGGAATTTTTCTGAAGATGAGAAAATCAAGCTCCGTGCCTATTACGATGGTACGAAGCTGTTGTCTATCTGCATGAATCGAGCAAACCGCAATCTGTCGCCTTCCCTCTATACCGCTCTTGCTGACGCAATGCTTCGACTGACAAGTGTTTCAGTCCAGGAAGTTGATGAACGGGACTGGCGCGGATAGATGGATGGATGGGCGTGAAACAGTCAATGGAATTAGAAGCACCTCAAGTTGGAATCATTATGGGCAGCGACTCTGACCTGCCAACCATGCAAGGGGCGATCGCCCTTTGCGAAGATTTTGGCGTGCCCCATGAGGTGGCGATCGTGTCTGCCCACCGCACCCCCCAACGCATGATGGACTATGCCCAGTCGGCCCACGAGCGAGGACTGAAAGTCATCATCGCCGGAGCTGGGGGAGCGGCTCATCTGCCTGGTATGGTTGCAGCAATGACGCCTCTTCCAGTCATTGGGGTTCCGGTACAAACCCGAACGCTCCAGGGTATTGATTCTCTCTATTCCATTGTGCAAATGCCGGGGGGCATTCCCGTGGCAACTGTGGCAATTGGCAATGCTAAAAACGCCGGATTACTCGCTGTCCAAATTCTTGCCACCCATCAGCCTAACCTGCTGAAAAAAGTGCAGGACTATCGCCAGGGCCTAACTGATATGGTGATGGACAAACAGGCGACGCTCGATCGGTTGGGGTATCAGGAGTATTTGAAAGGGGAGTGAAGGAGTGAGGGGGTGAAGGAATAACGCTTGCTCACGCTCTCACCATCCCACGTCTTCTATAACTTCCACAATTCAAAAATTAACACGACTTGGCAAGTTTCACGAAAAAATAAGAGTTTGGGGCGCGCTAAGCGCGCCCCAAACTCTTATTTTTTCGTTGTGAATTTGAGAGCTTTGCCAAGTCGTAAATTAAGTTTATGACCTGCCAAGGTATACCTCACTTTTACATACGGCGGCTACAATGCGATGGGGAGTTATGCACAGCGCAATGCCCTAGTACTCGACGGCGTAGATAGCCCCAATGTTTTTAATAGGCAGAACTCCTGGCACATAAAGAATCCCCATTCTGCCTCTATCCTTCTGACTTCTACCTTCCGATACTAGTGGTTTCAATGCACAGGATTAACTGGTTTATATCATTATCATGATGAGTCTCGATGCGATCGCCCATCTCCTCCCGTTTGTACTGACTTTCAACGAACCAACCATTGAAGGCAAAATTGCCCAGTTTCTCTTGGTGCTCTGCGTGTCCTTGAGTGTGGCAACGTTGTCCCGGACGTTGCCCTGGTTCCGTCAAATTCCTTACACGCTGCTGCTGGTCATCGTGGGATTGGGGTTGGCTATAGTGGACATTCGCCTGATTACCCTGTCTCCTAATCTGATTCTGCTCATTTTCCTGCCGCCGCTGCTATTTGAAGCGGGGTGGAACCTGGAGTGGAAGAATCTGAAAGAGAACTTAGTGCCCATTTGCTTGTATGCCATCTTTGGGGTGGTGATTTCCGTGGTGGGCATTGGGCTTGGATTGCAGCAGTTTGCGGGACTAGCTTTGGGAACGTCACTGCTGATTGGTGCCAGTTTGTCCGCCACTGACCCGGTCTCCGTCATCGCTCTCTTTCGAGAATTGGGCGTCAGCAAACGGCTCACTACGCTGATGGAAGGCGAAAGCCTGTTTAATGATGGAGTGGCGGTTGTGGCATTTATCCTGCTGCTAGGCGTAGCAATGGGGACAGAGGAATTGTCTCTGCCTGTCGCCATCGTTCGCTTCTCAGCTTTTGTGGGTATTGGCGTCGGCATCGGTAGCCTCATTGGTTTTGGCATTTCCTACGTCACCCAGCGGTTTGATCTACCATCGGTGGAGCAATCTCTCACGCTGGTTGCAGCCTATGGAGCCTACATTGTGTCCGAGGATTTGGGGGGCTCTGGCGTCATTGCGGTGGTGACGGTGGGATTGGTGCTGGGCAATTTTGGCTCCCGCATCGGCATGAACCCGCGCACACGACTGATTGTGTCTGAGTTTTGGGAATTCACTGCCTTTTTGGTGAATTCCATTGTATTTTTGCTGATTGGCGACCAAGTGCGGTTTGACAATTTGACGGACAATGTCGCCATCATTGTGGTGGCGATCGCCGCTGTCCTCCTTACGCGATTCATTGGCATCTTTGGCTTGAGCTTCCTCAGCAATGCCCTCGCCAACGCCGAACTGGACGGCAAGACTCAGACTGTTCTTTGGTGGGGAGGCTTGCGAGGATCGGTCTCTGTTGCCTTGGCATTAAGCGTGCCCGATTCCTTTGCCCAAAAAGAACTCATCATCGCCACTGTGTTTGGAGTAATGTTGTTTACCCTGCTTGTGCAGGGTATGACGACAGGGCCACTCCTGCAACGGCTGGAATTGATGGGGGTGCAGCCACTGAAGCAGCAATATATGGAGGCGATCGCCCGTCGAGTTGCTCTCAATCGCGTCATGACGCACCTCAGCAGCATCGCTGACCGTAATGAAATTGAGCCCGAATTTTTCCAGTACGAATCCGCTCTCGTAAAGGGACAGTTGAATTCTGTGCAAGAGGAAATTCAAAAACTCCAAAATCTGTATCCTGAGTTTCAGGAATTTGTCATTGAAGAAGTTCGGGAAGAATTGCTGGCAATCGAGTCAGACACCTATGCTGAGTTTATTCGCACGGGGCGGCTCAAGGATTCTCTCTCTCCTGTATTGCGAGAAGCTCTAGTCGAAGGCAGCAGCCGTGAGACAGACTAAACAAACCCGCCTTGGGATCTGGAACTTTCCCTGGGGGAAAACCCAGTTTCCAAGGTGGGCAAGGCATAAATATACCTTGCCAGGTCATATAGCGGCGTGCAAATTGGTTAAGCACGCCCAAATTTTTTAAATGGCGGCGCTCTGCGCCGCCATTTAAAAACCTGTGTTTAGTGTGCTTACACAGTGCTATAAACTTAGCCTTTAGAATGGGGAAATCCTGCGCGCAACGTAGGGTTTCCCCATTCAAAAATTAAAGGTGTAGCCTGCGGAAGTATAGATGAAAGCCGAGCATGGGAGCGCAGAAAACATACGACTGCACACCCTGGTCTCGATCTAACCGTAGGTGTAGTAGGCAACACCATTGATAGAAACATCCTACCGGCGGGAAACCGCTAGAAACGCATTCCGAGAGGCAAGCTTAAATACACGACTTGGCAAGTTTCACGCAAAAACAGGGGTTTGGCGCGCGCTCCGCGCGCGCCAAACCCCTGTTTTTGCGTTGTGAATTTGAGAACTTTGCCAAGTCGTGTGAATAACAAGCTTGAATAACAAAGGCTATGAAACGCTGCGTTCATACAGGACGGGCACAAGTTGCGGATTCATACGGAGATATTCTTCGTAGATATGACGAGCCTCTGCTTCATTGTTAATGGGATATTGGGCTTTCGCACCACCTCCCAGGGGAATCACAACACAGAGACGCATCCGGCGCTCCGCTGTTCTTAAGGGTTTACGCTGAATGAGCATATTATGGTTTGTGTATTATCACGGACTTCACAAAACCTTTACGCATCCCGCCCTGTTTATCAGGACGAATTCAATAAACCTTCATCATTTAACTTGACACATATGCTCCCAAAAGAAAGAGATTGGGTTTGGAGGGGGTGGCAAATTCGATATACCTTTTTGAGTGCCCCTGCCCTAGCGCCCGATGCAGCTCCAATCCTCTTTGTTCACGGGTTTGGCTCCTCTCGCAAACAATGGACACAGAATTTAGCAGCCCTAAGTCAGTCTCATCCCGTTTATGCAGTCGATTTGCTTGGATTTGGAGCCTCCCAAAAAGCGGCGACAGTCTATCAAGCCGACTTGTGGGCTGAGCAGGTTCATGCCTTCTGGGAACAGCTTATTGGTCGTCCTGTTGTTTTAGTCGGCCATTCTCTTGGGGCACTGGTTGCTGCGACTGCTGCGAGCCGATTTCCAGAAGCATTCCGAGGCGTCGTGTTAATGACTTTGCCAGCAACTCGGCAAGAGAGAGTCTCCAACGTTTGGGTGCAAAGGCTTTCCAGTGTCATTGAGAAAAGTGTGGCTAATCCCCTAGTGATTCGGGTAATTTTCAACATTGCCCGACAGCGTGCGCTCATTCGAGCAGCCCTCAAGTCAGCCTACGCAAATTCAGCCTGTGTCACTGATGCTGTGGTTGATGAGTTTGTCGCCCCAACCCGTGATCGGGGTGCAGCGCAAACTCTATGCCGTCTCACTCAATCGGTCACGACTCCCGCCTACAGTCAAAGTCGCGAACAATTATTGGAAAAGCTGCATCAACCCGTTTTAGTGCTGTGGGGGACGGGCGATCGCATTATTCCGCCTAGACAGGGCCATCGACTGCGTGAACAGTTTCCCCACTTCACCTGGATTGATGTCCCCAACGCAGGCCACTGCCTTTATGACGAATGTGCAGACACCGTGAACACTCTAATTGCCGACTGGATGGGCGATCGCCCATCATCATAATTCTCCATGAAATTCCCCGCGAGACCTGCGAGCGTAGCTCCTACAAACTCTTAAGCATTCGCTGAGCTTGCCGAAAAAGATGTTGTTTCTTCCGGTAATGGAATCGTGGAGAGGCTTTCAACTTAAACATCATCATCTCCAGATTTTCCTTCGCAGCATCCCGTTCGCCATCTTGAACCTGAATTTTTGCCAGCATCAGCGAAGCTTCAGGGTGGCTCCAGCGCTTCATATCGTCTTGCAAATGCGCTTTTGCTGCCGTCCAGTCTTCTAGTTCGTATAATGCTGTTCCGTAGACCAGGGATGCTTCACCGAACTTGTAGTCCAAGTCCTCTTCGAGCAGTGTTTCTAACCGTTGTTTAGCATCTGCAAAGCGTTTGCGCCTCATTTCAATGGATGCAGTACCCCACAAAGCATGGGGGTTTTTCGGTTCTTTCGCCAATGCCTGGTCATAGGCATTTAAGGCCCGGTCAAGTTGATGTGATTCTGCCAGCACATTCCCTAGAGCAACGAATTGATGAGCATTTCCAATATTTTTAGCGGCAGCTTCAGCATCCCAGAGTTTACTGCGATATGTCCATCGCTTAACCTGCGCAGGCATAGGAATATGCAGATAGGGTAGCCGCCGAACCAGAAAATAAATAACCGCACCGGGTATATTTAACAAGATTAAGATCCATAGCCATGTCCCTTTTTCGGGATCGTTACGAACACAATCAAAGATCATCAGCATCCAAAAACCAGATGCTATAAGGGTTACTACAGGAATCATGGGTGTAGGCTCTTGGAAATACAAAGGGCCGGGGGATGTAGAGTTTTACTCTTCCCGCAGGATGGGCGATCCGCAAAAGTGGGATGCTTCCTGTGTTTTAAGGGGAAATACTGGGGCGCTGAGCGCCCCAGTATCCCGCTAAGTCATTCCCGGCTTAAGTTATAGACTGGAAAAAGAATTAAATAAATTGAACCAAATTTTGTCGGGGCGGTGCGACGGTGCCGCCCCAATAAAATTTTGATTTTATTTAATCTTCGTTTCTTGGCACGACTTGGCAAGTTTCACGCACAACTAGGGGTTTGGGGCGCGCCCCGCGCGCCCCAAACCCCTAGTTGTGAATTTGAGAACTTTGCCAAATCGTTTCTTAGAGAACCGTGAACGCTATGGGGTTTCTGGGTAATCTTAGAAAAATAAACGACAGAGAAATTATTTTCCCTGGGCAATGAGAATTAAGAAATTTGAGCCGCTCTGTATCATAACAATGAAGTATCACTGCACTGTCCCCACAAAACTTGGGTTTTCTTTAATCTTCACACGACTTGGCAAGTTTCACGAAAAAATAGGGGTTTGGCGCGCTAAGCGCGCGCCAAACCCCTAATTTTTTTCATTGTGAATTTGAGAACTTTGCCAAGTTGTGTAATCTTCATATCTTTAAACAGATGAATCTTTTTCTTCTGACTCTCATGAACGGGGATTAATACAGTGCTTAGGGACTTGCAAGACAATAAAGTACCAGGAGGGGGGTGGCGAGCTGCGCCCTCCGCCCCTCTCCTGGTACTTTATTTAGCCGCAGACCTCTTACAGGGGACGCACCGAATCAGGGCTGTACTAATATGAGTCTCGAATACGCAGCATGGAAAAGTCACCGATTGATATTCTCTGGGTCATCCTGTGTGCCAACCTGGTGTTTTTAATGCAGGCTGGTTTTCTGTGTTTGGAAGCAGGAACAACCCGTAGCAAAAACAACATCAATGTTGTCATTAAAAACGTTGCAGACTTTGGGGTATCCGTGCTGCTGTTCTGGTTATTCGGCTGTGCATTCATGTTTGGCTATAGCCAGGGGGGATGGATTGGATTCACGAAGCTTGCCCCCGAGTTTTCTGATGGCGAGGTTTGGAGCGTTGCCTTTTTCCTGTTTCAGGTCATGTTTTGCAGTACAGCGGTAACCATCGTTTCAGGAGCGGTAGCAGAACGGATGAGGTTCGGCAGCTACTTGACTATGGCTGCTCTTGTGTCGGGAATTATTTACCCTGTCTTTGGCCATTGGGCATGGAATGGGCTGAGTGTTGGCAATACTGCGGGCTGGCTTGAGGCGCGAGGTTTTATCGATTTTGCCGGATCGACCGTTGTTCATAGCGTAGGAGGCTGGGTGTCTCTAGCGGCAGTGATAATCCTGGGGCCGCGCATTGGACGGTTCTCGCAGAAACGGCATTATCGGGGGGGCAATAGTGCAGACTTGCCTCTGGCCTCTTTAGGAGTTTTATTCCTATGGCTTGGGTGGTTTGGCTTCAATGGTGGTAGTGTCCTTGCTTTTGATCAGAGTGTGCCGGGAATCCTTGTCCAAACTGTTTTAGGAGGGTGTGGCGGACTAATCACGCCGATTATTTTGTCTATCCTGACCCATAAACTTGTCCGGGTTGGAGCGGTTATGAACGGCTCGCTAGCGGGGCTCGTTGCTATTACTGCAAGCTGTCATGCTGTGACTGCGGGTAGTGCGGTGCTGATTGGTATCATCGGTAGCCTGGTTATGCTCGCCACAGAATCGCTGCTGGAACGACTCTGCATTGATGATGTCGTTGGAGCTATCCCTGTCCACTTGGGGGCAGGTATCTGGGGCACTCTGGCAGTGGCGTTGTTTGGCGACCTGCCCCGTCTAGGCACGGGACTCAACCGATTGCAGCAGCTCCAGGTGCAAATCTTAGGGGTTGTCGTGTGTGCTATCTGGACCTTCGGAGTTGCCTATCTGGTGCTGCTAGCGTGCGATCGCCTCCAGCCCCTCCGCGTCAGCCACCGAGACGAGCACATCGGACTCAACGTTTCGGAGCATGGCGCTTCCACAGACCTGGTAGATCTATTCACCGTCATGCATCGACAGGAGCACACTGGGGACTTGAGACTACGGGTTCAGGCTGATGCCTTTACCCCAGTGGGACAGATTGCCCGCCGCTACAATCGGGTCATTGCGTCCTTGGAAGAAATCACCGCCCGTACCGATGCCATTGTCAAAACGGCGATCGACGCGATTCTCACCGTCTCAAAGTCAGAGCTGATTATTCAAACGGCAAACCCAGCCGTACAGCCGCTATTTGGCATCAGCGCAACCAATCTGGTGGGAGAACCCCTAACGCGGTTGGTTCAAGTCTCTCAAACCTTTGAATACCCTCCAGCCAACAACAACCCGCTAGAGTTTCTTCGCACCTGCTTATCAAAAGCAATCATCGACGGAGCCCCCTACGAAATGCTCGGACGGCGTCGCAGCGGAGGTACCTTTCCAGTAGAAATCACAGTTAACGAAGTGCAAACGAGTCAGGAAGCCTTCTATACCATTGTTCTCAGAGACATAACCCTGCGAAAGCAAGCAGAGGAGGCGATTCAACAGGCCGAAGCCCAAGATCGAAAATCCCGACGCTTGGAGCAGGCACTCACAGAATTGAAGCGAACTCAGTCTCAGCTTGTCCAAAGTGAAAAAATGTCCAGCCTGGGGCTTTTAGTGGCGGGCGTTGCCCATGAAATTAATAACCCCATAAACTTCATCTACGGCAACCTGGAGTATGCAAACCAGGTACTTCATGATTTGCTCGGCCTTGTTGATCTCTATCAAAAGCATTACCCCCAGCCCACAGACGAAATCTATAAAAAAATCAAAGACTTAGACTTAGACTTTCTGGAGACAGATTTACCAGAAGTCTTCGGTTCCATGAAAGTAGGAACTGAGCGCATTCAGGAAATTGTGTCTGCCCTACGAATTTTCTCTCGTCTAGACGAAGCCGGGACAAAAGAAGCGGATGTCCATCAGGGCATTGATAGCACCCTCATGATTTTGCAAAACCGCCTGAAAGATCGCCCTGAGCGGCCTGCCATCCAGGTGATCAAAGCCTATAGCGAATTACCCCCAATTTGCTGCTACCCAGGCCAACTCAACCAGGTTTTCATGAATATTTTGGTGAACGCCATTGATGCCCTGGAAGAGCGAGATGCAAATCGTACGTACGATGACATCGACGCTCACCCCAGTATCATCTGGATCAGCACAGAACTTGCTGATCCTGGTTGGATGATTGTGCGTATTGCTGATAATGGCCCAGGTGTTGATGTAAAAACTCAGGCTCACGTGTTCGATCCGTTTTACACAACGAAGCCTGTAGGCAAGGGAACAGGGCTTGGGTTATCCATTAGCCACCGCATTATCGTTGAAGACCACGGCGGCAAACTTGATTTTATATCCACCCCCGGAAAAGGTACCGAATTTATCATCAAAATTCCTACAGAACAGCCTTTTCACTGAGTGATAAAATAAAGGCTCATTTGGGGAATTAGCTCAGTTGGTAGAGCGCCAGGATCGCACTCTGGAAGTCAGGGGTTCGACTCCCCTATTCTCCACTATTGCAGCAGTTTTTCAGCCAATGCATCAGCGGATGCTTTGGCTTTGCACAGTTGAGGAGATGCAGCCCAAAGTCCTGCGATAGATCTTCACAGACCTTAATACCCCGAAGACTATTGCCCTTTGCATCCAGCAGCGGGGAGAACACCCCAATGCCAAGCTTCCCTGGCACCACCGCCGCAATGCCACCCCCGACGCCGCTCTTCGCAGGCATCCCGACCCGGTATGCCCATTCACCGGAATAGTCATACATGCCGCACGACAACATGACACTGGCTACATCCTGCACGTACTCGGCTTGGAGGGCACGGATTCCCGTCACCGGATTGGTGCCCTGGTTTGCCAGGGTCGCCGCCATCATCGCCAGGTCTTTCGCGTGAACCATGATGGAACATTGCTGAAAATACAAGTCCAGGGTTTCCTCGACGCGATCGCTCACCATGCCGAAATTGAGCATGAGGTAGGCCATCCCCCGGTTGCGGTTGCCCGTGGTCTTTTCTGACAGATAGACGGGGACGTTGATTTCATGGTCGCGCTCCGTATAGTGCTTCACCATCTCCAGCACTCGTTTTACCCGTTCTGTTGCCGTGTCGCCCTTGACTAAATCGGTGGTGGCGATCGCCCCAGCATTCACCATCGGGTTGTGGGGGCGGTTGGTCGTTTGATCCAGCACAATGGCATTAAACGCATCCCCGCTCGGTTCCACCCCCACCCGGCTGTTCACATACGCTCGCCCGTGGTCTTCCAGCGCCAATCCGTAGACAAACGCCTTCGAGATAGACTGAATTGTGAAGGGCTGGCGAGTGTCCCCCACCTCGAATACCTGCCCATCCGTGGTGATGACGCAGATGCCAAACCAGTTTGGGTCTGCTGCTGCCAGCTCTGGAATATAGCTCGCCAGTGCTCCATCGGTGACAGTGTGATAGGTGTCATACAGGGTATTCAAATAGGTCTGAAAGGGCGATTCTGTACTAGACATAGCAGGTGCTGAAGATGTCAGGTCATTGGTGTTCGCCATGCAGTTTTTGGGGTAGAGAATTAGCAATCTTTAGCCTACAACTAAACTCCAATCTGGCTGTAGCGAGCGTTGCGGCGTCAGCCCAACGCACCCGTATTCTCGGTAAGCGGCACTCGATAATTTTCATCAAGATCCCTAGTTTCTGAGGGAAGCCAATCGATCGGACAGGCCACAATTTGGCAAAGTTCTCAAATTCACAACGCAAAAATAGGGATTTGGGGCGATCTCTGCGCGCGCCAAATCCCTATTTTTGCGTGAAATTTGCCAAGCTGTGACAGGCGGCAATCAAGAAACCAGGAATCTGAGCGCACCATCTTTGCGTCTATCGAGTTTGTGCCTATCGGACTTATGCCACTCAGAAAGCGGCACAGGGAAAATACGGACATGCCGAACCCGCACTAGAATAGAAGACCGCCAAATGCCCAACCTCCACTATCTAATCCAATCCTCAACACCAATACTGAATCCCCAACCTCATAAAACATAAAACTGGTTTAACCGCGAGGCTCATTATGGAACGAAACACCCCCCCCACTCCCTCCTCTTCCAACGTGAATTCCAATGCGAATGACTATTCCGGCGATCGCTATCAGGGAATCCCTGCATCTTCCGGCAGGCAAGGCCACTCAGTCACCCATGACCCAGACCAGCGGTACTCTCAGCCCTCATCGCCCCAGGGCAGTTATTCGGCAGAATCCGCGCTGCTGCAGCGGCTGACCACAGAGCTAGATGACCTGAAGCAAACCGTCGCCACCCAAACCCACCAGTCCTCCACCGAGGTGATCCGCCTGCGGCGGCAAGTCCGGAGCTTGACGGGGATTTTGACCGTGGCCATCGTCCTGCTGGGCGGTGCCCTCATTGGCGTGTCCTTGAACCTGCGGCAAGAACAGGTCGCCCTGCGGGAAACCCAGGAAGAGATGATTACCCAAATCGAAGGACTCCAAACCGAGCGCATGACCTCTGAACAATTGCAGCAACTAGAATCGCTGTTGACGAGGCTGAATGAGACAACGGGCAACCTCCAAGGGCAAGCGCAGCGCATCCTTGAGCAAATTCCTGGTGCCTCCCGCGAACAGCTAGAGAATCTTCAGGGCGACCTGGAAAACCTTCAGCAAGACGTACAAGACGAACTTTCCCAAGAAGAAGGCGGCATCTTGGATCGAGTGAACAATCTCTATCAGCGAGTCAGGAGTTTCCTCGGAGATGAATCGTCGGAAGAAGGAGAGGAGGCATCCGGGGAGTCGCCCTCTTCTTAACTCATGAGACTATATTGTATGTCAATGGGGCATTCTGCCTGCGTTAACGTACAATCATGAACCCACCCAATTCACCCGCCCACCCACCTCCCCCGTCCCATTCGTGAGAAACTACATCTGTTTCGATAATATGTGAAGGGGTGCGATCGCCCTCCGTTGCTGAGCCCCTCCGTTGTCATCTTCCAGCGCTATTTTCATCGCCATGAACGCTACGATTGCCTATTTGAAAGAACAGTTCCGGTCGGCGCTAGTGGCTGCCTTTGGAGATAGCTTGGCGGATGCTGATCCGATTCTGGTACCTGCAAGTAATCCGAAATTTGGGGACTATCAGGCAAATGTGGCGATGTCGCTGGCGAAGCCGCTGAAGAACAAGCCGAGGGCGATCGCCGAACAAATCGTCAACCATCTAGATGTGAGCGATGCTTGCGAGACCCCTGAAATTGCGGGGCCGGGATTCATCAACCTCCGCCTGAAAACCAGCTATCTGGAAAATCAGCTCAAAGCCCTCCAGCATGATGAGCGGTTGGGCGTGGAACCCATTCAGCCTCCGAAGCGGGTGATTGTGGATTACCCCAGTCCTAACATCGCCAAGGAAATGCACGTGGGGCACTTGCGCCCGTCGGTGGTAGGCGACTGCCTTGCCCGTATCCTTGATTTTCTGGGCTATGAGGTGCTTCGCATCAGTCACGTGGGCGACTGGGGAACGCCTTTTGGGATGCTCATTGCCTATCTACGGGAAGCCTATCCCGAAGCCCTAACTGCTGACCGACGCTCTGGGAAAAAACTCGATCTGGGCGATTTGGCGTCCTTCTACCGCCAAGCGAAAAAACGGTTTGACGAAGACCCGGCGTTCCAGGCCGCAGCACGGCAGTCCGTGGTTGAACTCCAAGCAGGAGATGAGGAAACCCTCAAAGCCTGGCGCATCGTCTGCGACCTGTCGAACCACACCAACCAGAAGATTTTTGACCTGATGGGGCTGTCGCCGCTGATCATTCGGGGAGAGTCCTTCTATAATTCGCTTCTCCCTGGCGTGGTGAAAGAACTGGAGGACATGGGGCTGGCGGTGAAAGACCAAGGCGCGATGTGCGTGTTCCTGGAGGGGTTCACCAACAAAGAAGGCAAGCCCCTACCGATGATCATCCAGAAGTCCGATGGGGGCTACAACTACGCGACCACCGATCTGGCAGCGATTCGCTATCGGGTGAACAAGGACAAAGTGCAGCGGGTGGTGTATCCCGTGGGGGCAGAGCAGACCAATCACTTCGCCCAAATCTTTCAGGTGGGTAAGCGGGCGGGGTGGATTACTGACGACCTAGAGTTTGTCCACACGCCCTTTGGCAATGTGCTGGGGGAAGATGGCAAGAAGCTCAAGAGCCGTTCTGGAGAAGCCATTCGCCTGAAGGATTTGCTAGATGAAGCGTGGCTGCGGGCAGATCCCGACTTGTATGAGGTGGCGTGTAACCAGGACTGGGAGGCGATCGCCCCTGCCTTCCTCGACGCTCCCGACTGGGAAACTGCCGCCACTGCTCTCCCTGGGGATGAGACGTTGGAGAGCAAAGTCGCCGCCCTGAAGAAGCTCACCATCGAATCCCTGCAGCGAGAAGTACCCCTATGGCTCATGGGCCACGAACCCGTTCCCCCAGCGGCAAAATCTGCTGTGGAAAATATTCGCCAAGACCTTGAAACCCGCTGGACAAAAAACCGGGGACTGGGAGAGCACCGCACCTTTGAGTCCATCCTGTCGGATATTCAAACCATTGGCATCAGCGCCATCAAGTACGCCGACCTCAGCCAAAACCGCACCAGCAACTACATCTTTAGCTACGACAAAATGCTGGCGCTCCAGGGCAATACCGCTCCCTACATGCTCTATGCCTACGTGCGCGTCCAGGGCATCAGCCGCAAGGGAAATATTGATTTTGAGAAACTGGGTGCCGATGCGCCGCTTTTGCTGAAGGACGACACGGAGATGGCTCTGGCGAAGCATATCCTCCAACTGGATGAGGTGCTTTATGAGATTGACGAGGACTTGTTACCCAACCGCCTCTGTCAGTATTTGTTTGAACTCAGCCAGAAATTCAACCAGTTTTACGATCAGTGTCCCGTGCTGCAAGCTGAGGAACCGATTCGTACCTCGAGGCTGATTCTCGCTCATCTCACCGCCAAGACCATCAAGCTTGGCCTTTCGCTGCTGGGTATCTCGGTGGTCGAGCGCATGTAAGGAATGGGCCATGGGCGATCGCCCTCCGGCATTGTTCTAAACGACCCTTTCGAGGCTTCGGCTTCACCCCCACGCCAAAGAATCGCCTCTTCTAACGTTCGAGCACGACCATCATGAAAATACCCGAATAAGGCAACACTGTTTGAGCGAGGCCAATGTCCTAAAGAGCTGGAGTTCGCCATTGCTGGAGTTCGCCATTCATTACCATCAGCTTGGAAATCAGGGCGATTATCTGCAAGGTCTGCTCCCATATCATGGAGTAACAAATCGGTGTAAGCATGAATCGTTTGGTTGACTAGCGAAGGAATCTCATGGTTCCCTGTTCGCATTTCAGAAACATGGCAGGACGCACAATTCGCATCTGCAAATAAGCGCTCACCCCGTTGCACTTGGGGATCATCGAGTAAAATGCCTCCTGGAACAGCTAAAGTTTGCACATAGACTTCTGCGGCTTCAAGAATCCCCATGTCAATATCATGGAACCCGTCTTCTTCAGGAAACATGGGGTTGGTTACACGACTTGGCAAAGTTCTCAAGACAGGTAGCTTTACGAGATATTAGTCTGCTAACTCAACCCATTCTTCAGGCAATATGCTGGCCTGAAGGACAAAACCTCCCTGACCGTCAGGAGTTAAAATAAATCCGATTCCTTGAGGTTCTGGATAATACCCTGTTAAAGCTTCAAATACATCATCATGACCAACGATTACCGTGTTTGTTCCTACGGGAGGCACAGCGGTCGCTAGCGGCTCAATCCCTGCTCTCATTTGAGCAAACTGGGCATCTGTGTACTCTTCAGATGGGTAAAAGTTGAGTCCAGATTGCTTGATATAGCGACCAAAGGCTAAATCGGCTGTTTGCCATGCTCGACAATACTCACTGGAATACACCGCACCTACAGGGATATTTAGAAACTCGAATGCAAATCCAATTTGGACTGCATCTTGCCATCCCTCCTCGCTTAGCGAGCGTTGGGTGGAACAATCATTGAGGTCAAGATTTGGATCGGCTTGGTCAGCATAGTCCTGCTCAGTCTGAGCGTGACGGAAGAAGACAACATGTCCGCCGCTTTGCAGGGCGCTCAGCAAATCTGAACCATTAGCAGTGTGCAAATAGGTTAAGCACACCAAGATGTGTTGTGTGGCGACGTGGAGCGTCGCCACACAACACGCTGGACTTAACGCGCTTGCACAGCGCTATATATCGCTTCTATTCCCTAATTCACAATGCTTCTACACCTCTCAGAAATTTCTGTCTTTTCTGTATCGCTGTATTTGCTTTATGCTCATCAGGCAACCTGCAATAAATATTTTGTCGCATAGTCAATAGAGGCATTGATGATTATTTGCATTCGTGGCGTTTTGTTGCCTACTGACAACGACGACAGGCGAGAGCAAGATTATCTAGAGATACGACTTGGCAAGTTTCACGCAAGAATAAGGGTTTGGGGCGCGCTCCGCGTGCCCCAAACCCTTATTCTTGCGTTGTGAATTTGAGAACTTTGCCAAGCCGTGTAGAGAATTAGTGCCTTGAAGAGATTGAGGATGAATATGGTCAATTGAAAGGGGAGCTGAGCTGAGTAACTCGGGATAGTGGCAGTTTACTGAAGCGCGAACCGTCAAAGCTCAGTCTCAAAATGAAGCGCTATACCGCCGTAATGGACAATGGCTTTCTGCTCAAAATCCTCGCCGCTAGCGGGACGGATAAGGCGTGACGGACAACACGATGGCCACCCTGGGATTAGAGACAACCGGTTGTATTAGGAGGCAATTAACTCGAATATCCGCCCATGACAGAGCCATAGGTCTGCGTCAACCCGTTATAACTCGCTGATTTTATCCCTAAGTCTATCTACACGAGCACTCGTTTAAGATGCGATTACCCTGCCGGTTCCCCCCTTAGCACTAATCTTGTAGGGGTTTCGCAGAAACCCCTCACAACAACACTTTCAGAATCGGTGATTTGCACCATCGATCGCTGAAACCGCGTAGGTTCAAGATCGGAGTTTAAAACCCCTACAGGATTAGCCTTAGCAAGGGGTCGGTCTTTTGTTGGCGACCTTTGCCATCACCCTGCTGAGCCTACCCGCAACCCAGTTTCCCCCTCAGCAAGGGGGGGCTAGGGGAGATCACCCCCCCCAATCGAGGTATCACAAAAACTTGTGTATAAGCAGTAGCCCAAGGAGGGAGAGGTATATAGCGTGAGAACCAGTCCAGGTTTTGAGGCGGACTGAGTAATTTTAAGTACCTCGGCACAGTTAAAACCCTACTAAAAAGCTCTGTGCTGCCCGCGCAGTGGGCAGCACAGAGCTTATAGGTTTTATATTTAATTGTGACTACCTACATATCTCTGCCAAGTATACCCAAGTTTTCGTGTGGCGACGGGAAGCGCCGCCACACAAAAACTGCCCTGAATGCTTTTGCACAGCGCTATAAGGATATAAACCATGCGGCGTTTCTGTTCCTTTGGTACGATTTCGAGCATGTCAATGACTGACCCACGAGTATTGGGATGGCTGGCGTTGAGTCTGGCGATCGCCCTGCTCTACAGTCTGCCCGCCCTCCAGGACGCCTTCAGCACGACCTTCATCATTCAGGATGACGCCCGGCAGCATGTGTTCTGGATGCAGCGGTTCACTGACCCTGATGTGTTTCCCAACGACCTGATTGCCAATTATTTCCAGACCGTCGCGCCCAAGGGGTACGCCGCCCTATACCGGACTGCCGCATGGATGGGGCTTGACCCGATCTTCTTCCATAAAGTCCTGCCGCCGATCCTGAATCTCATCACCGCTGCACTGTGTTTTTCAGTGGTGCTGCAACTACTCCCGGTGCCTACTGCTGCCTTCACCGCTGCCGTGCTGCTGGCGCAGGGGCTAGGATTGACCGATGCTATCGTTTCGGCAACCCCCAAAGCCTTTGTGTACCCGCTGATGCTAATGTTTATGGACGCTCTGCTGCGCCGAAACCTCGGGCTGACCGTAGGGGCGATCGCCCTCCAGGGCTTGTTTTACCCGCAACTGGTGCTGCTATCGTCGGGGGTGCTGGTGCTCGGCCTCATCCAGTGGCAGCAGGGTTTATCATGGTTCACGGGGAACCGGGGCGATCGCTGCTTGGTTTTTGCCGGATTAGTCGCTGCATTTCTCATCCTCTTGCCCTACGTCCTCCAGTCCAGTGAATTTGGCCCTACCCTCACCGCCGCAGATGCCCGTCAGCTACCCGAATTCTCTACAGCCGGAAGTCGCACCCGCTTTTTCTACAACGACGACCCCGCAACTTTTTGGCTGAAGGGGCGCAGTGGCCTGCGGTTTGCCACCGCCCTGACTCCGGCGACAAATGCCCTGGGCATTCTGCTACCCGTGATGATGCTCGTGCCCAAGCGATTCCCTTTAGTGACACACCTCGGCCCTGGCGTGGTCATTTTGCCAAATCTCCTGGTGTCCTCGCTGATGTGGTTTGGGGTTGCCCATCTCGCGTTATTTCGTCTCCACTTGCCCAGCCGTTATACCCAGCATAGTTTTCGGGTGGTGGTGTCCCTAGCAGCGGCGATCGCCCTCATCACCCTCATCGACGGGGTATGGCGGTGGGTCTCGACCCATCCTCGCAGACCCTCATTGATTCGGAGGGGAGTTGCGCTCATCATCACCGGAGTCTTAAGTCTCGCAGTGCTGGCTTACCCCGCTTTCGTCGCCCAGTTTCCCATCACGGCGTACCAGACCGGCCAGGCACCAGAGCTGTATCGTTTTTTGCGATCGCAGCCCAAGGATATGCTCATCGCTTCCCTATCCGAAGAGGCGAACAATATTCCCAGTTTTGCCCAACGCTCTGTCCTGGTAGCAGAGGAATATGCCATTCCCTACCACACAGGCTACTACAGCGAGTTTCGCCAGCGCATTGAAGATGTGGCCCGCGCCCAATACAGTCCGGAGATCAACACTGTGCAATCGGTTATCCGGCAGTATGGCATCACCCATTGGCTGCTCGATCGCCCCGCTTTTAACCCCAACTACATCGAGAACCGCCTTTGGGTACGCCAGTATCCTGACATTCTGGATAAGGTGCTAATGCCGTTAAGCACCACCCGTCACTCCCCGGCACTGGAAGCCTGGATCAAGCCCTGTACCGTCTTCAGGCAAAAAGGACTGATTCTCCTAGATGCTCGATGCATTGGGCCGGAGGGCTACTCTTCAAACAACCACTTGTAGACGCGAGACAGCGCCTTCCAATCGGGCTTTCTCTCTAACCCATCTTCACAGTTTTTCTTGACTTCCTCATACAACTCAGATACCGCCATGATGATTTGCTGGGTGATTTCAATGTGGTCGCGGACGCCTTTTTTCTGGGTTTCGAGCATGGCGATCGCCAGGTTCACCCGCGCCTGGGGGTCTTCCGCGTTGAGCTTGACGGCTTTGCTGGCTGCCTTGTAAGCCAAAGATGGCTTCTCATCCAGCAGATAGAGCCAGGCCAGGCACGTCCAGGCAGGACTACTTTTAGGGGCGCGATCGCACACCTCTTTAAACACTGGAATCAGGCTCTCAGCAGATTCTCCCGCTTTGTAGCGTTCCAGTCCTTCATCAAAAAGAGCTTCAACAGTTTGGGGCATCGTTGAACACCAATGGATTGAAAATGATTGGATTAAAAATGGCCGAAGATGAACGAAACTCTATCCTACCGTCTGATTTCCCATCCGGCATCCCTGGGCGATCGCCTCCTCGTCGTTGACCTACACGACTTGGCAAAGTTCTCAAATTCACAACGAAAAAGTAGGGATTTGGGGCGCGCTAAGCGCGCCCCAAATCCCTACTTTTTCGTGAAACTCGCCAAGTCGTGTTTGGTTTC
>CAYXJG010000041.1:0-13724 GCA_964465285.1 uncultured bacterium
TCCGGTATCTTTATTTTCTTGCAAGTCCCTAATGAGAGTTGCTGTCACTAGACCCTAAAGCTTGACTTCAATATCTACCCCGGCAGGCAAATCAAGCTTCATGAGTGCGTCAATCGTCTTCGAAGACGGTTGGTAAATATCAATGATGCGGCGATGGGTTCGGGTTTCAAAGTGCTCGCGGGAATCTTTGTCAACGTGGGGCGATCGCAGCACACAGTAAATTTTACGCTTAGTCGGTAGAGGAATGGGGCCAATCGCCGTGGCATTGGTGCGGTTGGCAGTGTCTACAATTTTCTCGCAGGACGTGTCAAGAAGTCCTCGGTCAAAGGCTTTAAGGCGAATGCGAATCTTTTGCTGTTGAATAGTTGCCATAGGTCTAAACGAATAATTTGATTGTCAAGGTTCAAACGTTAATCCTGAAAAAGCCAGAGGGCAATTCAGGCTAGAGTTATAGCGTAGAAAGAGCTACCAGTATGGCTACGAAAAGTAGCACTCCTGGTAGCTTCTCTTTAAAGCGTCAGGTATCGCTAGCCCTACTTGAGGATCTTAGATACAACCCCTGCACCGACAGTACGACCACCCTCACGGATTGCAAACCGCATCCCCTGCTCGATCGCGATGGGGTTAATGAGCTCAACAGTCATTTTGATGCGATCGCCAGGCATCACCATCTCCACAGAGCTACCATCGTCTGCGGTGTACTGTTTAATCGTTCCAGTCACATCAGTTGTCCGAATATAGAACTGAGGACGATATCCTGCAAAGAAGGGCGTGTGACGACCCCCTTCCTCTTTCTTCAGGATATACACCTCAGACTCAAACTCCGTATGGGGAGTAATGGAGCCAGGCTTTGCCAACACCATGCCCCGCTCGATGTCTTCCTTCTTAAAACCACGAAGAAGGATTCCAGCGTTATCCCCAGCCATTCCCTCATCTAGGCTTTTCCGGAACATCTCAATCCCAGTCACGGTCGTCTTGCGAGTCTCGCGGATACCAACAACCTCAATTTCTTGACCAACTTTTACAACGCCACGCTCAATTCGCCCTGTTGCAACAGTACCTCGACCCGTAATAGAGAAGACATCCTCAACGGCCATCAAAAAAGGCTTATCTACATCACGCTCTGGAGTAGGAATGTAATCATCCACGCTATCCATCAAATCATAGATTTTCTGTAACCAGGGATCGTCCGACTTTCCAGCATCGACAGCTTCAACGGCCATAAGCGCAGAGCCGCTGGTGATGGGAATATCATCTCCAGGAAAATCATAGTCGCTCAGTAGCTCTCGAACTTCGAGCTCTACCAGCTCCAGCAGTTCCTCGTCATCAACCTGATCTTGCTTGTTCAAAAACACAACGAGGTTAGGAACATTAACCTGACGCGCCAGAAGAATATGCTCACGGGTCTGAGGCATCGGACCGTCAGCAGCAGAAACGACCAGAATTGCACCATCCATCTGAGCTGCACCCGTGATCATGTTTTTCACGTAGTCAGCGTGTCCTGGGCAATCCACGTGAGCGTAGTGACGATTTTCCGTCTCATACTCCACGTGAGCAGTATTAATCGTAATACCTCTCGCCTTCTCTTCAGGAGCAGCGTCGATATCCTCATACTTGCTGGCATTAGCCCCACCCTTCAGTGCCAATGCCATCGTAATAGCAGCAGTTAACGTCGTCTTACCGTGGTCAACGTGACCAATGGTGCCGATATTAACGTGAGGCTTACTTCTTTCAAACTTTTCGCGTGCCATGAGTTACGTATTCCCTTTTCTCTGAATGTTATGCGTTCCCTTTACTTTTTGAGATGATCATATCAGCGACATTCCGAGGAACCTCGTCATATTTGCTGAACTCCATTGAAAATATACCCCGACCTTGGGTTTTAGACCGAATGTCAGTAGCATACCCAAACATCTCGGCTAGGGGGACCTGTGCAGTAATCTTCGCCAGACCCTCTTCAGATCCCATCCCTTCAATATGACCTCGACGAGAATTAAGGTCGCCCATAACGTCGCCTAAAAAATCGTCCGGCACCTCAATTTCGACCTTCATCATTGGCTCCAGTAGCACAGGAGATGCCTTCATAACGGCTTCCTTTATAGCTATAGAGCCTGCAATCTTGAAGGCCATTTCCGAGGAATCAACATCGTGGTATGACCCATCTACGAGAGTCACTTTTAAGTCGATTACCGGATACCCAGCCAATATACCAGACTCACAGGCTTCTTTCATGCCTTCCTCAGCAGGGCCGATGTATTCTTTGGGAATAGATCCACCGACAACTTTGGAGACAAATTCAAACCCTGACCCTGACTCAGCGGGTTCGAGATCAATTACAACATGACCATACTGCCCCTTACCACCACTTTGACGAATAAACTTACCCTCTGCATTTACAGATTTGCGAATCGTTTCTCGATAGGCAACCTGCGGCGCACCCACGTTTGCCTCAACTCGAAATTCGCGCAGCATCCTATCCACAAGAATTTCGAGATGGAGCTCTCCCATACCCGCAATGACAGTCTGATTCGTTTCCGGATCCACTGCAACCCGGAAGGTAGGATCTTCCTCAGACAAGGATTGCAGTGCTTTTGAGAGCTTTTCCATGTCCTGCTTAGTTTTTGGCTCAACGGCCACAGAGATCACAGGTTCTGGAATGTAGAGCGACTCAAGGAGCACTGGAGCTTCTGGATCACATAAAGTATCACCCGTAAACGTATTTTTCAACCCCAACACTGCACCAAGATCTCCTGCGCGAAGTTCGTCAACTTCGGTGCGCTCATCTGCCTTAAGAACGATGAGGCGAGAAATACGCTCTTTCTGCTCTTTCGTTGAGTTCAAGATATAACTGCCTTTGGACAAAATACCCGAGTAGACCCGAATAAAGGTGAGTCGTCCGTAGGGATCAGACATAATCTTAAAGGCGAGGGCTGAAAAAGGCTCGTCATCAGATGAATGCCTAGCAACCTCGCCCCCATCAGGAAGCAATCCCTGGATGGGCGGAACCTCCAGAGGAGATGGGAGATAGTCAACCACTGCGTCTAGGAGGAGTTGAACACCTTTATTTTTAAAGGCAGAGCCGCAGAGCATGGGAACAATTTGACCGGCAATAGTAGCCTTACGGATACCATCTCGCAGCTCATCTTCAGATAGGTCTTCTCCCTCTAAGTATTTCTCCATGAGGTCATCACGGGTCTCGGCCACGGACTCGACTAACTTAATGCGATATTCCTGTGCCTGCTCCATTAACTCAGGTGGAATATCAACATCATCCATGTTGATGCCCAAGTCATCGTTGTAGATACGAGCACGCATCCCAACGAGGTCAATGACTCCATGAAACTGATCTTCGGTACCAATGGGAAGCTGAATTGGTACTGCGTTAGCTCGAAGGCGATCGCGCAGTTGGTCGTAGACCTTAAAGAAGTTCGCACCTGTCCTGTCCATCTTATTCACAAAGGCGATGCGGGGAACGCGATATCGATTGGCCTGACGCCATACTGTTTCCGATTGGGGCTGAACACCGCCGACTGAGCAAAAAACTGCAATGACTCCATCAAGCACACGCATGGAGCGTTCAACTTCAATCGTGAAGTCTACGTGACCTGGTGTATCAATAATGTTAATCCGATGGTCAAGCCAGTTTGTACTAATGGCGGCTGCTGTGATAGTAATCCCTCGCTCGCGCTCCTGGGCCATCCAGTCCGTCACGGCTGTCCCTTCGTGTACCTCGCCAATCTTATGAACGACACCAGAGTAAAACAAAATTCGCTCGGTTGTCGTTGTTTTTCCAGCGTCAATATGAGCAGCAATCCCAATATTGCGTATGTGCTCGAGTGGAATACTTCGCGCCACAACTACCTCCTTCGGCCTAGCAGTTAAATTCCTGAATGCCCTAAGCACATCAACGATACCCATCTAGCGGTTCAGCTAAGAACGTACCCCATTCTCAGGTGGGTATGATAGATGCTCGAAAACCCTAGGCAGCGTTTAGACAGGAACTTAGAGACTTAATATTAATAACGATAGTGGGCAAAGGCTTTATTGGCTTCTGCCATACGGTGCGTTTCTTCCCGCTTGCGGATAGCACTTCCCGTTTCGTTCGCTGCGTCCATCAGCTCGTTTGCCAACTTCATCGTCATTGTTCGACCTGAGCGCTGGCGAGAAAATTGGATGAGCCATCGAAGGGCAAGAGCAATGCCCCGATCAGATCGGACTTCCATAGGAACCTGGTAGGTTGCACCTCCGACCCGCCGTGCTTTCACTTCGACTAGGGGAGTTGCATTTTTGACGGCCCGCTCAAAAGTCTCGAGGGGATCGGCACCCGTGCGTTCTTGAATAATTTGGAAGGCACCATAAACAATTTGGTAAGACAGCGATCGCTTACCACTCTTCATAATGCGATTGACCATCATGTTGACCAATCTGCTGTTGTAAACAGGATCGGCCTGAACGGGTCGCTTTTGAGCAGACGTACGGCGAGACATAGATTACCAGTAATTAAGACCTAAACAACTTAAAGTTATGAAAAAAAATCAGTGTACGACCGAGCAAGAGCCGACCTAACTCCTATCCCTTAGGGCGCTTTGCTCCATACTTAGAGCGTCCCTGGCGACGATCCTTTACGCCCGCCGTATCCAATGTGCCCCGAATGATATGGTAACGAACACCAGGCAAGTCTTTTACACGTCCTCCCCGGATCATAACGACGGAGTGCTCTTGAAGGTTATGTCCAATACCTGGGATGTAAGCAGTAACTTCGAAGCCGGATGTGAGGCGAACACGGGCGACCTTCCGAAGTGCAGAGTTCGGCTTTTTCGGCGTCGTTGTATAGACTCTGGTACATACCCCACGGCGTTGAGGGCAGCTTTTCAGCGCGGGTGACTTGGTCTTTTGTTGGGCTCTACTCCGTTCACTACGGATAAGCTGCTGGATAGTTGGCATGGACTATTGTGTAGATAACTATTGTGTAGGTAAAACTTCGTTGAGTGTTCTCAGCATATAATTGCCACAGTCAACAACACTATCATTTCATCTATCGAATTGTCAATAACTGCCTCAATGCCTCAGCAATTCTCATTTTAGGAAGCTTCGTGCCCTACAGGCGCTCACCTGTATGGGTTTAGGGGGCAAAAACAATTGCAAAAATGGAGAGTATCCCTTGGAATAGCTTGTCTCCAGGCTTCGGAGGGCAGGCAGTGCATTAGGTCATAGTGTGGATCGGCTGAATAGCGTCCGGTTGAACAGAAAACGATGTTCCACAACCGCAGGTCTGGGCAGCATTGGGGTTAGAAAAGCGAAACCCCCCTCCCATTAGGTCATTGGAGTAATCGATATGGAGTCCATCGAGCAGTGTCAGGCTGGGGGCTAGAACGATGTATTCGATGCTTTCGCAGATTTGAGTTGGGCGATCGCCCAACTCGGATTTTGCTATGAACGACAGGTTGTAGTACCAGTCCATACATCCTCCCTGAGCGACCTCAATCCTGAGCATTATGGATTCTTCGTCAGGATAATTCATTCGTAGACGCTTAATTTCATTCATTGCCGTTTGGCTTAACGTAATGTGGGGTGAGGTTTCCATCGTGTTGGTGATCAGAAGTTGTAGTCGTTAGCCATTTAAATTGACTGTGTCCAGCTTCGTGGTGCCAAGGGGGGCGATCGCTGAAGTTTGCCTTAAGACTGTTGGGTTCTAGGCAAATCTCATTGATAATCGTAGAACACCCTTTGACAGATGTATATCACTCTGGTTATGACCTCAACTGCCCGTTCAACCTCATCTGCCTTTAATACGCGATCTGTATCTCCCCCTGCCAAGCAAGTCCGGGACACCCACATTACTCTTGGCCACGG
The DNA here is from genome assembly GCA_964465285.1 of uncultured bacterium. Lineage (GTDB taxonomy): Bacteria > Cyanobacteriota > Cyanobacteriia > CAKZMO01 > CAKZMO01 > JBCCWF01. Next base: position 5,854 of record CAYXJG010000041.1, read on the forward strand.
TAGTGGGGGGCGGGCGATGCGAGACTTGATTGATGACGTTTTTGTCAAAAGTTTTGATAACCCGATGCTGAGCCAGCTTGAGGATCAGGCAACGGCGAGATTAGACGAGTTGATGCAAATGGGCGATCGCCTCGCTTTCACTACAGATTCTTTCGTGGTAGATCCCCTCTTTTTCCCAGGCAGTGACATTGGGGCTCTAGCGGTCAACGGTACCGTGAATGACTTGGCAATGGGGGGAGCAATACCGCTGTATCTCACCTGTAGCGTCATTATAGAAGAGGGGTTGCCCGTGGATACCCTGCGACGGGTTGCAATGAGTATGCGTCATGCGGCGCATGTTGCCGGGGTTCAGATCGTGACGGGGGATACGAAGGTTGTCCCCAGAGGATCGGCAGATAAATTGTTTATGAATACGGCAGGGGTCGGCGTCATTCGCCCCGAACTTGTCCTGTCAGCCCATGGCATCCAGCCCGGAGATGTCGTAATTGTGAACGGGACGTTGGGAGATCACGGGGCAGCAATTTTGGCAGCGAGGGAGGATTTAGCGCTATCTACCGATATCCAGAGTGACTGCCAACCGCTCAATCACTTAGTCAAAGCGATGGCAGCGGCCTGTCCCCGTATCCGCGCGATGCGCGACGCGACGCGGGGCGGGGTCGCGACTGTCCTCAACGAGTTTGCTGCGGCTTCCCAGGTAGGCATTCGCCTAAAAGAATCCTCTATTCCCGTGAATCCATCTGTAGCAGGACTATGCGAACTCTTGGGGCTTGATCCACTATATTTAGCCAATGAGGGGAAGTTCGTCGCTGTCGTTCCCCCTGATGCAGTATCGAGCGTGCTGGATGCGATGGGTCGGCATCCAGCAGGCCAGGAGGCCCGTGTGGTTGGAGAAGCCATTGCTCACCCGGCTGGAACCGTGGTGATGCAAACTGGGTTTGGCACTGAGCGAGTGGTAGACATGCTAGTTGGGGATCAGCTTCCCCGAATTTGTTGACGCCAGTGGGATACTGACGACTCTTGCACTGTGAGCTGCACCGTCTCAGCTTGCACTATCGTAGGGACAAGCATTATGCACGAACTTAGCATCACGCAAAATATTGTGGCGATCGCCACGGACTACGCCCAGGGCATTCCTGTTACCCGCGTCACTCTAGAAATAGGTTGTCTCTCCGCTGTTATGGCAGATGCGATCCGGTTTTGCTTTGACGTATGTACCCCAGGAACCCCCCTGGAGGGCGCAAACCTTGAGATTATCGAGATACCGGGGCGTGCCCGCTGCCGAGACTGTGGAGCTGAAGCTCCTATCGACCAGCCTTTTGGGCTTTGTAGCACCTGCAACAGCGTTCACCTCGCCATCATTGCAGGAGAAGAACTGAGAATTAAAGAACTGGAGGTAGCTGAATGTGTATAACCTGTGGCTGTTCTGATGATGCGAACCCTACGTTCACAAACCTAAGCAGCTCCCATCTCCCTGATCATGATACTGACAGTCATCATCATGGCCTAAGCGAGCATACCCATGTGCTTCCCGACGGTACCGTTATTCGCCATACCCATGACCAGTCTGAGCAATCTGATACCTCGGAGACTTCAGAAGCAACGCCCATTACCACGACGTCAACGGCAACTACTGCGTCAATGGCAATGGCCAAGCTTCACGCGACGGTTCACAGTACGACAGTAGCCGTAGAGCGGAATCTTCTTTCTAAAAATGACGGTATCGCAACGCAGAATCGAGAATATCTCAAATCCAAGGGAATCCTAGGGCTAAATCTGGTCAGTTCCCCTGGATCCGGAAAAACCACCCTGCTGACGCGCACACTCCATGACTTGAGTTCCCGCATTTCCTTTAGCGTCATTGAGGGTGATCAGGAAACCCTCAACGATGCCCAGCGCATTCGAGAAACAGGTTGCCCTGTAATTCAAGTCAACACAGGCACAGGCTGTCATCTCGAAGCAGCTATGGTTCAGCGAGGTATCCAAACCCTCCAGCCTCCATCTCATTCCGTTCTAATGATCGAGAATGTGGGCAATCTTGTCTGCCCTGCCTTGTTTGATCTAGGAGAAGAAGCAAAAGTTGCAATTCTCTCTGTGACTGAGGGCGAAGATAAACCCCTTAAATATCCCCATATGTTTCGCGCCAGTCAGGTTATGATGCTGACCAAAACGGATCTGCTGCCCTATGTCAATTTTGATGTAGACCAGTGTATCCGCTATGCCCGTCAGGTTAATCCACACATTCAGGTGCTTCAGGTGTCAGCGACCACCGGCGAAGGATTAAATAACTGGTATGACTGGATCACCCAGCGTATGAATGCACGAGGTGATGCCCAACCCGTGTTGTTCAACCCCTAAAAGGCTAAAAGCCCCCGTGCCGCCTTTTGATTCGGTTTTGGTTTCGATTAAGGATTTGGTCTGCACGACTTGGCAAGTTTCATGAAAAACAGGGGTTTGGCACGCGCGGAGCGCGTGCCAAACCCCTGTTTTTGTGTTGTGAATTTGAGAACTTTGCCAAGTCGTGTGCCTAGCCGTTTCCTCTCTGGAACTTGATAGATGCCCCTGTCATTTTGTCAGAGAGGGCTATATCCAAGTTGTATGTTCATTACTGGCTTACCAACACCTCACCGCTAAGCATTCGCTGGGCGGCATCAAGTAGCGCTTCTTCGAGATATGGTTTGGTGAAATATCCCTTCGCGCCCAACTGAATCGCCATTTGACGATGACGATCGGCTCCCCTTGACGTCAGCATGGCAATGGGCAAATCTTTCAAGTTCGCGTCTTTTTGCAATCGTGACAGCAGTTCAAGGCCGTCCATGCGAGGCATTTCGATGTCACAGAACACTAATTCGCAGGGCAGCCCAGACTTCAGTTTTTCCCAAGCTTCCTGGCCATCCCTTGCCTGTTCTACGCGGTAGCCGACCTTGTTGAAGGTCATCGACAACAGCTCGCGGACAGTAATTGAGTCGTCTACAATCAGCACTGTTGGCTCGCTCTTTTCATCACTAGCCGGGGGTGTCGCGAGGCGTGCAGCTTCTTGTTCCCAAAGGGAATTGCCAGCTTCTCGGCGGATGCGACCCATGGACAGATCGATAAGTTCAAGAACATCTGCAATGGGCATAATGCGCCCGTCTCCTAAAACCGTCGCCCCAGCAATACCAGCAGGCTTAGGAACAGGAGCTTCTAATTGTTTAATTACAATCTCTTGCTCACCCAAAACCTGGTCAACCTGCAAAGCTAAATAATTACCGGCGCTTCGCAGTACAACTACGGACACAACATCTTCTTCCTGATTGCCGCCGTAAACGCTTCCCCTGCCCATGACTCGGTTATACTTCAGCAGCTCAGTCAGAGGACGGAAGGGCAGCATAATGTCACGCCAAAGGATGCAGGACTGTCCGTCAGCATCAGTCTGGATGCGATCGCTTGGAACGTCTAACATATCCTCGACCCCATCCATCGGGAAAGCAATGCGGGCACGGTTACTGACGCACAGTAGAGCCTTAGAAATACTCAGAGTTAGAGGGAGACGAATGGTAAAGGTTGTTCCTTGTCCCACAGCAGAATCGATGCTGACAACTCCTCGAATTTCGCTCAGGCTAGTGCGAACGACATCCATTCCAACGCCACGGCCAGCAAAATCATCAGCCTGATCGCGAGTGCTGAACCCGTGATGGAAAATGAGATCATAAATGTCAAGCCGGCTCATGCTTTGAGCTTCTTCTGGAGAGATTAAGCCCCGCTGGAGTGCCTTGCCTTTCACATTCTCGGGGTCAATGCCTGCCCCGTCATCGGTGACCGCAATAATCGTTTGGTTCCCCTGATGAAAGATTCGAATGGTAATTTTTCCAACGGGAGGCTTATGAAGGGCAATTCGCTCGTCCGGAGTCTCAATACCGTGGGTAATGGCATTATTAACCAAATGCGTCATCGGGTCATAAAGCTGCTCCAGAATCATCTTGTCGATTAACGTATCCTTGCCTTCGACAATTAATTCTGCTTGCTTGCCACACTTGATCGAAATATCGCGGACAGCTCGCGGCAGACGGCTTGCAGCCTGGGAAAAAGGCACCATACGAGAGCGCGTCAACCCCTCCTGCAGTTGGGTGGTGACCTGGCGAAACATTCGGGTCGTTTGGTCGCTCTCATCAATTACGAAGTCAATGTCAGACGCTGCCTCTCTCACCCGTACAATCAGCTCAATCATCTCTTGAGAGAGGGTGTGGAAGCCAGTAAATCGATCCATCTCCAGGGCATCAAAACTCTCCCCAGTCGCGTGGGTTGCATCTGATACGGCGGATGCTGTGCTACCTCCAGCGGGTGCCACCGCCATAGGACTGCCCCGACGGCTTGTAAGCAAGGAACTTTCAAGGAGCGATCGCTCGTATAGATCCCGCATCCGCTGACCCACATCGCTCAGTTGCTGAACTTGATAGAGCAAGTTATCGAGAAACTGGCGCAGACGCTCCTGGGACTGTTCCAAACTGTTGCGGTTAACTACGAGTTCTCCCACCAGGTTGTTGAGGTTATCCAGATTTTTGATGGAAACCCGCATGGTCTGGTCGGTTAATCCTCCGCCTCCGCGTCGAGCGGCTGGGCGGCGGCTAGGGACAGGAGATGGCCCTCGGGCAGCTTTTGCCGTGGGTGAGCCGCCTAGTTTGTGGTCGGCATCTTCAAGCAACTTTTCCAAGTCTGAGAAGTCATCCTCACCAGACTCCTCAGCATCTGGACTGGAAAAGTTTTGGTTACCCGCTACCGGGGCGATCGCCCCGGTAGCGGGTGTATCGAGTAGAGCATCTAGATCGTCGAACTCATCGCCGACACTTGTGATCGACGCCCCATTATCCTCTACCTCATCCTCTGAGTCAGAGCTTTCCGCTTCATCAGCATTGCTCAAAAATGCTTCAAGGTCATCAAAACTTTCTAAGTCAGACCTAGATGCCTCAACGTCCTCGTCATTGTAAGGGTCAGATGTCTCGGACATATCTCCCTCTAGGAGAGCATCCAGGTCATCCAGCTCATCAGCCCCAGATCCCGCGCCTCCCCAAGAATCACACACCTCCTCTAACTCATTCATAGGCGAGACGTCCAGGGTTGCTTCGCTGTCCTCCTCATCGTCGAACAAACTAGCGCCATCATCAGCCGATGCTCCCGGTTCAACTAGGTCTAGATGTTCTGCCTCAAGCCCTAAGAAGTCACTAACATCACGATCATCGAGTTCGGCATCCTGGGGTTCACGTGCTAAAGCTTCTGGGGTTGGATTCGATCTCAATTCACTATCTGTATCAAGCGACTCAAAAGATATATCATCGCCTGTCAACTCTTCTTCAGATGTGCCATCCAGGTCAGCATCTATGTCCGAGAAGTCTAGACTCTCGCTGGTGCCAGAAGAATCAGGCGAGGCATCCATATCAAAGCTGAAATCACTACCCTCTAGCAATAACTCAGCCTCTAAGGACATATCGGCATCTGCGGGGTCACTGTTGAACTGTTCCCCGAACTCTGCCTCTAAATCTAAATCGTCAAGTTCAGAGGATATACCGCGAGAGCTTGATGCTCCGAAGCTGCTTTCCCCAGACCCATCAGACATCTCAAAATCGGAAAGGTTGGCATCTCCATCAGAGACAGTATCATCAGTGTCCAACGCATTATCACGATTCGGAGCATTACCAATGTCTAAGGCATCGCCAATGTCTAAGGCATTGTCATAACCCGAAGCATTATCCCCATCTAAGACATCAACGACATCTGAAGCATTATCCATATCTAAGGATAGAGGCTCTGGATCGTCCTCTACACTTGCATTAGAAATCTCAGTCGGTGTCAGGTCGGTGTCAAAACCAAAATCGAAATCAGATTCCTCAGCTAACGGTGGGTCGGAAAAAGATGAGTCAGAAGCAATGGCGGCTGACTCATCAGCAATAGCTTGGGGAGTAGTTCCCTCCACTAGTTCTTCAGAAATTTCGTTCAGCAGACCCTCAGGCAACTCCTCCGTGACATCTGAGCTAATATTGTCGCCAGCGGAATCGTCCTCATCCTCAAAAAACAGAGCATTAATATCGTCCTCTGTTGTAGTGCTATCTTCAGAAAAGATATCCAGGACATCGTTCAAATTTTCGGAATCAACACCATCTGCGTTATCCGCATGAGCTACATCAAGGGACTCGAAAGCACTGCGGTCATTTGTTGCAGCAATAGATGATACCTCCGGAGCACCTGAATCCCAAACATCTTCTAGAGATGCGCCGACATCATCTGACATTCCCAGGTCTTCAGGAGTCAGGGAGTGGACAGGGTCAGATGGGCCATCTTCTTCACCAGCTAGGGCGCTATTAAATGTATCGCCAAAACTCAGCTCGTTAGCGTCAGCGGGACGATCGAATAAGCTATCGAAGTCAGCACTATCATCAAATTCACTCGCCGTATTCCCTAAATCGGCCTCGCGCTGTTCAGTTGAGGTTGACTCTCCAGACAATTCATTCTCAAAGTCCCACTCGTTGGCACTGTCTGATAAATCTGTTGGACCCTCTTCGCCGGACAGATTGACATCGAATAGTGAGTCAAAATCGTCTGTGGAACCAATATCTTCTGGCCCGCTTTCATCAGCTGTATCACAAGTCAAGCCGATAGTAGAGCGATCTGAAGATTCAACCTTCTCATCCCCTTCTATATCCATTGATTCGGTTAACTCTGGCTGAGGTTCATCACCATTGCTCATGTTGTTGAAGAAATCCCCTAGCTCCTCTAGACCATCAGAGGCAGAGGTGGTCGATGTTTTTTCCTGGTTTGGCGTGCCAACTTCAAATAAGTCGGCGAATTCATCGTCCTGGGCGATGTCAGGTGGCGCTTGAGCTGCTGATTTTTCAGCCCCGTTAAGCAGTGCAGAAATGTCGTCTACATCCTGGTGTTCGATAGATGGCCTACTCTCCTCCTCGTCAAAAAGGAGATCGGAGAAATCATCTGATGCCTCAAGGGCAAGGCCATCAACAAGGAGGTCGGAGGCATCATCAATTACCTCTTCTTTCCAGTCCATCGTGTTTTTTGAGCCTTCGCTCTCAAATAGATCAGCTAAGCTGTTTAACTCAGCCGCTCCAACCTGTGGCCCCTGTCGCGGCGAGATATTGTTGGATGATTCGATGTTAAGGTCTTCAAAGTCTAAGTCCAGATCCTCAGAATTATCAATGTCCAGGCTTAGACCGAGGGAATCATCTGCATTCGGATAGCTCGAATCGCTGCCCTCGGACAGTTCACCCAAGGCGTTATCATCAAAAATTTCTCTGTCGAGCAGCCCTTCCGTGGCATTTTCGTCAGCCCCGAGGTCATTGATGTTTTCCAGATCTATGTCATTCAAGCTCTCATTGACTTCATCGAACAGATGGTCGTCTCCATCAGAGGCTGCTCCCATGTCCGCTAGACCGCGATCGCTAACATCAGCAACATCATTCACCCATTCGCCTGGCGAGTCGTTAAGCGTTAGTACATCAGCTTCATCTTCTAAGACATCAGCGAGCGGCTGAAGTTCCTGCAAAGCCAGACTAGGAGCAACCTCGCTAGCTCGTCCAGCCAGTACTAAGTCTTGAGCCTGCTTTAAATCTTTGATGAGGGCAGGGGCTAACGTACGGAAGTTATTGTCGGGATTGGCGATCGCCCGCTTTGCGCAACGGCTCAACTCATGCCAGCAGACTGGTAAATCAAAGGATTCACCAGCCTGTTCAAATTCACTACAGATATCCTGGAGTTGCTGGCGTATGGCAGGGCTGTCGGATTGCTTGAAGAGTTGCAACATTGTCCGCAACTGAGCCGGAACTTCACTCTGGAAGTAGAGCTGTAAGGCACTGTCTTCTTCCTTAGCAGGTGCAGCAACAGGTGCAGCA
>CAYXJG010000041.1:13824-20683 GCA_964465285.1 uncultured bacterium
CAGGTGCAGCAACAGGTGCAGCAGGCTTGGGCTGGCTTGCAGGCGCAACCTGGGCAGACTGAAGGGACAGATCGACTTCTGAAGGTGGAACCCCACCGGATTGTTTCACTAAGGTACTCAGGTGGGTGTTGAGCTCAAGCAGGACAGGCTCGACATCTCCCATAATTTGGGTGGCACTATCATCAGTCAGACCAAATGGCCCCTGCAACTGTTCTAGGAGATCCTGAAGCGTATCGAATACTCGCAAGAACAACGTTTCCAGTTTCTGGTCAACCTGAACCGGACACTCTTTCAAAATCTTAAAGTAGTCTTCGAGACGGTGAGCCGTTTTCTGGATACTATCGAGGCCCAGCATTGCTGCTCCACCTTTCACGGAGTGCGCTGCCCGGAATACTTCGCTGACCAGTTCGGGATCCCCAATTGTGCCCTGCAGATTCAGCAACCCTTGCTCAATCGTATTGAGGTGGTCTTTCGCCTCCTCAATGAAATAGCCCATAATTCGCTGTTGCTGTTCCGACTGCATGGGGGTCTTCTCCTTAGTTCTGAGTCTACGCCGTGGGGGCTGGTCAGAAGCACCGTTTCATTCCGCTTGATTCACATTATGCTTTGATTCAACTTACCCAATTCTGCTGTGCAAGCCTTCAGTGCTACACAATACTGATAGTGCTAGAGGATACGGACAATGATGCCTTAGCCCATGCCAGCATCAGATTCTTCTACTTTAAAGCGTTCAACTGAATTCAATAGGTCACGGGCAACCCCCACCAGGCTCTGCAACGACCCAGACACACGCTGGGCTTCCTGGGAGGTTTCTTGGGCCGTTAACTCAACAGACTGCATAACTTGCGCTACAGCTCTGGAGGTTTCCGTCTGCTCGACGGTGTCTGCGGTAATCGAACGCACCAGAGCATCAATGCGGTTGGAAACTTGAATAATGTCTTCGAGGGATCGTTTTGCTTGTTCTGCCAGTCGGGTACCTTCGATGACCTGCTGGGTTCCTTCTTCCATCGCCGTCATGACTGATCCGGTTTCACTCTGAATCTGTAAGACAATCTGCTCAATTTCCTTCGACGCTTTGGCAGCCCGGTCGGCCAACTGGCGGACTTCGTCTGCCACGATTGCAAAGCCTCGACCCGCTTCTCCAGCTCGTGCTGCCTCAATACTAGCGTTCAATGCAAGCAAGTTTGTCCGGGAGGCAATCTGAGAAATCAGCGCCACAATCTTAGAAATTTCCTGGGACGACTCCGCGAGGCGCTTCACTTTCCGGGTAGTTTCTGCCACCGTTTCCCGAATCTGGAGAATACCAGACACGGTGCGTTCTACCGCTTCACCGCCCTTTAGCGCCGTTGCCGATGCTGACCGCGCCACTTCTTCTGCTTCACGGGCACTCTCGGCTACCCGCTGAATAGAATTGGTCATCACCTGCACCGAGTTCAGCGTTACCGCCAGTTCTTCTGCCTGCCGGAGGGCGTCAGAGGAGAGCGATCGAGCAAAAATTTCGTTTTCTGTCGAGCCCTTACTCACCTGTCGAGTCGCCTGCTTCACCTGCTGAACGATCTCTCGCAGGTTTTGAATGGTGAGGTTGAAGGAGTCAGCAACGGCTCCCAGCACGTCAGCCGTCACCTCTGCCTGCACAGTCAAATCTCCCCTGGCGGCCCCTTCCACATCGTCCAATAAGCGAATCACCTGACGCTGGAGGTCTTCTTTAGCCTGCTCTTGCTCTTCTGCCTTGCGTTGGGCTTCGCTGGTGGTGGTGAGAATAATGCGAGCCATCTGGTTGAACTCAGTGGCCAGTTTCCCAAATTCGTCCTCGGAGTATACCGTTGCACGGGCATTCAAATTCCCCTTCGACACCGTTTCAAACTGCTGTTGCAAGTTTGCTGATGTTTTCTCGATAGGCTTTAGCGCAATCTGGCTGAGAGCAAGGGAGGTGCCAAATCCGGCAATACCGGCTGCTAAAGCCATGACGCCACCAGTTTTAACGACAGCATCCCGGTTTTCCGGCACAAAAGTGGCAGATCCGTAACTAACGGCGGCAACGGCGATCGCCGATACGACTCCAGTCACCCCCGCAATGACAAGTTTCTTAGTTCCAAGGGCAGCATTTTCAAACGGGGCTGTCCATCCCTGCTCAATATTAACCGTAGGCTCTGTGCTAGGCGTTTCTGAGTGAGCAAAGGCGGGCATCTGGTCTGGCGTACCAGACAGGGTAAAAATTTCCTCGTCTTGAATAAGAGATTGATCCGTAAACTCTTCTGAATTAAAACCCATGTCGCTGGCTCGAGATCTCCCATTGCTGCTGGGCATCCCGGCATCTGTCCCCATTGTCGGGCTAGTAAATCCGGCTGAGTTATCCGACAGGTCGAAGTCTGGCAAACTCCCCATGTCATCAAACTCGTCAAACTCGTCTAAAAAATCAAAGCTTTGCTCCTCTCCGCTAGTGGAGGGCGCTGTGTCTCCTATAGATGCTTCTTCCGAGGTTGAAAAACCGCCTTCAAACTGCCCAAAGTTTTCGTCTGCCAGCCCGCTGTCCGCCAGGTTACTGTCGGCAAAGTCGCCATCGGCAAAGTCTGCGTCAGCAAAGTCATTGTCAAAGTCATTGCCTATGTCGTCGAAGACATCCTCTTCAGAGACATTGCTATCCGAAGAAATAAAGGTTAAATCCCCCTGGGGCACAGCAGGCGTCTGATTTCCCCTTTCATCATCGGGGGTCTCGTAGGGAGACGCGCCATAGTCATCGGTTTGACCGTAGGCATTGCTGTTATCAAGATCAGCAAAACTATCGACACCCTCTAAGCTATCGGCGCTAAATTCGTCGGTAGCATAATCCGATGACTGAGCCTCAAAGGAGTCCACTACATCTGGCATGTCTTCAAATGCTCCCATCCCGTTATCGTCGCTCTCATGGCTGTCGGGCATCATGAAAAGCGTCTCATCGTCGGATGGGGGTGGAGCCGCAAAGGGGTCACTCGAAGCACCAGGGCGATCGCCATAGGCAGATGCCGAGGCTGTATCAGCCTCGGCAAATGGGCTAGAATCCACGCCTTGCAGCTCGTCAACCAGTGTTGATTCACTCAATCCGCTTGATGGAGTTGACTCAGCAGAATTTTCCAAGCTCTTGTCCGCAAAGGGACTGTCATCTTCGGCAAAAGGATTAAAGTCATCATCACTAAAATCCATGCCCTGGTCGTTTTGGGAGGAGAGGTCGTTCCCCGAGAAGGGTGACTCAAAGGTAGACGCAACACTATCATCTGCCCCATCTCTGTAAGAGTTATCTGGACTGGCAAAGGGATCATCCATTGGATTTCCGCTGTGATAGCCTGCGATTTCACCTTGATTATCGTTTAACTCATCGGCAAAACTCCCAGAATCCAGGTCAGGGAAGTTAAATTCTTCTTCATTAAGGGTTGCATCGGGTACGTTGAGCCAGTCTTGCTCCTCAGAGTCATTCATTTCCGGAGGCAATTCAGAGCCTAGAAAATCATCTTCCTCAGAAAAGGCCTCACCATAAGAGGCAGCGTCACCGGAGCTAAATTGGCTGGCATAGGCTAGACCGCTATTCGCATAGTCAACGTAATCTTGGTCAGACGTGAGAGACAGAACGGTTCGATACTGTTCCTGGGCGATATCGTAGCGGTGGAGGCCGTAACAGTAAATGTGCCCTTTCAGCAGGCATGCACTGACATCGTCGGGGTTCGATTCAACAATTGGGTCAATAATCTGCGCGGCATCTTCGTAATTACCTTGCATGTAAGCTGTTTCAGCTTTTCGATATTCCTGTGTATAGTCAGTGCCTAATCCCATTTCCTTTCTCTCCGCTTTGGTGAGTCTTCCTTAAACTAACGGCAGGCTATGCAGCCCACCGGGCAGACCTAAGGATAGATACCTGATCCAAAAGCCGCAAGCAATGTCCATTCTCATCTTCCGCAGACCATTCTCCTTTCAGAAACGGAGCCATACTGTCAGGAGCATTCGCAGGCATTTGAACCTCATCTACATCAAGCCATCCCATCCCGATGATGAAGTGAACGGCTAAGCCCAGTATGATATCTTGATCTTCAACGGCGATAACCGGTATCTCAGCACGGTCAGTTGTTAATGGCGTAGGCTCACCTAAAAACTGCCCCAAATCAGCTACCCAAATAACCCGTCCACGCACATTGAGAGTACCCAAAAGCAGAGGTGAAATGTTCGGAATGGGTGTAATTCGATCGGGGGATGGTGAAATAACCTCACGAATTCCAATGGCGGGAAGAGCAAATTCCTGGTCGGATGCCGTTAGAAATCTCAGGTACAACTCACCTTCAGGGCTGTCAAGCTCCTGGAATTCGGGGACTTGCTCTTGTCCTTTATTTGTTAAGAAATCCGGATTTCCAACCATAGTATTGCTTTAACCTTGAATCATCCACGCAAGAGTTGCTTAACGGTTCCGACCAGTTCATCAGGCTGAAAGGGCTTTGCAATGTAGGCATCGGCCCCTTGCTTCATGCCCCAGTAGCGATCAAATTCCTCCCCCTTTGATGAACACATCACAACTGGAACGTCCTGAGTTTTCGGATCTGCCTTAAGCCGACGACAGACTTCATAACCATTCATCTTGGGCATCACAATATCGAGAACTACCAAGTCGGGACGCTGTCCCTGAATTCTTTCTAAAGCTTCTACACCATCACCCGCAACAGTCACCTCTAGACCGCTACCCCGCAGTAAACCAGTAATCATTTCTCGCTGTGTCACGCTGTCTTCGACAACCAAGACCGTACTCATAACTCCTACCTACTAACCGAGAGAAGTAACGGGGAAGCTTACCATATTTGACGAGCCTCTTGACCTTTTTTTCCAGAATTCCCAATTCAATCAGGAGTGTTAATACACATGCTACCTTTATGTAAGACACATCTATGGAGATGGTACAGTCCCTAGGATATTAATTTCTAACTCATCCTCGACTGCTTCTGCCAGTAGTTTATTGGGATTTTCCCGATTAGGGGCACCCGAGCCCACGTATTTTTCTATTAGCAATAGCAGTTCACTCTCGCCAAATGGTTTCGTCAAATAGTCAGTTGCCCCAACCATACGGGCTTTGACCCGATCAATAAATCCTTCTTTGCCGGTCAACATCACAATTGGAGTTTGACGGAAAGCTGTTGATTTTCGTAACATTGCGCAAACTTCGTAGCCATCCAACACAGGCATAGCGATGTCGCACAAAATCAAATCTGGCTTCAGTTGAAAGACAAGGCTTAGCGCTTTGAGAGGGCTACCAATAGATGTCACTTCGTATCCATGATTTCCCAAAATAGCTTCAACCGTTTTTCGAGGAGTTGCACTGTCATCAATGCAGACAATACGGGGTACTCTTTCTGGCGATGAGAACCGGTTAGAGCCTGAGGAACTCCCTGATTCATCTATCGCTTGAGCATGGCTAATCAGTTGTACTATCCCTTGCTGTACACAGGGGTAGAGCACGGTTGCCAGGGACAGGATATCTTTTCCCATCAAGCGGGAAAGCCGCCGTATGGAGATACTGCCATCTGCCCACTGGCTGAAGCCGCTTAAGACGTTCTGGGGCACCTTCTCTTGAAGCTGATGGTGATGGATGACTGTAGGGCATTGGTCTGGAGACTGAACAATGGGAGCTAATTGATTCCAGGCTTGAACCTGTTTCATCACAGTGCCCAACAATGAGTCGATGCGAAGATTGGAAAGGTGGGGCGTAAGGGACGGACCGACCTCAAAAATAAAGGAGCCTTGATGGAGGCTTAATAAATCAAACAGGGTCTCGCTAACCATGCGTTGGACAATCGTTCGCCCCTGCTGAGGAGTAAGAACGTGGTTTTCTAAAAGAGACCAGAGACAGCCATATTCAGGGGCATTTGTGGTCGAGATAGCAGGGACCTCAATAGCAGGCAGTTCTCGCTGGATACCCAAATGGGAGAGGTGGTCATTTAACCGCTCAAGGGACTGGGCACGGTTGTCGGCAGCATAGGTAATGCTGCCATTGAGGAAAAACACAAACCATGATGGTGGTGGTGTTGTTTCGGGTCTGGGGCGATCGCCCCTGAGAACTGTCCACGGCGATGAATATGCTTCAACATAGAGTTCGCCAGTGCGCTGACCTAACTCGACAAGTTGAAGAATACTGCGGATGTCGATCTCGTTTAATTCACCTTGCATAGAGGGTTTTGCCCTATCCCCTGGGTTTGTTTAAGTATCTGTGCGGATCACCCCCATGGACGTACCTATGGACGTCTACTTCTATCCTATGGAAGGGTACCGCTTTCGTCGGATATATTCAAAACCGCTGTGAACTGCATTCATGTCCAGATGGTTTTGTCCGAATGATCATTCAGGAACGTGAGTTAAATCACTAAAGTTAAATCACTAAACAGGTGAGCACAATTAATTATAAAGTCCGTAAAACCCTGCGCCGCCCACGCAGCGAGCGGCGCAGGGTTTTACATCTAGGTTTTAATTGTGCCAAGCTACTTACAACTACGTTTTGGTGGCGCAGCGATGCCGAGCTGCCCTATCCTGCTGGATTCTTCTGCATCCTTGCCGCTTTGATGACCATTCCTGTCCTGATGTCACCCCGACATTTGATGCTCTGTACTGCCATAGGCATGATCCACTGTAGATGTCATTCTCAAATAATAGCCCTCTATTCATGTGTTCTTACCAGAATAAAGAGATTTGTAAAAACCCCGGAGGTGAGGATGTCTTTTGGAGAAGTCTTCTACCGTAACCCTCCATAACCCTCCATGGCTTCCTGCGCGGCGAGCGAGGAATACATAGCGCTTTGCAAGCGTATTTTTGCAAGCGTATTAAGTACAGCACAGGTGAGGGGCGGCGCTGAGCG
>CAYXJG010000042.1:0-4642 GCA_964465285.1 uncultured bacterium
CGCGCCCCAAACCCCTATCTTTGTGTTGTGAATTTGAGAACTTTGCCAAGTCGTGAAAAAAGCAATGTCACGGTAAGCGGCATTGCAATATAACGGAATAACATAGTGTAGGGGCGCACGGTTGTGCGCCCCTACGATGTTTCTTCTTGATTAGGAACAAGAATTAGACCATTTGAATCAACCTGGGATGGAGCAGCGAAGCGATGCCGTGCCGCTCTTCCACAGTTGGATTTTATTTAATCCTTGATCCGTAGGAATCAAATTTGGTCGTGGATAAGCTGACAGTCTAAGCTTCGATAAACTCAGCGCCTCGTTGTCCACTCGATCCATTGGTGGACTGGCCATCCTGAGCCATTTGCCCTAACTTACCATTCACGTGGCCATTGCCGTTGCGGGGTTGAATCACCCCATACCCGCCGTGGTTCCGCTCATAGATAACGTTAATCTCACCCGTTTCAGCATTACGGAACATATAGAAATCGTGGTCAACGAGTTCAAGTTGCTCAAGGGCCTCTTCAACGGTCATAGGCGGCATCGCAAAATACTTGGTTCGCACAACCGTGTCCGGCAACTCGGGAGAACGGTCTTGAATCAAGTCTTGAGCCATAACTCCAGGCGTTGAGACATCGACGGTTTTAACGGAAACATGTTTACGATTACTGCGCTTCTCCTTATATTTACGAAGTTGGCGAGCAATTTTGTTTGCAACGAGGTCAATACTGGCGTACAGGTTTTCACTACTCTCTTCAGCACGAACGACCGTTCCGTTAGCGTAGATGGTGACCTCGGCAGTTTGCTTTGGATTTATCCGGGGGTTGCGGGCCACTGATAAATGAACGTCCACTTCAGTCGTCAGTCCTTGGTAATGGCTAACCGCTTTTTCAATCTTTTGATGCACGTAGTCATGGATTGCATCAGTAATTTCGATATTCTTACCCTGGATAACAAGCTTCATAAAGCTGCCTCCTAATGTGCTTATTGGCTATGCCCTTACCCTATCACTTTGTATTCTGGACGACAGGAGCCTTTAAAATGTTTTGCATCCTGTGATAATTCTTGATTCCGAAGGGACTTAAAATCATGAAAACTTAAGATTTTCTCCCCTTGCTTGTTCAACTGACCCCCAAGAACGACGCCCAGGGCTTAAAATTTCTTTATCTTTGGAAACATGACGAAATATCTTGACACTCTCGATCGTGAGTGACGGTGTTGTTCGGCTCGTATTACAGTCATTGGCATTACCGTGCCCCATACTGTCCTGTGTCTACCCAAATCAATGAGTGAACCTATTTTTGTCATTGACCATCTGAGCGTTTCCTATGCTCAGCGATCGCCCTCTGCATCTCCCACTCCTGGTCAGCCATCTGGGTGGGCTGTTGATGATGTGTCCTTAGCAATTCAGCCTGGGGAAAAGGTGGGCCTCGTGGGGGAGTCGGGCTGTGGCAAATCAACTTTGGGGCGAGCAGCGATGAGACTCTTGCCATCATCAACGCAGATCGAGGGGCGGGTTTTCTTTGATGGGAAATCGGTCTTTGATTTGTCCTCCAGAGATCTGCAACATTTTCGAGGGGAGGCGGTGGCGCTTGTCTTCCAAGACCCCATGACCCGCCTCGATCCACTGATGACCATCGGCGACCATTGTTTGGAAACCCTGCGATCGCACCAATCCCATCTGTCCAAGCAGGCAGCAAAGGAAACAGCGATCGCCACCCTCCAGGCGGTCAACATTCCCCCTGAACGGTGGAGCCAGTATCCCCATGAGTTCAGCGGCGGCATGCGGCAGCGGGTGGCGATCGCTCTGGCACTGCTGCTCACCCCCAAGCTCATCGTCGCAGATGAGCCAACGACGAGTTTGGATGTGACGGTCTCGGCTCAAATTCTCAAGGAACTGACCCGTCTCTGTGATGAGCGAGGTATGGCGTTGCTGCTGATTTCCCACGACTTGTCAATGGTGTCGAAATACTGCGATCGTATTGCCGTGATGTATGAGGGCAAACTCGTGGAAGATGGGGCTGTCCCCTCCGTTTTGGCTGCGCCCCAGCATCCGTATACGCGATCGCTACTGGATGCCGCCCGCCAACTCCAGTCAGCAAAACCTCCTGAGGAGCGACACGAGTCGGATGCTCCAATTCTCCGCATGCAGGGATTGAAAAAGCACTTTGTGCTGGAGCAAAATCCCTTCGCCCGCTTATTCAATGCCAGTGAAAATCGCATCATCAAAGCGGTGGATGGTGTGTCCATTGACCTCTATCCTGGCGAAATTTTGGGGCTGGTGGGGGAATCGGGCTGCGGCAAGAGCACCCTGTCCCGGCTCATCCTTCAACTCTTGAGTCCCACCGATGGACAAGTTACGTTTTTAGGACGGGATTTGACTCGGCTCTCCAAACCCGACCTGTTAAAACAGCGGCAGCAGATTCAAATGATTTTCCAAGACCCCCACGCCTGCCTTAATCCCCTGATGACCGTAGGCCGGGGCATTGCCGATCCGCTGCTGATTCATCACCTGGCATCGGCGGAGGATGCTAAAACCCAGGTGAAGCATCTGCTGGAGCGGGTGGGACTGATGCCTGTCGAAGACTTCTACCACCGCTACCCAAGTGAACTGTCCGGTGGTCAGCAGCAGCGAGTGGCGATCGCTCGTGCTCTTGTCACACACCCCAAACTACTGATTTGTGATGAACCCGTCAGCATGTTAGACGCCAGCGTCCAGGCTCAGGTGCTTAATCTAATGCTGGAGTTGAAGCAAGAATTCGACCTCACCTACCTCTTTATCACCCATGACCTTTGGGTTGCCCGGTTCTTGTGCGATCGCATTGCCGTTATGTATGCCGGAGAAATCGTTGAATATGGCACCACGGGGGATCTGTTTAAAAATCCCCAGCACCCGTACACACAGGCGTTGTTGGCGGCAGCACCGCTGTTGGGTAGAGGATGAGCAAGTGGGTGGGTGAGTGGGTGAGCGAGATGATAGTGTATTTAGAGCAATACATCCTACGATCGATATACCTTGTCAGTTCAAAAATTGAAGTTGTAGCCTCATATAGCGATACTAAATCAATCGTGAAGTGCTAAGTGATAAGAGGGGCGGGCTGTGGTTGCCCCCCTTCCCACAAATCATTTGAGATTGCTACGGAAGTATAGACAGGAATAAACAGTTGTTGTAGATACCCCCCCACTCATCACCCCATTACCCCCCCACCTCCCTATGGCATCGACGAAAGAAAAACGCACTATTCTCCTCGACTTTGAAAAGCCTTTGGTAGAACTGGAGCAGCGCATTGATCAGATTCGAGAGCTGGCGAATGAGAATGAGGTTGATGTCACAGAGGAAATTCGGAAGCTGGAGCATCGAGCGGCTCAGTTGCGGAAGGAAATTTTTGATAGCCTGACGCCTGCCCAGCGTATCCAGGTGGCGCGGCATCCTCGCAGGCCCAGTACCCTAGACTACATCCAGGCCATGACCGACGAGTGGATTGAGCTGCATGGCGATCGCCTTACTGGAACCGATGACCCGGCTTTAGTGGGCGGCATTGGCAGGCTGGAGGGGCGTCCGGTGGTGATGCTGGGCCACCAAAAAGGGCGCGACACAAAGGACAACGTGGCCCGAAACTTCGGCATGGCGTCCCCAGGGGGCTACCGTAAGGCCATGCGATTGATGAACCACGCCAACCGATTTGGGATGCCTATCCTCACGTTCATTGACACACCTGGAGCCTATGCGGGGGTAGAGGCAGAACGGCTGGGGCAGGGAGAGGCGATCGCCTACAATCTCCGGGAAATGTTTCGGCTAGAGGTGCCCATTGTTTGTACCGTGATTGGAGAAGGTGGCTCGGGGGGCGCTCTGGGCATCGGGGTGGGCGATCGTCTGCTGATGTTTGAGCATTCGGTCTATACTGTCGCCAGCCCTGAAGCTTGTGCAGCAATCTTGTGGAAAGATTCTGCAAAATCTCCTGAAGCGGCAGAAGCCCTAAAAATCACCGCCACCGACCTCAAGGAACTGGGTATTCTCGACCAGATGCTGCCTGAGCCTCTGGGCGGGGCCCATTCCAATCCTTTGCAAGCGGCTAGTACGCTCAAAGAAGCTCTGGTTAAAAGCGTGTGGGAACTCACCCAGCTCTCTGGGCAAGAGCGACGGTCTTTTCGCTATCAAAAGTTCAGATCCGTTGGCCGCTTTTCAGAGACATCTGCTTGAGGCAATGTCTGAAAAGAAAATACCTATGGCGTCGGGGCGAAGAGCCGACGTGCCTGGACAATTCTTCGTCAGATGAGTCGCTTCGTTTCATCATAGGTGAGCACAATTAATTATAAATCTCGTAAACCCTGCGCTGCCCGCTGCGTGGGCGGCGCAGAGTTTTATATCGGGCTTTTAATTGTGCCAAGCTACTTGGAATCTCCTTCAGCCATTCAGGTAGTTTGCATTAAACCATTCCTAAAGAAATTACAGTCTTAGAAGCTACAGTGCTATAATCATTTCTGAAACAAATGTTTACATTAGGATGATCGTTTTTTTGTGCTGATTCAGTTGCTCATCGAAGCCTTTGAAATCCGAAGCTTCTAGCGGAGTTGTTGGATAGGTTCTGAGGATCAGATAGGTTCTGAGGATCAGATAGGTTCTGAGGATCAGATAGGTTCTGAGGATCAG
>CAYXJG010000042.1:4742-20584 GCA_964465285.1 uncultured bacterium
GATAGGTTCTGAGGATCAGATAGGTTCTGAGGATCAGATAGGTTCTGAGGATCAGATAGGTTCTAAAGAGCGAGAATGAATCAACGTCTTTGATAGCGGCGGGCTGCACCGCCATCAAAGACGTTGCGCAAGTCCTAAAGAATTTTTCCTAACGCTATATAGAACTGTTCCTTGAAACGAACGAAATTGAACAATACGGCTGAGTTGTTGACGATCCATACTGGACAGAATGGGAGATACGCTAGGGGGCACCCTTGCAGGACGTCCACTGAACTAGCTCTTTGTCTTTCTCGGCTGTAGAGTTTCTGGGTCTCATTCTTCCCTGATTTTTGGATGGGAACTAAACGAAGATGACGTAACGAAAAGGTTGACAGAACTTCAATGACAAATTCAACACGATGCCAAGCTCTCATTACCGGAGCAAGCAGCGGAATTGGGCGTGCAACGGCGCTGGCATTTGCTGATGCGGGCATGGATGTCATTTTGGTAGGGCGATCGCAAGCCAAGCTAGATGACGCAGCCCATGCCGTCCGTCAGCATGCAGTCAATGTGAAAACCTATTCCTTTGATTTGTCTCAAGTCCAGCACGTTAAAGCATTTATCCAAAACGTTGCAGACGACTGTGGCTTCATTGATGTGTTGGTAAATAATGCCGGGATAGGATATACCGGCACCCTTGCAGATACGCCGTTGGAGGATTGGACCCATGTCATAACGCTTAACTTGACCTCAGCTTTCCAGTGCATCCAGGGTGTTTTACCTAGTATGCGCGATCGCCAGCGGGGAACCATTATTAACGTTGCTTCTGTGGCAGGGCACCAGTGCTTTCCTGGTTGGGGCGCTTATAACGTTAGTAAAGCTGGCTTGATTGCCCTCTCCAAAACACTGGCGGCTGAGGAACGCCCCAACGGCATTCGCACCATCATCATTTCTCCAGGAGCGGTGAACACGCCCATTTGGGACACAGACACCGTACACGCTGACTTTAACCGCACTAGCATGTTGACCCCGGATGTCATTGCTAGCTCCATCGTTCATGCTGCGATGATGCCATCCCATGCTGTTGTAGACGAGATGCTCCTGATGCCCAGTGCTGGAGCCCTCTGACCGACAGTCAATCCTGGTCTTAGAGAGGATCAATTCTAATCTCTACCTGCTTTCAACTGCCTAGTTTTCGACTGTACGTATTTTTTGGACACCCACGTAAGGTTTGCTATGTCAATTTCTAAGAATGGTTCAAACGGTGCGATTTCATCCATCATGAATGGTGCAAATGGCACGAATGGTGCAAATGGCACGAATGGAGTGAGTGCTGAAATCACTTCTGAATCAACGTCTCAGGCGAGCAGTACAGCGCTGAACGGCGCTGCCAGCAGCTCCTCTACCGGCAGCAAAGCCACCCCTGTTCCATCCCGTCCGGATCGCAGCACATCTCACGGACTGGAATCAAGGCACCAAGTTCCCCCAGAAGAATCCAGAGAGGAGATGATGGATGCAGTACGCAGCATTCTTCTGGGCGTTGGAGAGGACCCAGATCGAGAAGGTCTGCTCAAAACCCCCAAGCGTGTGGCGGAAGCGATGCACTTCCTTACCAGCGGCTATAATCAGTCCCTGGAAGAGTTGGTCAACGGTGCCATCTTTGACGAAGGCCATAACGAGATGGTTTTGGTGCGAGACATTAATGCGTTTAGCCTGTGTGAGCACCACATGCTGCCGTTTATGGGGAAGGTTCATGTTGCTTACATTCCTAACCAAAAGGTAGTCGGCTTGAGTAAGCTTGCCCGTATTGTGGAAATGTATTCCCGCCGCTTACAGGTGCAGGAGCGCCTAACGCGCCAGATTGCCGAGGCAGTACAGGAAATCCTTGATCCGCAGGGAGTTGCGGTGGTGATGGAAGCCACCCATATGTGCATGGTGATGCGAGGCGTTCAGAAGCCTGGCTCCTGGACGGTGACCAGTGCGATGATTGGCGTCTTCCAAGACGAGCAAAAGACCCGCGAAGAGTTTCTCAGCCTAATTCGCCACCAGCCCTCATTCCTGGCATAAACGCCAGTTTGACAGAGGTCCAACGTTGGGGCTTTTTAGGGACTTGCAAGAAAATAAAGTACCCAGAAAAGAGCAGCGGGCTGCTCTTTTCTTCCGGTATCTTTTTTAGCCGCAGATCCCTTAAGGGGGTAGACAAAACAGATTTAGTATAGCCCTACGGGCTTAGGTTCAAGAGTGTATCCCCCGCGTCGCGGGGGATACACTCTCCTTCAATGTCCTAACCTAAGTGCGTATTGTCGCGACTTGGCAAGTTTCACACAAAGATAGGGGTTTGGTGCGCGCTCAGCGCGCGCCAAACCCCTATCTTTGTGTTGTGAATTTGAGAACTTTGCCAAGTTGTGTATTGTTGTATCACGTGTCTATGGCTGCTGTAAGGGAACGGAGAGGGTAAAGCAGCTTCCTTTGCCAGGCGTGGAGGAAACCGTAATGGTTCCGCCATGAAGCTGGGCGAGTCTCTGAGACAGGGCAAGTCCTAGCCCTGTACCTTCATATCGTCGGTCAAGCTGATTGTCCAACTGGCGAAAGGGCTCAAAGAGTTTGGGCTGATCACTCTGAGCAATGCCAACGCCTGTGTCGGATACTGAGAAACTAACATCGGACTCTGATTGTTTGACGGCCAAGCGGATGCTGCCGGAGTCGGTGAACTTCACGGCATTGCTGAGCAAATTGATCAAAATTTGTTTCAATCGTCGCATGTCGGCGGGAATCGTTGTAATCCCTGGTTCGACGCTCCAGTTCACCGTTAAGTTTTTCTCTTCTGCCTGCTCTTGGATTTGCGTCATGCACGCTTCACAGATATCCCGGACGAGTACGTCTTCGATGCTGAGTTCTTCCCGACCTGCCTCCACTTTAGATAGATCCAGCAGGTCGTTAATCAGTTCGAGCAGATGTTCTCCAGAGTCATGGATAGCATTGAGGTAATTCAACTGTTTTTCGTTGAGCTCTCCAAAGACTTGCTGTAGTAGAACGCTAGAGAATCCCAAAATACTGGTGAGCGGTGTGCGTAGCTCATGGCTCATGGTGGAGAGAAATCGACTTTTGGCCTGGTTTGCTGCGTCAGCGAGTTGCTTTTGGCGCTGGAGTTCCTGGGTGCGTTTGTGGACAATGTGCTCCAACCGTTCGTAGCTCTGGGCATTTTGAAGGGCGATCGCCGCCTGGTCTGCAATGCGCTGAAGCAGATGGATTTCGTTGGGCTGAAAGGTTCGCGGGACATCAACCGTGCCGAGGCACAGCCCCCCATAGAATGCATCTCGGATAAAGATGGGGACGCATAGGGTTGAATAGGTGCGGGTATCTTTAAACGCTCTCAACACCTTAGAGAATGTCTTCAGGGCGTTAATATCTGGAGCATGGCACAGGCTTTCGGGAGATGCTGAGAATTCTGGTGCCAGAACCGTGATCCAGTCTGCAACGTCTGCCTGGAAATACAGAAGAGGGGCGATCGCCCCCGTCGTGCACCATTCTTCGATGACCTTGCCCTGATCGGCATCCATCGATACGATAAACGCCCGATCCACTTGAAAGGACTCACCAATAAGCTGCACGATGGTTTTCAATACGTAGTCAGGTTCCAGGCTGGAGTTCAAGGTGCGGCTGATGGTGTTGAGCAGTTGTTCCTGATGGGCCTGTTCTTGCAGCTTTTCCAGGGCGACGCGGCGCTGCTGGCGCAGGTCAAACTCCTGGAGCGATCGCACCAACACCGTGGGTAACCGAGTCAGGCGGTCTTTCAGCACGTAATCCGTAATGCCTGCTTTGATACAGTCAACGGCAGCTTCTTCTCCTAACGTCCCTGTCACGAGAATGATTGGGATTTCTTGATGAAGGTGCTGGACCAATTTTAGGACTTGATAAGCAGTGCCCGTAGGAAGTCGAAAATCCGATAAAACAGCATCATAGTGGTAAGCCAGAAGGTCGCGCTCACAATCGGCAATCGTATCTGCCAGATCATAGGTGAAGGGAATGTCGGCTTGTTGGAGACTTAGGGTGACCAGTTCTACGTCTTCAGGGACATCTTCTACGATAAGCAACCGCAAGGGCTGATCAAAATCAGGCCAGGTAGAGACATCCTCAGGGCGCTCGGGCATCATCGGAAGGTGCGAATCGAGTTGCATCGGTGAATAAATAGAAATGTTAGATAGTTAGATAGTCGGAGGTTGATTCAAAAGCATCCAATACAAACCCACTTGCTGAGTCACGTCGATAAACTGCTTAAAATCTAAGGGCTTCACCACGTAACTATTCACTCCCAAATCATAACAAGCGTTCAAGTCCCTGTCTTCACGGGAAGATGTCATCACAACTACAACGACATGGCGGGTGCGGGGATGTGCCCGAATGCTTCGCAGCACTTCAATACCGTTGACTTTTGGCAGCTTCAAGTCAAGCAAAATAAGCCGGGGTAAAAATGGACATGGCGTCTTACCGTCGTCGCCAAATAAATAGGCCAGTGCCTGTTCGCCATCGCTGACCACATCAATGTGATTGGCGAAATGATGGGACTCAAACGCCAGATGGACGAGTTCTAGGTCGTTTGGGTCGTCTTCAACGAGTAATATCCGTGTCGGCTCAACACTAAATGTCATGGCAATGTAGCCGCATTAGGGTAGGGTGACAACCACCACTAAAGCACGTTTCCTCGGAATTCCTTCAAAACGTCATGGTGTTTTCAAATTTTTTGAATCGCTATAACTAACGCGACTTGGCAAGTTTCACGCAAAGATAGGGTTTGGGGCGCGCTTCGCGCGCCCCAAACCCTATCTTTGCATTGTGAATTTGAGAGCTTTGCCAAGTCGTATAACTAACCTGAGTTCGGGTTAAAAAAGTTTTGGGGGCGGACGCAGGGCGTCCGCCCCCAAAACCCTATTTTTGCGCTGTGAATTTGAGAAGTTTGCCAAGTCGCATCCCAACGTGCAAGGAAAGATGTTGCATGATTCCAGTCCCATGATGCGGTAGCTGGAGTCACGCTGTCGAATTTATCTCAGATAGCGGCTTGCTGCCGCTGATAGAGAGAATGATACAGCCCCTTGTCCTGGAGGAGGGACAAGTGGGTGCCCCGTTCGACTACCACGCCTTTTTCCATTGCGAGAATCAGATCGGCATTCTTCAGTGGAGCGAAACGGTGGGCAATCAGGAACACCGTTCTGCCCTTCGACACCTGGCGGAGATTTTCGAGCACCTGCTGCTCCGTCTCCGCATCCAGGTTGCTGGTAGCCTCGTCCAAAATCAGGATAGGGGCACGGGAGAGGAACATACGCGCCAGGGTGATGCGCTGGCGCTGGCCACCCGACAGGGCGACACCCCGTTCCCCCACATTGGTTTCGTAGCCGTGGGGTAGATCAGAGACGAAGTCGTGGGCGACCGCCATCTGCGCGGCTTCCACGATTTCCTCCGCCGTCACATCAGGATTACCCAGGGTAATGTTTTCGAGAATGGAGCCGTTGAATAGGAAGTCGTCTTGCAAAACTACTGCAATTTGGGGGCGAAGGGAAGCAAGGTCGGCACTCTTAATGTCGAAGCCATCGATGGTGATGCGTCCCCCTTCGGGATTGTAGAGGCGCTGGATGAGCTTCGATAGAGTACTCTTGCCAGAGCCGCTGCGACCCACAATGCCCACAAAGTTCCCCGCCTGCACTTCAAAGGAAACCCCCCGCAGGATGGGTTCCTGTTCACTCTGGTAGCGGAAGAACACCTTATCGAAGACCACATTTCCCTTGAGGGTGGGCAGCACCAGTCCTGTCCCCGGCTCAGCTTCGGGAGGAACGTTAAGGATGTCGCCAATGCGGTCAACTGCCAGCAGGACTTCCTGGAGATTTTGCCAGAGCTGCACCAGGCGCAAGAGTGGTCCCGTTACCCGAGCCGAGAGCATTTGAAAGGCAATGAGCTGACCAATGGTGAACTCCTGGTTGATCACCATCCGTGCCCCCACCCAAAGGAGGAGGAGACTAGAAAAGCTAGTAAGGAAATTACCGATATTGTTGCTGATGTTGGCAGTGGTGTTTGCCCGGAATCCCGTTCGCACAAAGCGGGCGTACAGACCTTCCCAGCGATCGCGCGATGCCTTTTCATTGGCGTGGGCCTTAACCGTGTGGATGCCCGTTACTGTCTCCACCAGGAAAGATTGGCTGTCAGCACTGCGGTTGAATGTTTCATCCAGCCAGTTTCGCAGGATGGGCGTGGCGGTGAGGGTGAGAATGGCGAACAGGGGCAGCACCGCTAGGGCAACCCCGGTGAGCTTGACGCTGTAGTAGAGCATCACCAGCAGGTAAATCACCGCAAAAATGGCATCAAGGATGACCGTCAGCGCTGTGCTGGTAAGAAACTGACGGATTTCCTCCAGCTCCTGCACCCGTGCTACCGTGTCTCCTACCCGACGGGACTCGAAGTAGGACAGGGGGAGCCGCAGCAGGTGGCGAAAGAGCTGGGCAGACAGGCTCATGTCCAACCGGTTGGTGGTGTGGGTGAAGATGAACATGCGCAGGGTGCCCAGCACCGCCTCGAAGGTCGCCACGCTAAGCAGGGCGATCGCCATCACGTCCAACGTTGGAATACTGCCCTGTACCATCACCTTATCGATCACCACCTGGGTGATGATGGGAGTTGCCAGTCCCAAAAGCTGAATGGTGAAGGAGGCGAGCAGCACCTCGGTCAGCAGGGTGCGGTAGCGCATCACCGCGGGCAAGAACCAACTCAGGTTAAAGGTGTCCTGCTTGTTGACTAGCTCTACCTGCCACAGTTCCCCGTCCCAGTTCTCCCGCACTACATCCCGCTGGATGCTCTCGCAGGTCTGGTTGGCGTTCATAGGGTCGGCAATGATGAGGCGATCGCCCCGCACCGCATACAGCACTACCCACCGTTCCCCCTGCCACAGAAGCATGGCAGGCAGCGTCAACCGATGCAGGTCTTCCCAGGTGGTGAGCAACAGCCGCCGCATCTGCAGCCCTAGCTTCTCGCTCCCGTCGATGACATGACGGGGGCGCTGGCTCCGCAACTGCCGCTGCACCCATTCCAGTTGAACGGGGGTTTCAAAATACTGCGCCATCATCGTCAGGCACGCCGCCGCCGTATTGGTGCTGGCAACAAAAGGAAAATCCCCTACCGGCTGGGGAGCAGTGGAATAGTCGGGTTGGTAGCGCGATCGCAACGTCTCCCAAAAGCGCCCCAGAGTTTCCGCATTGCCTGCATCGGCGACTTGTCCGTTCGCCGCTGCACCATTGCGATGGCCATTCTGGTGGGCTGGGGCCCCCTCGTCCATCATCTCTTCCCAGAGAGAGACATCCCACTCCAGCAGCAGCACTTCTCGGCTAGCAGCCCTCGCCTTCCAGCGGTCGCTCAGCCGGGGCAAATCCCCAAACCAGTCCCCGGCCTTGAGCAGCACGGCCTGTCCCTCATTGGGCAGCAGCCGCACCGTGCCGGACACCACCAGGTACTCCTTGCCAGGGGACTCCGTTGACCACAGGACTTCCCCCAGCCGTGCCGTTTTGGGCTCTGCCTTGTCTGTGACCAGGGTGCGCTGGTCGGGGGTCAACCAACTCAGGGGCGGATGCTCCCAGTCAAGGTTTGGACGGATATCGTCAGAAATCATTCACCCACCTGCAATTTGATCGGCAAATTCTGCATTTTTTCTGCCAACCACTGTTCAAACAGCTCATCTAATAGGGATTGTTTCAGCCGTTCATCTTCCAGGGTGGCGGGCAGTAGCTCCTCAATGCGAAACAGCCCCCATCGGTCTTCCATTCCCAGGGGGCCAACCACGGCTTTTGGCTGCGCCTCATCAATGGCGACTCGCAGGGTGTCAGGCATACTCCCCCGGCTCACCGGGCCGACCATGCCATTCACAATGCGGTCATCGGTAACGGAGTATTCGCGGGCGAGTTGCTCAAAGGTCGCACTCCCCTCCGCAATCTGGGTTTTTAGCTCATCCGCCAGCTCCTTGTCGTCCACAATAATGCGAGACAGAACTACCCGGTCAAGGTACATCTTGCGTTCGATGAAATGCTCCTGAAGCTTAGGTTCTGCCACAACACTTTTGAGTTTTTTGAGCTGAAAGCCCATCGCCACCTGCTGATGAAAATTCTCGTAGTTCATGCCGTTGCTGGCGAGCCAGTCTTGAAACTGTTGAGGGTCGGTCAACTGGCGCTGGAGGCGAAAGTCAATAATTGCCTGCTCAATGGCGGCACTGCCAATGTTGAGATCGTCCCGCGACTGCACCTCTTTTTCAATGACAAACTGACGCAAAATTTCCCCGATGAACCCGTCAAACTTGCGTCCAATCTGGAGATATCGGACGGCATCCGCCAGAGAAACGGACTGGTCGTCAATAGTAAGAAAAGGAACAGATGTCATGAATATTGCTCAGCAGTGATGTGCAGTGGTCTGGCATTCCCCATTATGCCCAAACACCTCAAAACAATTGCCACTGCGTTACGTGAGATTACAGTAACGAACTCAACACAGCATCTGTGGCGCTGCCGTAGATGTTCAGAATCCGTAAATTCTCTTTTTGTTTCAACGAATCAGTGATTAAACGCCCTAGAAACCGTGAACTTTTGTTTCGACTGGCATGGTTTTGTTTCAATTCTTATCGTATTTCGTCTGAGTTTTTGTGAGTGAATGGAAAAAAGAATGAACCTGGTTCGCCACCCTGAGAGATGGGGAGCAAGCGCTTAATCATTTGAACCCACAAGGTCATTTGAACCCACAAGGTGGGTTGACAGTCGGGTTGGAGCAGCCTGCATTGCCGTGCCGTCCCAGCCCTGTCGGTGCTTGTCCAATCTTTTGGTGCAGCACCACCACAAATGTCAGGGGCGGATACCTCCGGGGTTCTCCCTAATTTCTGGAATTGAAAGAGCACTAGTTGAATGGCGTGGTGTCTGGTCTTGCTCAATTCATGGGTGTTTCTATGTATCCCGATTATGCTCGGAATAATTCACGACCTCCGTTCCAACCAACGTCTGAGGGGCGAATGGGCATTACTCAGAGGGCTGCAGGGCCCTTGATGGCGAAGCACGATGAGGACATTGACCCCTCCTCGGCTGATTATCCTAATCGTGTCCATTCCACCCATCTCCACTACCCTGCAGAGCCGGTATCCTCTGCACGCAATGTGGATCTCAACCCTGAGCATTCAGCCATTGAGCAATCAAACCAGTACGTTGATTGTGCGATCGCCACAATTCGTAACTGCCAGTCACAGGAGCTGTTTGAGAAAGCCCTCGACGCAATGGTCGTTGTAAACGATGATGGCCAGTATATCGACGCAAATCCTGCTGCCTGTGAACTATTTGGTCTGCGAAAAGATGAACTCATTGGGTGTTCAGTTGCAGACTTTGCCGAACCTGGGCTTGATATTGCTGAAGCATGGCAGACCTTCCTGAGCAAGGGTGCCGTCCGGGGAGAATTTTGCCTGGTGCGTTCAGACGGAACCGTACGGGACACAGAATTTGCCGCAACGGCAAATTTTTTGCCCCACCAGCATCTCTCCATCCTGCGAGACATCACGGCACGCAAGCAGGCGGAGCGCGAGAAGCAAGCGCTAGAGCGGCAATGTGATACGTTTTTTGAACTGTCCATCGATTTGCTGGCGATCGCCAACTTAGATGGCTACTTTCTCCATCTCAATCCCGCATGGCAGGAGGTGCTTGGATTCTCCCTGGATGAACTCAAATCTCGACCCTTCATCGATTTCGTTCACCCGGACGATCGTAAGGCCACTCTCCAGGCAATCGAGCGTACAAAATCAGGAAAAACCATTCAAGGGCTTGAAAACCGCTATCGAACGAGAGAGGGAAGCTATCGGTGGCTTTCCTGGCGGTCAAAACCATTGCTGGCTGATGGGTTGATTTACGCTAATGCCCACGATGTTACTGACCAGAAAGAGGCGGAGCAGACCGTCAAACAGCAAGTGCAGCAAGAATACGCCTATAACCAGGTCGTTCAGGCGATTCGCAGTTCTCTGGATCTGAACACCATTTTCTCGGTGTCTACCGCTGAAATTGCGTGCTTGCTGGATGGAGAAGTGGCGATTGTGCAGTATGTCCCGGAACAACACTGCTGGATTCACCGGGTGGTCTACGAGCAAGGAAAAGAATTTTTTGAGAAAGAAAATTTAGAAATTCCCGATAAGGGCAACCCCTTTGCAGACCAGCTTAAAAACCACCAGATTGTGCGCGTGGATGATACGCAAACCATTAACGACCCCATTAATCAGGAATTGGCTGAATCGTCACCAGGAGCCTGGTTGCTAATGCCAATCAGCATTGATGGGGTAGTGTGGGGAAGTTTGAGCCTGGGGCGATCGCACCCCAACCGCGCCCCCTGGAACGATGACGAAATTAGCCTAGCGCAGCGGGTCGCCGACCAGTTGGCGATCGCCATCCACCAGTCGATCCTCTATCAGCAGGTTCAAGACCTGAACACAGACTTAGAAGCACAGATTCAGGAACGTACGGCACAGCTTCGAGCATCCCTTGCCTATGAAGCGCTGCTGAAACGCATCACCGATAAGGTTCGGGACAGTCTGGACGAAAGCCAAATTCTACAAGCCGCCGTGGAAGAGCTTGCCATTGGTATGGATATCGACTGCTGCGACACAGGAATCTACGATGCAGCCAAGGCCACCTCGACCATTGTCTGCGAATTCACCAAGGGATGGAAACCTGCCGCTGGCCAATCGTTTTCCATTCAAACGCCCCTCAAGCAGGCAGTGTATGACCAGCTATTAGCGCGGAGGGAGTGCCAATTCTGCGACATCTCAGGAGACTGCATCCGCACAGTACCCTATGCGCCTACTATCCTAGCGGTGCCTATTTTTGATGACCAGGATATTTTGGGCGACCTGTGGCTGTTTAAGCATTCCGATAAGGTATTTAACTTCCAGGAAATCCGATTGGTGCAGCAGGTGGCCAATCAGTGTGCGATCGCCCTCCGTCAGGCTCGTTTGTACCAGGCTGCCCAGCGGCAAGTCATCGAGCTAGAGCGGGTCAACCAGATGAAAGACGACTTTCTCAGCACCGTGTCCCATGAGTTGCGATCGCCCATGGCCAACATCAAAATGGCATCGGAAATGCTAGAACTCTATTTGCAGCGCCTTCCAGAGACTCATACCCTGCCAAGCAACATCGAGCGGTATGTTCAAATTTTGAAAAAAGAGTGCCAGCGGGAAACCCACTTGATCAATGATTTGCTCGACCTCGCTCGGCTCGAATCCAGAGATATCACTCTTAATGTTTCTTCCCTTCAGTTGGATATCTGGATTCTCGCCCTTGCCAAAACTTTTCAGGAGCGAGCGCAAAAGCAACGGCAGCAGTTCCAGCTTCAGATCCCGGAACTGGTCATTGAAACGGAGCTGACCTACCTGGAGCGCATTATTACGGAACTTCTCCATAACGCCTGCAAATATACTCCCGCTGGAGAAATCATTCAGATGTCTGCTCAGCAAAACGGCAGCCGAGTGATTCTTTCGGTCTGCAATTCTGGGGTTGAAATTCCGGTGGAAGAGGGCGATCGCATTTTCGACAAGTTCTACCGCATTTCCAACAACGATCCCTGGAAGCAGGGCGGCACTGGGCTAGGACTGGCGCTCATCAAAAAATTGGTGCAGCAGCTTCAAGGAACCATTCAACTTCACAGTGCCCGGCGTCAAACCTGTTTTGTTATCACCTTACCGATGCGCTATTGACCCGGTGACTAATCTGCTGAGTGGGCGATTGCACCGAGGAACCCCATAGAAAATCTTAATTATCCAGCCGAGATACGCAAATCTACGTATGAACAGCACGGGGAATCACGGCTAATATTAAATATGTGTTGATGTTTAAATCCGTATTAACGTCAGTTTCTCACAGCAGAATGAATCATAGGCTGGGTAACGAAGCAGTGCATCCCATTTTTGTTGGATGGGCGGGCTGCGCTCGCCCATCCAACAAAACAAAATTAATCAATCTACTCAACTGTCGTGTGAATATGTCGTGCGATCTTCCTTATAAATGTTGGTGATTTCCTCAGCGTTTTATCCGTCGATTAGATTGAATATCAGCCTCATTTCTACACTATTCGATTCTGCTTTATATCGTTTTCATTTTTATAATCTCGGCTTATAACTTAAGCCGGGAATAGCTTAGCGGGGTGCTGGGGCGCGCCGCGCCCCAGCACCCCGCCTTAAGAGTCCCGCCGCCATAGTTTCCATTTTTACAATCTCTAATTAATTTTTATGGCCTCCATTTTGCCACTGTTATCCCCTTATTCTTTGCTGAACTATTCAGGATTGTCGAAACGTTGAAAGGCACACTCTCTACTCTGTCAGCCGCTAAGCCCGCCGTGGGCGATCGCCCCCTAACTCTTGGCCCCCTGACTCTTGGCCACGATCCTGCTCCCCACTCTTATGGCTCTGCAGGGATCAACACAGGAGCTCTGGAGGCTGCAGAGACTCCGGTCATAGAGAGTGCCGCAGAGAATGGCGATCGAACAAGTGTGGGGAAAAGAACAGATGCGAGTGGCGCTAATGCCGCTGATTCTGGGGATATCAATGCGATGGACAGGAATATGGCGTCCACTGCATGGGAGTTGGGTTTAGCGATGAGAAATGATGATGGCGCAGAACCAGATACTTCTAACAGCATTGACAATGCCCTGCCACCCCGGCCAGATGCCACACTCACCTTGAGCCACTTCGATTCCCTGGCTATCCAGGACATTTTATCGGGCACGGTAGACTTTATTCAGCAGCACCTAGACGCTGACCGGGTTGTTTTCCATCTGGTGCAAGCAACCGGAGTAGAACCCCCTGCAGACGATGCTCCCATCCTCGCAGAGGCCGTGTCTGCCAATTATTCTTCAATAGCTGGGGCAGCCGCCCGAGAGTCCGTTTCCTCTGCATGTATCCAAACGCTGATCCGGCAGTGTGGACACTCTCCTAAAGCTCCATTTTTGTCTATGGCGGTGTCCCGCGCGCCAAGCCCACTCCGGGCTCTTTGGGAAAGCTATCACGTTCAGTCTGCTCTGCTCGTGCCCCTTATCCACGGGGAGTATCTGGTCGGTCTTTTTGTGATTCACCAGTGCAGCTATGACCGCATTTGGTCGGAACGAGAAGGTGCTATTTTGCGGTCGGCACTTCATGAGCTGAACATCATTCTGCTTCATTCCAAAAACCTCCATGCCCTTGAGCAGAAGAATGCAAAGCTCGTCAGTGATTTACAAAAGCGTACCGTACAGGTGCAAACAGCCATTCAGTTTGAGTCCTCCTTGAAGCGCATCACTGATAAGGTGCGTGATTTCTTGGATGAAGGCAAAATTCTGCAAACGGCGGTGCAGGAACTCTCTGAGGTGCTGGAGCTAGGGGGATGCAATGCAGCCCTCTACAACTTACAAGAGGGAACCTCAACGATTTGCTATGAATACACCAATTTCATCGCCGCATCGCGAGGTCGGGTCGCGCAGATGAACAAGTTCCCAGAGATCTACAACCAGTTGCGCAACGGGATGTATTTCCAGTTTTGCTCCCTGATCCCTAACCCCAAGCGGGGAAGGGTCGCACTGCTTGCCTGTCCAATTTTCTTTGCAGAGCAGGATTCCTATGATGATGCGCCCCAGGATGTGTTAGGGGATTTGTGGCTAATCCATACCGAGAATTACGTCTTTTCAGAGTTTGAGATTCGCCTGGTGCAGCAGGTGGCAAACCAGTGTGCGATCGCCATTCGCCAGGCACGGCTCTATCAAGCGGTGCAGGACCAGGTGAAGGAGCTAGAACGGCTGAACCGCTTGAAAGATGAGTTTCTGAGCACGGTCTCCCACGAATTGCGAACGCCCATCTCAAATGTGAAGATGGCGATTCACATGCTCAAGGCTGCCCCCGACGAGGACAGAAAGCAGCGCTACATGGAGATCTTGGAAGCAGAATCGAAGCGTGAGGCTGATTTAATTAACGATTTACTCGACCTGCAAAAGCTAGAATCTTCAAATTTCCCCATCCAGGTTGAAACCATGCGATTGCAGGATTGGCTTCCCAGAGTGGCAGAACCATTTCTCTCGCGGATGGGAACCCACCAGCAGGTGTTCAACCTTCAGTGCGACGCATCGCTACAGCCCTTGAAAACAGACTTTAACTTGCTCCAGCGCATTCTGTCTGAACTCTTGAACAATGCCTGTAAATATACTCCCGGCGAAGGCACCATCGACATGGCTGCACATCCGGCAACAACCCCTGGTACTGATTCAAGCACCTCTGTGGTGACCCTCCAAATCCGTAACCAGGCAGAAATTCCCGCCGAGGAACTGCCCCACATCTTCGACAAGTTTTACCGGGTGCCCAATGCCGATCCCTGGAAACAGGGGGGGACGGGTCTGGGGCTTGCCCTGGTGCAAAAATTAGTGCATCAATTAGACGGCACTATCCAAGTTGACAGTCAAAATGGATGGACAACCTTTACGGTTGCAATTCCTAATCAGTCTGACGCCAAGCCTGCTGAATCGTTGACCAAATAGATTTTGCCTGGAAGTGGGTTGCGTGTCTAGTCTTTTTAGAATGAAACGTGTTGTGATTGTAGGGGGAGGCATTGTAGGAGCGGCGATCGCCTACGAGCTAAGCCAAGTTCCCAGTCTCACCGTCACCCTATTGGACAAACAGCCCCCAGCCCAAGGGAGCACTGGCGCTGCCCTTGGGGTACTCATGGGAGCTATCAGCCAGAAGAAAAAGGGGCGGACATGGGCGATGCGTGATGCGAGTATCCGCCGTTATGAGTCCCTGGTGCCTGAACTGGAAGCGGCAACCGGGCACTCCATTCCCTTTAACCGAGACGGCATTGTGCTGCTGCGGTTTGCGGACACTGATGATGAGGCAAAATGGCGAGATCTCGCTGCGTTGCGCCAGGCCCAGGGATGGCAGCTTGACCTGTGGGATCGGGCAGCGTTGCGATCGCACTGTCCCCACGTAGGGACTCACTTGAGGGAACCTGGAAGTAGAGCAGGAGGTGGAGAAAAGGGCGATTGCCCTGATGCGCCTCCGATGTCCCGCACTATTATCGGGGCTGTTCATTCCATTCATGATCGGCAGGTTGACCCCACGGCGCTTACCCACGCTCTCATCGCCGCTGCTAAGCTCAATGGTGCCCAGGTGAATACCAGTGCTGAGGTTCGCCACATTTGTCCCGAACACCCATCCTTGGAAACAGCCCCCTACCGCGTTTTATACGGTCCACCGGACGATCCACCGGGGAAATTGCAGCTAGACCACGACCTGGTTGCCGACTGGGTGGTTCTGTGTACGGGGGTCGGTACATTTCCGCTGACGCAGGTCATGGCAACTGCTCTGAAGTCCATGCTAAAGCCTGTTGACGTGCGCCCTGTGGTGGGGCAAGCCATTCGCATTAAGCTACCCGATGATTTCGATGCCCCAGGAGCACCTTTAGACTTTAATCCGGTGATTTCTGGCAATGATATTCATGTGGTACCTCTGGGGGCAGGAGAATACTGGGTGGGTGCAACGGTAGAATTTCCTGAACAGTCTGTCCCAGGGGTACAGTCGGTTTCCACTCAAGAACATCTGCTGACAGAAATGCTACAGGGAGCCTACGATATATGTCCCATGCTGACGGCAGGAACGGCTGTCCACCGATGGGTCGGCCAGCGCCCCCGTCCGTGGAATCGCCCCGCTCCTATCATCGAACCCCTGGCGGGCTATCCTGGCATTATTTTGGCAACGGGGCATTACCGTAATGGGGTGCTTTTGGCTCCGGCGACGGCGCAGCGGGTGAGGGAGATGGTGGGGGGTGGGGAGTGAGGAGTGGGGAAGTGGGGGAGTGGGG
>CAYXJG010000043.1:0-20404 GCA_964465285.1 uncultured bacterium
CGCGCCCCAAACCCCTATTTTTTCGTTGTGAATTTGAGAACTTTGCCAAGTCGTGAATCACAAAGAACGAATATGCCAAGTCGTTCCGAATTGACGTTCCTTAGGTGTGAACTCGTGTGTTTTGTGCGCGGAAGGCGGATGCCGCGAGCCTCCCACACACAAATTCATGCCCAGATTAAGCAACGCCGCTGCTGTTTAGCTGTGGATTCTAGGTTCGGGATGGAGGGTCGAGAGGATGCCCTGTTCGATGACTGCGAGTTCTTCAAGCCTTTGGTTGACTAGGGGGCGATCGCAGTAAGTGGTTGCGAGAGTCCAGTAAATACCGTAATGACGGGCTTCAGACGCCATCAGTCCCCAGTAAAACATTGCCAAGTCTCGGTCGGGGCAGTGTTCGGCAAGCAGCCCTAACCGCTCGTGGCTGCGCGCTTCAATGAGGGCAGAGATGAGCAAAGAGTCCAGCAGCCGTTCAGGTTCACGACGGCGTACCTGGGCTTTGAGGGTAGCTCCATAGGGTGGGGCAGCAAGGGGAGCCAGGGGAATGCCGCGCCGCTCGAGCCACTGGTTGACCTGCTCGAAGTGTTCCAGTTCTTCCTGGGCGATCGCCGTCAGTGTGCGTACGAGCTTTACATGAGAGGGGTATCGGCACAGCAGGTTTAGGGCGACTCCGGCAGCTTTGCGTTCGCAATGGGAATGGTCGAGCAACATGGTATCAAGGTTGGCGATCGCCAATTCGACCCATGCCTGAGATGTCGGTGATTTAAGAAACTTAATGGTGGGTAGCGGAGTCGTGAGGGGTGCAGTCATAGGAACAGTGGAGATTGGCAAGGAATGAAACTAAATATGGCGCTTTCACAACGCAAAAATAGGGATTTGGGGCACGCTCCCCGCGCGCCAAATCCCTATTTGCGTGAAGTTTGCCAAGTCGTGGTAAATCCCATTCATGTCGTTTTGTAGCTGTGCGTAATCAGGAGAGTCTTTTCTGTTGTTTATGATAAGAAGAATGCCATCATTTTCTAGTGTCGCGTAGAAGAAGCCCCATGACTACTACCCAGCCCGATCTAAAGCCTAATCTCGGTGTTGATTCTGAATCTGCGTTGAGCCGTGCCAAGCACGCTCTGGATTCCTTTGAAAAATCCACAAAGCTGGGGGCTTGGCCTCATCTTAGAAAGAGCGAAATTGTTGCGAACATGCGATCGCTCCTGGCAGACCCATTTCGCATTGACCAGAAACAACAGCCCTTTTGTGGCCCTACATCCCTTGTGTTTGAGCTGATTCGCAAGCACCCCCTTCGCTACGTGCAGATGTGTCAGCAGTTGTACGAACGAGGCATGTTTCAGGGGACAACACGGACGGTGGAAGCATCGCCCCGGTTGCGGCAGGCTAGCCGAGAAATGGATATGGCGCAGGCCGATTGGATGCTGATTGCAACGCTGAGAGAAGCCGAGAATCTGATTTTTCCCGTCGATCCAAATGCACCAACGCTGGTACGAAATATTGCGGGGATGACAAAATCCTGGGAAATGAAGGGATGGGTGAGGGAAATTCTGGGCTATCGACGGGTGGATTATATCCATGCTTACCTGCTGAGGGATATTCATGCGATGCACCGAGCGAAAGAGGCGATCGCCCAAGGGGGTGTTGCGTTTGCCCTGGTAACAGCGGAAGGGATGTTCAGTAAGGAAGAGATGGTAACACGGGCAGACAGCAAGTCAGTTAAGAAGGTGGCGCTGCCTGACCACTGGATTGTACTAGTGGATATTGACGACATTCCCCAAACGCTATCATGGCGGGGGATTGCCTATCGCAGCGATCATACAGCCCTAAGCTTTGATGTGTATACCTGGGCACGGCGAAAGCATGTTGAGATGGGTCGGTCAGCATTTCGGCGGTTCTTCTGGGGAGTAGTCATTGGGCAACCGTAGGAAAGCCTTCCCAGCGAGATGCGGGGAAGCGGTGCAGTGCTCTATCGGGTTTGTCGTAAGGTATCAACCTTGCGGGAGAACAAGTCGGTGAACAAGGTGATCACACGGCGCTTGCGGGTCTTGACGTTGACGCTGATTGACATCCCCGACTGGAGAAAGATAGGGCGTCCATTCACATTGATGAATTGCTCATCCAATTCCACCTTAGCTGGAAAGGTATACACAGGACGGTTTTCTTGCTGATCGGGGGGCAGCGCATCTGAACCAATCCAGACCAGTTCTCCCTCCAGGTCACCAAACTCGCTGAATGGGAAGGAGTCAATTCGCACATCGGCTGGCATTCCCGTTTCAACAAAACCGATGTCCTGGTTAGTAATAAACACCCGCGCAATCAAAGCATCATCGGGTACAATCTTCAGCACCGGTTCCTGGGCGTTGATGTTAACAAATCCCTCCTCCTGGGCCTGGAGGTCAAAGACGATGCCGTCAATGGGGGCGCGAATTTCCTGGTAGTCCAGGGTCAGATTTGTTTGATCGAGCTGGCTGGAAATCTCGGCGATTTGGCGATCGTTCGCGACGATGCGCTGGGTCAGGTTACTGTCAATTTCTGCAATGCGCTTCTCGTTTTCCGCGATGCGATTCAGGATATCGCTGCGGGTTAGTGCAACAGTATTCGTCAACTGCTCTTGAGCTTGGGCAATTTGAGACTCTATCACCCGCCGATCTTGCAAGTTGCGATCCAGTTCTGCTTCGCGGGTGAGCGCTTCGACCTCCTGTCGCCGCAGTTGCAGAGGAGATAGAGCACCTTCTTCAACGAGGGGCGTAATGTCGTCCAAAATCTGCTGCTCAATAGCCATAGTTCGCTCTGCTGCAACAATTTGGCCTTCTGTTTGGCGGAGTTGCCGTCGCAGGGACTCGATTTCCAAATCTGCTGAGGAAATGCGGGATTGGGCTTCGCTCTGGAGGGTTCCTAAGCGAATCTGCTGGGCAGGGGTCAAATTTGCTGGACTACCCCCGGTCAGCAAGGTTGCATAGAGTTCGTTTTCCTCCAGCAGCGCTGTGCGATCTGAGGTCAGCAGCAACACCTCTGGGGGCAGATCTAGCTCAATAGCCGACGGGATTTCTTCGGGGCTAATGCCGCTTAAATGGGCGCGGTAGAACTGATTCTCTGTGACCAGAGAATCCCGGACGGCGCTCAACTGCTGAAGTTCCGACTGAGCAGCCTCGGGGTCGAGGCGTACCAGAACATCCCCTGCCCGTACAGAATCCCCATCTTCCACCAGGACTTCATCGACAACGCCGTTAACGGGAGCATCCACTTCTTGAACAGCTCCCTGGGGTTCCAGTTTGCCTGTGGCAGGAACAGCTTCCTCGATCTTGTAAAGGCATGCCCAGGCAACAGAGAAGGCAGTGACACCGATAATGCTCCAGACGATAGCGTGCGACCAGCGAGACGTTTGCTTCAAGATCACAGGCTGATCAAATGCCTCCGCCCGAATCATCTTATTATCTTTATCGTCTCCCCCTCCAGGAGCGACTCCTGACTCAGGTTGGGAAGACTCAACGTGCTCCGGATCAGCAACGGCAAGTTGACCAGGCCGCTTACCGTTTTGGGGCGGGTTGGACTGAGAAGGCTGTCCATTTGTTGCGGTCGGATCGTGTGACTCTTTCATGGCTGTGACTTGCAGTAGTGGGCAATTGAATTTGTCAGTGAATAACCAGAGGGTGAATGAATTTGCCAGAATTTGAATGACTGTACCTCTGGTATCGAGATTTTTCTGAACTCCCGATGCCAAGATACTTTGTTAGAGCTGGGCTTCCTGTTGTTGATAGAGGCAGTAGTAGCGGCCTTGCAGAGCCATGAGCTCCTGATGAATTCCCTGCTCAACAATAGAGCCTTGGTCCATCATAATGATGACGTCGGCGTTTCGGATGGTGGAGAGGCGGTGGGTGATGAAGAAAACCGTGCGCCCTTGGAAGGCTTCCGCTAGATTGAGGCATACTCGACGCTCAGTATCATAGTCTAGGGCACTGGTGGCCTCGTCCAAAATCAGCATTCGGGGATTTTGGAGGACAGTACGGGCGATCGCAATCCGCTGCCTCTGTCCCCCAGAGAGAGACGCGCCCCGTTCTCCGACCCGCGTATTGTAGCCGTTGGGCAACTCCATGATGAAATCGTGAGCTGCAGCTACCTTCGCCGCTTCGATAATGGCATCAGACGACGCATCGGGCATGGTCAAGGCAATGTTCTCTTGAATGGTGCCCTCAAACAGCAGACTGTCTTGGGGCACGATGCCAATTTGCTGACGTAGGGAGTACAGCTCAACCTTGCTGATATCATAGCCATCAACCAAAATGCGCCCACTTTCCAAGTCATAGAGGCGGGGCAGCAGCTTGGTCATGGTGCTCTTACCGGAACCACTCTGGCCGACGATGCCAACAAACATGCCGGGCTCAAATTCCACATTAAGGTTATTCAATACCGGAGGGCCTGAGGCTGCGAAGCGGAAGGTAACGTCCTCGTATTTGACTGCCCCTTTCACCGGAGGCATGGGAATATTCATCCGGTCTTCGTCGCTTGCCTCGGGAGCCGCATCCACAATATCGCTCAAGCGTTCAATGGACAGAGCTGTCTCCTGGAAGTTTTGCCAGAGCTGCGCCAGACGAAGCAGAGGACTGGTAACGTAGCCTGAAATAATCCGGAATGCAATGAGCTGTCCTAGGGTCAGTTCTCCCTGCAACACCAAGTATGCACCGACCCATAGCACCAGCAGTCCCGATAGCTTGTTTAAGAAGTTACTGGCAGAACTGGCAGTGGTGGAGGTCAAAACGGTTTTGAAGCCTGCACTGACGTAGCGGGCGTAGCGCTGTTGCCACTGCCATCGCGCCCGTAGCTCCATGTTCTGGGCCTTGACAGTTTGAATCCCTGACATCACCTCCACCAGATAGGATTGGGTTTCAGCGTTGCGCTCCGCTTTTGTCCGCAATTGGCGACGAATGAGGGGGGATGCGAAGAACGCTAGTCCTACAAAGAAGGGAATTGTAGCGAGAGATACTAGCGTCAGCAGCCAGCTATAGATGAACATGACCACGATGTAGATGACCGAGAAGACGGCATCAAGCACCACGGTCAGAGCTGTACCCGTCAAAAACTGGCGGATGTTTTCTAGCTCATTAATTCGAGTAGACAGCTCACCCACGGGCCGCTTTTCAAAGTAGCGCAGGGGCAACCGCAGCAGGTGGTCGATGATTTCCGACCCCAGGGTCATGTCGATGCGGTTGGTGGTGTCTACAAACAAATACGTTCGCAGACTGGTAAGCACGGCTTCAAAGATGGCGATGACCAGCAGGAAGAAGCCCAGGACTTGCAGGGTGTCAGCACTGTTTTGCACGATGACCTTGTCAATGATCACCTGGATCATCAACGGGTTGGCCAAGGCAAAGAGCTGAACAAAGAAAGACGCAACAAAGACCTCAATCAGGACAACTCGGTATTTGACGATGGAGGGCAAAAACCAGTCGAGTCCAAACCGCTCTTGAGGGGTTTGCTTTGTTTGACGCAGGAGCACCACCTGTCCTGCGCGATCGCCCGACTCCGTTGCTTCACCCCAGGACTGCTTGAAGTCATCGGTGCGCCTCTGAATGACGCCCATTTCAGGAACGGCAATGATCATATCCCGCTCGTTCACGTCATAGAGCAGGGCAAAGCTGTCCTGCCACTGAATGAGCGCCGGCGTTTCCAGCCGTCCCACAGAGCCGACTGGAACCCGCACTAGCTGAGCATGGAGACCCATCATTTCGGTGATGGCACCGCAGAGCTCGAGGGACGCGCCGCCCATTCGTTCGGACTGGCTCACCAGGACTCTCTGCACCACGTCCTTGCGGAACGGCATATTGAAGAACTTGGCAAGCATTTGAAGGCACGCCATTGCTCCCTCCTGTTCACCCCGCCCTCGGACAAAGGGGTAGTCTTTGGGCGACGTGCGCTTAGCCACTTCATCTTGATAAATCGGCTGAGATAGCTCTGGGGGGCGGTCTGGCGCAGCCGGGATATCAACCTCAGGGGTGGCGTCCCGCTCCGGCATAGCAACGGTTTCCGGTGTTGTGGGAGATGGTGCAGCGAAAAAGATGGATTGTCGAACACCCACTAGCCGGGCAGGGTAGGAGCCTGTCACTGTGAGAGTGGCGTCGGGATGATTTTGCACATCAATGCGCGCTCCCGCAGCCATATTGGCGATCGCCCCTCCACCGCTGACAAACCAGAACCGCTTGGGATCAAGCCGCCGAAAGGGAACCGTGCCCTTGGGAACCATTGACACCACTGCATCCGATTGCCCCTGGAGCGCCAACTGCTTCAGATCGACTTCGCCCATCGCCTGACGGTGAATTTCCTCCCCGATCAAATCAAACACTTCTAGCAGCGGACACTTGTCGCGGAAGGCGGCGGAGAGAGCAGGTTGGGACTCCAAGATGGTGATGAAGTCCAGGGAAGGCATGACCAAGCAGATTGTTTCCGTAGAGGCGATCGCCGTTTCGCAGGGCACGCCTCGCACGAGCCCTAGCCAGCCCAACACCGCACCCGGCTGCAGTAACTGGAGGGTGATGGGCTTCTCTGTGCGGGGGTCATAGCTAAGAAGACGCGCCTGGCCCTGATAAATGATGGCAACCTGGCCTGGCATTTTATCCTTTAGGAAAATAGCCTGCCCCATGCGGTAGCGGAACAGTTGCAGCTTCCCTGATAAGGTCTTGAGGGTGTCCTCCGGCAACTGGTCGAAGGGCGGAACGCTGGATAGAAAATCCTGAATGCTCGTCTTGGTATAAGTCATGGGGCTTTGAGGCAGATAAACAATCTCATCAACGGCATACTAACGGGGTCTGGATAATACCTGCACAGCGATCGCTCGCTTAACGATAGCAATCTTCTCCTGAGTTCAGGCACCAGCACGAAACAAACTGATATCCTCTCTGAACTGGGGGATAGAATCCCTCGATCAAACACCCTCAAATCCTTGAGTACCATCAGGGGGCCGCTGACGATGCCTTTGAGTCCGTTGATCCAGAATAAGGGTTCCCAGGGGAGGGGCGATCGCTATCGTTATGGGTCTGTGTTTCTGGATGTGTTTCTGTACGGGGCGAGGCCGCGGTAGAAGGCAGTGCAGAAGCCTTGACTGTGGCCGTTGATGCCTGAGAATCATCAGAGGCGTCATGCTGTGTTCCTTGAGAATCATCATCGGGCAAGGCAGCACTGTTTACATCAGACGTGCCTGCTTTCTGTAGTTGTTCCTTAATCCACTCATTGAACGCTTCATTCAAGAGCCGCTGCCGCATGCCATCGTCCAACTGAGCAGGAATAAACCGCTCCAGCCGCACAATCACCACCCACTCCCCAACGCGGGTGGGCGGGCAAAGTTGGCCGGGCTGACTAATGGACAGCATATGCGCCAGGGACGGGTGGGGGACGCTCAACTCCACAGGCCCGATGAGTCCATCGGTCTGGGCTTCTGGTCCCTGGGAATATTCTCGAGCTGCCTCGGCAAAGCTCTGCTCACCTTCGGCAATGCGAAAGTAGAGTTCCTGGGCAATCCCAAGATCCTTGGTTCGAATCAAGGAATAGATGACCTTGTCTAGACGGCTTTTGCGATCTAAAAAATAGGACTCTAGCTTGGGGCCC
Organism: uncultured bacterium; assembly: GCA_964465285.1. Classification (GTDB taxonomy): domain Bacteria; phylum Cyanobacteriota; class Cyanobacteriia; order CAKZMO01; family CAKZMO01; genus JBCCWF01. The sequence continues at coordinate 7,594 of CAYXJG010000043.1, forward strand.
CATTTTTCCTGCTTGAATTTTTCGATGCGAAGCTCGCGAGTGGCCAGAGACTCAAGTTGCTCCTGGGTCATCCGGTAGTGCGCCAGCCACAGCTGCCGATTTTGAGGATCTGCAATTTGGTTTTGCTGGTAAAAGTCCTGGCAAGCGGTCTCTTTCTCCTCGTCTGTGCAGTCGATGGAGGCGATCGCCTCATCAATCAACAGTTCTTTGAGAAATTGAGGCATCATCTGATAGCCCGCTATCAGCGGCAGGATGTCATCTGATGCGATCACGCGTGTCCCGATTTTTAGCATGTCAGACATTAAATCGTCGTTCCCAATAGCGTCATGTCCCAGGCAAATCAATCAATACAGAACGCTAAGGTGGTTGCTAACCCCATCCATAGATCGAGGCATATTAACCTTCTGCACGCCTGCTTCTGATTCTTCTTTCGTCCACCACTTGTTATAACCAGAACAAATCATCAGAACAAGAATCGATCTGGGGTTCCAAATTCACTGTGCCCTAATGTCGCGGGTTTTTCTCAGTTCTTTACAGAGAAACAAGCTTTTTTCATGAAGATCTCCACAATTGTACGGAATTCACCCACAGATGCTACAGATTAATGGGGAGGCTAATTGTGATGCTGCTTTAGCCACCCACACTAACGGTATTAATGACCTCAATGGAACCATCATCCGCCACTGTCCAGATATCGTAACTTCCCGCTACGTCACCCTGTTCGTCTAAATCAACGGCGCTGCTAGCTCCCTGGTAGTTGATGTCTTCCCCTGCCCTCACAAGCTCTAGCGCTTCGCAGACATCAGAAACCTCTTGTCCTGGGGCATTGGCAACTTCTGGAATCGCGTCTTTAATGGCTGGCCCTGTGCTTGCTTGCGCGGCCTCTGCTGCCAGCACAATGAGCGCCGCTGCATCCCAGCTGTTGGGGTCAAACACAGACGGATCACGCTCGAACTCTCCGATGTAGAGAGCCTGGAAATCGCCCAGTCCGGGGCCACCAGAACTAGGTGCTGTGCCAATCACGCCACTGACAATGAAATCGCCATCGGGATTTTTCCCAACCAGTTCAGCAATAGCGTCATCTTTCATGCCATCCGTGAGAATCACATCTACAGAACCGTCCAAGAATCCCTGCTCGTAGGCAGATTTGAGGATCAGGCTCCCCGTTTCAGGATATGCCACAATCACTACGGCATCAGGGCTACCACTGAATGCTGCACTCACCTCAGAGTCAAAGGTCGTTGCATCTGGGGGATAGAGAGTGGGATTGTCGTCATTGGCGATCGCCCCGCCCAGTTCTTTGAATGAGGTGCTAAACGCATCCACCAGGCCGTTGCCATAGTCGTTATTGATAGCGAGGACGGACACCGTTTCATACCTGTTCTCTTGGGCTAGCTGCGCCAGTGCTGTGCCCTGAAATGTATCCGGTGGGGCAGTTCTAAACCAGTAGCCATCGAGATCACCTTCCTTGGCTCGCTCCGTAAACACGGGGCTTGTGCTTGCGGGAGAAATTTGCACCACTTCATTCCGCACAGCTATGTCAACCGTAGCACTTGACACAGAACTAGCCGCTGCGCCCACGACACCCCCAACCTGATCCACTTCGGCAAGCTTGGTCATTGCTGATGCCCCGGCAGAGGGTTCTGTCTGGGCATCTTCTGAAATGAGAGTGACATCTTCGCCTAGAGCGCCACCGCAGGCATTCACCGTGTCCACTAGCAGGCCCACGCTATCTTGCATAGGGCCGCCATACTGGGCCAAATCGCCTGTAATAGGAAGAACGGTGCCAATTTTCAAGCCATCGCCAGATGTAGTGGATGTCTCTGTTGTGTCGGCATCTTCGGCAGCCCCCGCATCCGTGTTGGGGTCAGTAGGTTCCGGTGCAGACTGACAGGCAGCAGCGGTGAAGAGGAGGGCGATCGCCAGTCCCCGTCCAATACCCTTGATTCCTGGTGTCAACGTAGAACGATGGTGAGTCATGAGTATGGGCTCCTTACGTAATACTGAAAGATTAAATAACTTGCACTGTGTTTGGGCAGTCGTTATCCCTGCGTCACCTCAACATGACTGGACTTGGTTGAATCTTGGTTCCAACGCAATTGTCAAGGCAATTGGAGTATCTCCAGTGGTTTGCCCAGCGAACATTGAATAAGTAGGTGAACACGACTCATTTTATAAAACCTGTAAAACCCTGGGCCGCTCGCGCAACCAGCGGCGCAGGGTTTTACATCTGGTTTTAATTGTGCCAAGCCATCTACTCCCTAGGCAAAATCTTTTGAGTCAACCACCAGAGAGGAGAAGCTGACTGTTCACCAGGCAATACGCTCCAATAGAAAACGCATCAATACTCATCATTGGATTTGAATCTGCCAATGCACGACCTGTATAGTGCATAACCTGTATAAAGCGCACGGACCCCATGCATACCAGCAATTCTCATTTTAGGAAGCTTCGCGCCCTACAGGCGCTCACTTGTACAAATTTAGGGCGCAGAAAGGTCGCCTCAGGCGACCTTTCTGCGCCCTAAACTTCCAAAATGAGAATTGCTGCATGCGTACCGTGAAGCATTCAAGCCGCACTACAGAAATGATAAGCTAACATGAATCTTTATCAATCAATGTAAGCAAATGCTGATGTGATTTGTCCTGGTTGCTCAGTATTATCTATGAACGAACTAAGAACATCATAGGGTTCTCTTTTATTCACATACCTCTTTCATTCACATATGTAGTGCTGTGCGCTACTAGAGAGTGTCAAGAATTCCTAGTCATTGATTTCTAGTCATTGGTTTGGATTGATTCTGTGTGGAGAAAAGGAGAACAGAGCCGGAGAGATTCAATCAGTACAGGAAGACGTTAACCCACAACTCTATCGAAGAATAGTATTGGGAGCATTCCATTTTTGCAGATCGCCCACATCCCCAAACTCCTTCTCCCAATTCTGGGAGACGGGATGCAAGATTTCAAAGTCCTTCTCCCAAGCTTGAGAGAGGGATCTAGGGTGAGGGCAACAGCGTCCAATACACATGTGCAAACCTGGGATGCACTCATCGTATTTTGCTAAAGAGTAATGTCGAAGATCCGTGATGAAGCACAATGGACGTTTCAAGGCACTGAAATTTCATGCGCTGATTTCTAGGTTCTGCTGACATCGGTATCGAAGCAACAGTATTGCTGATCGCAGCAGTGTTGTTTATCGATTCGTTATACCTTGCCAGGTCATAAACTCAGGTTTTGAATTAGGGAAATCCTGTGCTGCGCGCAGGATTTCCCTGGTTCAAAAATTAAAGTTGTAGCCTATGGCAGCACGCAGATCGATAGGGTTAGACTTTGAAGCTATTTGAATTGCAGGAGCGATTATATGAAGTCATTGATTCAGCGCGGCGTCGCAGCCTTTACGTTTGGTGGACTGATGGTCGGATCTCTCATCGCAACAGGTCTCAATGCCCTGGCATTGACAAGCGAGGAAATCACCCAGCAGTTGCTTCATGTTCCCGTTTTTACAGTGACTGACGAAACAGGGTCTCCCCTAGTCTCTGAAATTTCTGACCAAGACGGTGTTCCCCCAGTGACCCAGGTGTTTATCAGTCAGGTTGACGCGCAGGAATTTATCGATGGCTTGAGCACAGACAACCCCGAATTGGCCGAGTCGGTTAAAGTGACGCCTGTGTCATTAGCCCGTATTTATGAAGTTGCGCTGATAGGTCAGGAAGAAGAAGCTCGCCTGGAGTTTATTTTTGTGCCCCAAGCAAACCAGGTCGAATCAGCAGTCGATATTATTCAAAGCTCAGGAGACTTAGAAGAGCCCATTGATGAGTTTGCTGGGGTTCCTCTGTTCACTGCACGCTCAGCTCAGGGTGAGGGGAACGAGAATGTTGGGTATCTAACGATTCAGCAAGGGGAGACTGAAGTCATTCCAATGTTTTTCACAGAGGAAGACCTCCAGGTGCTCCTCACTGAAATTGAGACTAACCAGCCTGATCTGGCAAATACTCTCGAGCCCCATGTGCTGCGCTTGGAGGATCTCATTTACACCTTTGAAACCAGCGACAATGCAGAACTCCAGCAAATTCGCTTGATTCCTTCTAGCGAAACCTTGCGCTATCTCCAGGAACAAGCGCCCCAAGGGGAGGAGTAGAAATACGAGCAAGAATGGCAGGGATGTCTCTGTCATCCCTGCTTCCGTTGACCAGCGATAAGAAACAGTGGGGCCGGATGATCAAGGTTTCGGGCGATCGCCTCTACCAGTGGCGGCAGTGGGCGCAGCATCATGCTATTCAGTATGGCATTGCCCAATCAGAAGTCGATTGGCTCTTGCAGCACTACGCGCCCGCCCTAGATGCCCTGGCACTGCGGCTAGACTCCTACCGTTCATCTCCGTCAGTAGATCTGCTGTGTTCCTTAGAACACCTAGCTCAGCTTTGGAAACGACGAGTCAGCGATCGCATCCCCGTTCAACACCTGACAGGCACAACACCCTGGCGAAATTTTTCTCTGGACGTTTCCCCGGCGGTGTTAATTCCTCGCCCCGAAACTGAGCTAGTGATTGACCTCGCCATCCACAGAACAGCCCTCTATCCCGACTTGCGTACAGGGCATTGGGTGGATATGGGGACAGGCAGCGGGGCGATTGCCCTGGGTCTTGCCGATGCCTTTCCTAGCGCCATCATTCACGCCATAGATGTGAGTGCCGATGCTTTGGCGATCGCCCGTAAAAATGCTGCGGCGGCAGGCTTGGGCGATCGCATTCAGTTTCACCAAGGCAATTGGTTCACTCCCATTCAGAACCTTCAGGGACTCCTCAGCGGCATTGTCTCCAATCCGCCTTACATCCCTTCCCACGAAATTCCTCATTTGCAGCCTGAAGTTGCTTACCATGAACCTCACCTTGCTTTGGATGGCGGAGCCGACGGCCTGCATGCTATCCGGCAGTTAGCAACGGACGGCAAACGATACCTCAAATTGGGTGGATTTTGGCTGGTCGAAATGATGGCAGGTCAGGCAAACTCTGTGGGGGACATGCTCAATCGGAGCGCTTACCAGGACATCTGCATTCACCGAGACCTATCTGGCACTAAACGGTTCGTGTCAGCCTATCACTAGATTTCAATATGCCATCACACGACTTGGCAAGTTTCACGCAAAAATAGGGGTTTGGGGCGCGCTGAGCGCGCCCCAAACCCCTATTTTTGCGTTGTGAATTTGAGAACTTTGCCAAGTCGTGCCATCACCTACAGCAGTGTGCTGAAAGCAGAAGGTTTACGTCAGCCCTGATGCGCATTTTTGAATCAGAGGAATTCTTATGCCAGCTCTTCGACTATCCCAACTCTTCAGCTATCCCAGCTCTTCAACTATCCCAACTCTTCAACAGGGAGCGTTGTCGGGCGCAATTCTACCACGACGACCTCACCCCCGCGATTCACCTCAATCTCAATCAGCTCACCAATGCGGCTTTGTTCTACTTGTTCCTGCACGTCCGTTGCCGAACCCACCTCAACGCCATTAACCTTATAGATAATGTCGCCCTGCTGAAGATTAGCTTGCTCGGCAGGAGTGCCACTCATGACGCGCAGAATCAGAACTCCTTCGTCTTCGGCAATATCGAGGCCCAGCTCAGCGTCTTGGCTAAGCTGCTCTTTTGCTTCAGGGGAGAGATCAACCATCTGGATACCAATGTAGGGATGTTGAACCTCTCCATTGGCAAACAATTCTTCAGCAATGCGAGATGCTGTTTCAATGGGAATGGCAAAGCCGAGCCCCTGGGCATCTGCTCGGATCGCAGTGTTGATGCCGATGACCCGGCCCTGGTCATCTAGTAGCGGCCCGCCTGAATTACCCGGATTGATTGCCGCATCAGTCTGAATAAAGCGCACACGCTTGTCGGGGATGCCCACCTGGGAACTGGATCGGCCAATGGCGCTGATGATACCCGCCGTAACCGTATTGTCTAGTCCAAGGGGATTTCCAATAGCGATCGCCCACTGCCCAGGAATCAAGCCTTCTGAGCTTCCTAATGTCACAGTAGGTAAACTATCCGCATCGATTTGGATGACAGCCACGTCAGTCACTGAGTCTGCGCCGACCACACGACCTTCAAAAGTACGCCCGTCTTTCAGCGTCACCGTCACCGTTTCAGCGCCAGATACAACGTGGGCGTTAGTCACGAGTTGCCCGTCTTCACTCAGAATAAATCCTGACCCTGTCCCTCGCTCCATCTGCTCTTGCTCTGGCATGTTTTCGCCAAAGAATCGCCTGAAAAATGGCGCTTGAAATGGATCGACAACACGACCGGATACCGCGCGGGCTGCATCAATCCGAACGACTGCTGGCCCCACTTCCTTGACGGCATCGGCAATGAAGTTGGAGTTGGATTGGGGAATGACCTGAAACTCTTGGATGGCTACTTCCCGTTCGTCTGGCTCGACGACTGTCTCTTCAGCCACAGGTGTTAACGGCGGATCAAGCAACTCAGCAGCAGGCTCTTCTGATCTAAGGCGATAGCCCCCCACCACTCCAATACTTCCTCCAACCAAGAGAAGCACGGTACCTACGCCAACCTGTTTCAGTGAAAAACCCATCGTCTTTTCGCTCTAGGAAAGTCTTTGTTCTGAGAAATATTCTGAGAAATGGTAGTCATTTCAACAGTTAGGGGCAAGGGTTAAATAAAATCCAATTTTGGCGCAACAGCGCAACGATGCCACGCCGCTCTACAAAATTTGGTTCAAATTATTCGACTCCCATCCCTTAGCTGATTAGCCATTAACCAGGCCCTATGCCATTCAGCCTGACCGATAAAGCCTTTACCCATCACCACTTGGCAAGTTTCACACAAAGATAGGGGTTTGGCGCGCGCTTCGCGCGCGCCAAACCCCTATCTTTGTGCTGTGAACTTGAGAACTTTGCCAAGTCGTGTACCCATAACATTTCTCTCATCATAACTGAGAATGATGTGGCGTGCCTGCTGGCATGGGACAGGCGAGATGAGTGTCATTGGAGCACTGAGAGTGTGTGCTGAAACCTTGACATTTAGGAAATCCTGGCGTCTCTAGGCCGGGGAGTAGTCAAAGCACAATAAGGCTGTAGCTTGTGGCAGTATAGTAATTTGAATATCTGTGGTGGGTGTTATGGGATTCGATGTTGCTCGTAAAATTGCGTCGGAATCGTCGTGGTGTGAAGTGTCTCGTAACGCAATTCATGCTAACGTAGCGACCCTTCGGAAACGCATTGGTGACAATGTTGCCCTGGGCATTGTGGTTAAAGCGGATGCCTTCGGGCATGGCATGATTCCGGCAGCGAACGAGTTTCTGGCAGCAGGAGCAGATTGGTTGATTGTCAACTTTGCCTATGAGGCGGTTGCTCTTCGAGAAGCAGGTATTGCGGCACCCATCTACATCTGTGGCAATGTTCCAGCCACCCAAGCCGATAAGGTTGCGAGAGCCCAGGCAAGGCTAGTGCTCTACGATCCAGATATTGCTAAAGCCCTTGCCCACGCAGGTCGAACCTATGGGCATCCCGTCCGAGTGCATCTCAAAATTGAAACGGGCACCCACCGCCAGGGTATTGAGCTAAAAGATGCCCTGCAGCTCGCCGACTTGGTGCAAACTTTAGAGGGCATTGAATTAGAAGGTATCACCACCCACTACGCTGATATTGAAGATACTACCGACCATCGCTTTGCTCGACAGCAGTTGACTCTATTACGAGATGCCCATCGTGCGTTTCAGAAGGCAGGCCATGATGTGCCTATGGTGCATTCTGCTAACTCAGCCGCCACTTTGCTCTGGCCTGAAGCGCACGGGTCGATGGTGCGGGTTGGCATTGCAGCCTATGGTTTATGGCCCTCTCCCGAAACCTATGTCACGCTGTTGCAGTCAGTGGGCGATCGCCCTGATACCTTTATTCCGGCCCTGAGACCTGTGCTCTCCTGGCGTGCCCGCGTCGCCCAAATTAAATCTGTACCCACTGGAGGATACGTGGGCTATGGGCGTACCTATCGAGCAACGCATCCAATGGCGATCGCCATTATTCCTGTGGGCTACCACGAAGGCTATGATCGACGCCTATCAAATCTAGGCTACGTCACCATTAGCGGAGTGCGCGCGCCTGTCTGTGGCCGCATCTGCATGAATATGATGATGGTGGATGTTACCCACATCTCTGATGCGCGAGTGGGCTCTGTAACGACACTGCTAGGGCGCGACGGAGAAGAACAGATCAGCGCGGAAAACCTCGCGTCCTGGATGGGTACGATTAACTATGAAGTAGTTTCACGAATTCATCCGTCGCAGCCTCGCTTTGTCATCACGGATAGAGATTAATCAAAATGAAGCAGAACTAACGTAGGATCTGCTGGTTCAGTGCTTTTAGGGAAGTTGCAGATTGCACCCACCACTCTCCTGAAAATATGGCTCGTACCAAACCCCTGCCTATACCTTACCCAACCTAGAAATTGGGATTTGGTTTGTATAGCCCCGAAAACTAAAATCGAACCCAAAGCAGCGCGCCTCACGCGCTGCTTTTTAACTCTTATGAATTAGACGAAGCGGATTTACTATCAGAGCACTTTCCTCATTTCTTACCAAAGCCCTTGAACAGGCTCAGGCGCAGTTTGGGTTGTGGCTTCTTCGGTTTGAGTAGATTCGAGAGCTGAGACGACCTGAGGCGGAACCAGAACCTCATCAATCACATGAATGATGCCGTTGCTTGCCGCAACATCGAAGCCCGTCACGTCAACTCCATCTACGCTAACATCGTCGCCACTGCGAATCACATCCAGCTCATTGCCGCTCCACATTCCCACAGGCGTCGTGCCCTCTGGAATGTCGCCTGATTCAATGGCAGCGCCATTCACGACATGATAAGCGAGAACAGTTTGCAGAAGGTCGCGGTTCTCTGGTTCGAGAAGATCAGCAACGCCAATGCCATAGGCAGAATTGAGGGTTGCATCCAGTTCGTCAAAGGCCTCGTTAGTTGGAGCAAATACGGTAAATGGGCCATCACCCTGAAGTTCATCAACTAATCCTGCTGCTTCAACAGCAGCAACTAGGGTGCTGAAATCGTCAACGCTGCTTGCGACGCCAACGATATCCTCTTCAGCTTGGGCCACAATGACTTCAGCATCGGGAACAGCCAACGCGGCAGGAGCAACCCCTAAACCTATGACACAGGCAATAGCAGCACTCTTCAGAGCAGAAGCAATGTAATTCATGGGGCAAACCTCAATACAGCTTTAACAAAAATTCAAAATTCTTCACACTTGTACAATAGTGCGTGTTTACAGGAATAGCAACCCCCGTGGTGTTTCAGAGCGCACGCCATCTGACCTCCGGGCACTTTAACCCTGCAAGCGGCATTCGCTAAATAATCATGACGGCTTCACCTCGGGAACGAAAATCCGAGTAATTTGAACCAAATCTTGATAGCTTGGTGCGACAGGAGCACGCCGTATTGATTTGAAGCCGACTTTGCTAGCAAAGCTGCAACGCCTGGTAGTGTACCACATAGATTTTGCCCTGCGCGCCCTACTCACGAGGCAATGATTCAAAGTTCTCTTGGTGGAACTCAGTGGCGTAGCCCAATTAAAAACTAGACGTGGAACCTTGTGCTGCCTGCGCAGCAAGGGGCGCAGAGCTCTATGAATTTTATAATTCATTGTGCTCACCTACATCCTGTGTGCGTTATTCTTACAGATGAATCTTTGCCTGAAACCTCATAACATCTTCATCATGAGTCAGGGAGCGATTGATAGAAGATTCACATGGTTATCAAGGACTACGCACACCATGTAGCGTAGAAAAGGTCAGGGTGATCTGTGCCATTCAGCAAAGTGGAATGAACGAATCAGGATGACGCCGTCGTCCTGTTGAATACAAAATATGGGGTTGCCCCGTTTTGGTTCATTTACTTCACTGACTTTTGATGGCGCGTGTAATACTCACGGCTGGCTTGCCAGCCCCGGCTATGACATCCTCTTCACCCACCCCTTCCTCAAATATGCTCGTTAATCTTGCTCAAGTTGATCGCAGAGGAGATCTTACCCGTCAGGTCAAGGATCTTCCTGTTCCCCAATTCACAAACTTGCTCGATCAGATTACCAAAGAGTTTGAGCATTTTCTCCAAGCGATCGATATGATCAACAACGAAGCGTTGGAGACGATGCTGGAGCAAATTCTGGAGGCGTTTACCCTAAAAATTGGGCAGATTCTTCAGGCAGACCGCACTACTATTTTTCTGGTAGATGAGGAGCGAGACGAACTCTGGTCGAAAGTGGCTCAAGGAGAGGGCGAAGAGTTTTTAGAAATTAGAGTACCCCTGGGAGCAGGCATTGCAGGCTATGTAGCGACAACGGGCGAATATTTGAATATTCCTGATGCGTATAGCCATCCGCTGTTTAACCGAGATGTAGACAAGCAAACAGGCTATCGCACGCGCAACATCCTTTGTATGCCCATTTTGAGCAAAGAGCGCGACCAAGTGGTTGCCGTTGTCCAGCTCCTCAATAAATCAACGGATGCTTCTTTCGATACCCGTGACGAGCAGATGTTTCGGCAGTTTGCCGACTCCATTGGCATCATTCTAGAGAGCTGCAATTCCTTTTACATTGCAGCCCGTAATCAGAAGGGGGTGAGTGCTCTGCTGCGGGCGGCGGCGTGCCTGGCTCAAAGCCTGGACTTGGAGAAGACTCTGCAAGCAGTCATGGATGAGGCGAGAAAGCTGATGCAGGCAGATCGCAGTACCCTATTCCTGCTGGATGCTGCCCAAAACCAGCTCTGGTCTCGGGTCGCTGAAGCAGACGGGGACACGATGATTGACATTCGAATTCCCGCAGATAAAGGCATTGCTGGATATGTGGCCTCCACTAAGCAGCCTTTGAACATTCCAAATGCCTATGAAGATCCCCGATTTGACCCCAGCACAGACCAACGCACGGGATACCTGACCCGCAATATTCTTTGCATGCCCGTGTTTAACTCCAAGAGTGAATTGATTGGAGTGACCCAGCTCATCAACAAACACAAAGGCTACTTCACAAACTCCGATGAGGAATTTATGCGGGCGTTCAATACTCAGGCAGGTATTGCTCTGGAAAATGCGCAGCTATTTGAAAGCGTGTTGCAAGAAAAACAGTATCAAAAAGATATTCTTGAAAGCCTTTCTGATGCTGTGATCTCCACAGATATGAAGGGACGGATTGTCACCATAAACGACGCGGCTCTTGACCTGCTGGGATGTCCGACTGGGGAAGATGAATCACGGCATCATGCTATTCTCTGGCAGCAGCACATAATTGGCCGGGCCATCTGGGATATCTTGCCTCTGGAAAACCTGAAAATGCGCCTCAAAGATAGCCTAAAAACTGGGGCGAGACACTACGTGCCCGAACAAACCCTATCTGTCGGCCTGGTGGTGACTTCGACAATGACAGGCTGGAAGGGTCAGCCAAAGCCGGATAGCACAGCCCATTCCTATGGACTATGCCGTCCTCAGATCGAGCGATCGCACTATGCCCTGGCGATTGGCGATACGAAATCTGCTCAGTCCAGCCAGCGGAAGCAACCCAGTCAATATATTCTCTGGAATCGGATGAATAATGACGGGGATACGCTCATTCCCGCGAGCCAGGTGAAAAAGCTGGAGCGGAGTGTCAACCTGACGGTGAATCCCCTCAGCAATCCTGAGGGAGGGGTGCGGGGTGGATTGGTGGTGCTAGAAGACATCAGCCAGGAGAAACGGATGAAAACCACCATGTACCGCTACATGACCCCTGGGGTTGCGGAGCGGGTAATGGCCTTGGGTGATGATGCCCTCATGGTAGGTGAACGGAAAGAGGTGACGATTCTGTTTTCTGACATCCGTGGCTATACCTCTCTGACAGAAAAACTAGAGGCCGCAGACGTGGTTTCCCTGCTCAATACCTATTTCGAGACAATGGTGGAAGCGGTATTTAACCATGAAGGCACCCTGGATAAGTTCATCGGCGATGCGCTGATGGCGGTGTTTGGTGCGCCACTGCCGCTGCAAGAACATGCCTGGATGTCCATACAGTCTGCCCTCGACATGCGTCAACGCCTGTCTGAGTTCAATGCCAACCGCCCAGACGATATGAAGATCAAAATTGGCATTGGCATTAGTTCTGGCGAAGTGGTGTCGGGAAACATTGGGTCCCAGAAGCGAATGGACTACACCGTAATTGGCGATGGAGTGGATATCAGTTCTCGGCTAGAAGGGATGACGAAGCAGTACGGCACAACTGACCGACATGGCTGCGACATTATTCTCAGCGAGTTTACCTATGGGTTCTGCCGCGATCGCATCTGGGCACGGGAACTGGACTGCATCCGAGTGAAAGGGAAAAAGCGACCCATTAGCATCTACGAACTGATAGGCGATCGCCACATGCCCCTAGAGGATCGAGCTCAGGAATTCCTGTATGCCTATGAAACAGCCCGGTCAGCTTATCGAGCATGTGACTTCCAAAAAGCGATCACCCTCTTTGAGAAGGCGCTGTATTTGAAACCCAATGACCAGGCGACTCTCACTCATATCGAGCGATCGCACCAGTATTTGCTAACTCCCCCCCCGACAGACTGGGATGGTGTCTACACAATGACCACAAAGTAATCCCCACGGTCTGAATGCCTATCCGAAACCTCGCCAGATCTTACGGTCAGCACACGACTTGGCAAAGTTCTCAAATTCACGAAGAAACAGGGGTTTGGGGCGCGCGGAGCGCGCCCCAAACCCCTGTTTCTTCGTAAAACTTGCCAAGTCGTGGTCAGCATTCATTAAGGACTATAGCAATACGCACTGAG
>CAYXJG010000044.1:0-6715 GCA_964465285.1 uncultured bacterium
ACTCCCCCACCCTCCCCCAACGCAGTACACTAATTGAACAGCGTATGTAGCAAGGCATTATGGCAACGATTAACGACAACTATCTCAAGCTAAAAGCAGGGTATCTGTTTCCCGAAATTGCACGGCGGGTAAAGGCGTTTGCAGAGGCTAACCCAGATGCTCCGATGATTAAACTGGGCATTGGTGATGTGACAGAGCCTTTGCCGGATGCCTGCTGCAAGGCGATGGCTCGGGCAGTGGAAGAAATGGGCGATCGCTCCACCTTCAAAGGCTACGGGCCAGAGCAGGGGTACGGGTGGCTGCGGGAGAAAATCGCGGCTCACGATTTCCAGGCGCGGGGCTGCGAGGTGGATGCCTCAGAAGTTTTTGTGTCTGATGGGGCCAAGTGCGACACCGGCAACATTCTTGACATCTTTGGCAAGAACAACATCATTGCGGTTACCGATCCGGTCTATCCCGTGTATGTAGACACCAATGTGATGGCGGGGCATACCGGGGAGGCAGGAGATGATGGCAAGTACCAGGGCTTAACCTATTTGCCGATGTCGGCGGATAACCACTTCAGTCCGGCACTGCCATCGGGCAAAGCGGACCTAATTTATCTGTGTTTTCCCAACAATCCCACGGGGGCGACAGCAACCAAGGAGGAACTGAAGACGTGGGTGGACTATGCCAATGCTAATGGCTCCATCATTCTGTTTGACGCCGCCTATGAAGCGTTCATCACAGACGACAGCCTGCCTCATTCCATCTACGAGATTGAAGGCGCACGGGACTGTGCTATTGAGTTTCGGTCATTTTCGAAGAATGCTGGGTTTACGGGGACTCGCTGTGCGTTTACAGTAGTGCCTAAAACGTTGACCGCTAAAGCGTCTGACGGCTCAGAGGTGGAGCTGCATAAGCTCTGGAACCGTCGCCAGTCTACCAAGTTCAATGGCGTTTCCTATCCGATACAGCGGGGGGCTGAAGCAGTTTATTCCGAAGAGGGACAGGCGCAAATTAAGGAACTCATTGCTTTCTATCTGGAAAATGCCCGCATTGTTCGGGAGAAGCTTCAGCAGGCTGGGATTGATGTGTATGGCGGCGTCAATGCGCCCTATGTCTGGGTGAAGACACCGCATGGCCTGTCCAGCTGGGATTTCTTCGATAAATTGTTGCACGCCTGCAATGTGGTGGGGACACCGGGGTCTGGGTTTGGGGCTGCCGGAGAGGGTTACTTCCGCATTTCAGCGTTCAACAGCCGTGCCAATGTCGAAGAGGCGATGCGGCGTATTACCGAAACGTTTAAAGCATAGCTTCTGAGTTGGAACGTGGTAAGGGACTTGCAAGAAAATAAAGTATCCGGAAAAGAGCAGCGGGCGCAGCCCGCTGCTCTTTTCTTCCGGTATCTTTTTTAGCCGCAGATCCCTAAGTAGGTGGTCACAATTCAGTATAAAGCCCATAAACCTTGCGCTGCCTGCGCAGCGGGCAGCGCAAGGTTTATGGGCTTTAATTGTGCCGAGGTACTTATTCATGCCATCGATCGTCCGGCGATCCATCCGGTTGTCCAGGCGCTTTGAAAGTTGAAGCCTCCGGTAATGCCGTCGATGTCGAGGATCTCTCCGGCGAAGTGGAGTCCTGGGCAGAGGCGGCTTTCCATAGTTTTGAAGTTGACGCTCTTGAGGTTAACGCCTCCGCAGGTGACGAACTCATCTTTGAAGACGCCTTTGCCGTGAATGAGGAAGTTGCTCTGGGTGAGTTCCTGTACCAGTTGGTTTAGGGCTTTTTTAGAAAGGTGAGCCCATTGCTGCTGTGCCCATTGTTCTGAGATTTCCTGATGATGAGAGAGTAATGATGATTTTATCGGAGGAGTTTGAGATCGCTGAGATTTCTGCACCAGGTATTCCCAGAAGCGTCGGGGAAGGCTGAGGGGATTGGCAGTGGCGATCGCCCGCTTTAGATTCCCCTGCTTAAAGTCCATCAGCATCTCCCGCACCTGCTCGGCTGGGACCTGGGGACACCAGTTGACGCGAACCGTCCCTTGGTAGTGGCTGTCGTGGAGCATCCGGGCACCCCAGGCGGAGAGCTTGAGGATCACCGGGCCACTGAGTCCCCAGTGGGTGATGAGAATTGCTCCTTCCTGCTTTAGCACCGGATAGTCGGGGACATGAAGCTGGGCCTGCACCCAATCCCGCGAAATACCTGCGAGATGGTGTAAAGACGGGTCAGGAATCTGAAAGGTGAAGAGGGACGGCACAGGCGGCTCAATGGGATGCCCTAGCTGCTGAGCAATGGAGTATCCCCTGGGATTGCTGCCCGTTGCCAGAAGGAGGCGATCGCCCCTTAAAACCTCTCCACCCCGCAGTTCTATCTCAAAGCCCTCTGGGATGCGATGGGCCTGGACAACGACTGCTTTGGTTTTAAGCACAATTCCTTTATCTTGGGCGGCATTCATCAGCGTTTGCACGATGGTGGATGAATCGTCTGTGGTGGGAAACATGCGCCCATCGGCTTCAGTTTTCAGGGGAACCTGATGCTGGGCAAACCACGCCACGGTGTCCTGCGGCTGAAAACGGCTGAAAGCGCCCCGCAGAGCTTTGCCACCGCGCGGGTAGGACTGGGTGAGCTGAATCGCCTCAAAACAGGCATGGGTGACATTGCACCGTCCCCCGCCGGAAATGCGGACTTTGGTGAGGGGCTGGGCACCCGCTTCAAGAATGGTGATGCGGGCACTCGGATGAACCTCGGCACAGGCGATCGCCCCGAAAAACCCCGCCGCACCTCCGCCAATGACGATGACATCCATCATTCAGCCCTCTTCAAGAACAAAGCATTGTCGATCCTACTCATGATGCCGCTGCCCCAAAACCAACCATCAGCATGTCGAAACGGTATGTCAAAACATTAAATTTTTATAATTTCTCGATACATCCGACATACATCCGGCATATATCAAAGCCGCGCTCGATACAAATCATCTCTACTAAAGCGAGCTTACTCACATCAATGTTACGATTGCGATAAGAATAACGATGAAAAAATAGAGGAATTTACGCTTCATGGTGTCGGAAGTAGAAAAGTTAATATCCGTCGATGGGCGAGACATTCGACTCAGTTTAGGACTACTAGCTCCACAGGCCGGAGGTTCAGTATTAATTCAGGCAGATGAAACCGCAGTTCTCGTCACTGCAACCCGTTCGGCAGGTCGAGAAGGCATCGACTTTCTGCCTCTGCTCGTAGATTACGAAGAGCGGCTCTATGCAGCGGGGCGCATTCCCGGAGGATTTCTCCGTCGAGAAGGCCGCCCCCCCGAAAAAGCGACCCTCATTAGCCGACTGATTGACCGCCCCATGCGCCCCTTGTTCCCCCAGTGGTTGCGGGACGATATTCAGATTGTTGCCACAACCCTGTCGATGGATGAGCGGGTTCCCCCTGATGTGTTAGCAGTGACGGGAGCCTCAGTGGCAACAGTTCTAGCGCAGATTCCCTTTAATGGGCCGATGGCAGCGGTGCGTGTGGGTTTACTGGGAGATGACTTCATTATTAACCCCACCTATCGAGAAATTGAAGACGGAGATCTTGACCTGATAGTGGCAGGCTCACCCGATGGCGTCATCATGGTGGAAGCTGGAGCGAATGAGCTCCCTGAGCACGACATTATTGAGGCGATTGACTTTGGCTACGAGGTGGTACGCGACTTGATTAAAGCTCAGAAAGATCTGGCTGCTGAAGTAGGAGTCGAGATTGTCAAAGAGCCTAAGCCAGAAATGGATCCCACTGTGGAAGACTTTGTGCGCGATCGCGCCACTGAGCCCGTGAAGAAGATTCTGACCCACTTCGACTACAGCAAAGCCCAGCGAGATGATGCGTTGGATGAGGTGAAAGACACGATCAGTGCTGAAATTGCTGAACTTCCTGAAGACGCGCCTGTTCATGCTGCCACGACTGAAGACCCGAAAATTTTAGGCAAAGCCTTCAAGTCGGTGACGAAAAAGCTGATGCGCCAGCAAATCCTTGACGATGGCGTTCGCGTGGACGGACGCAAGCTGGATGAGGTGCGTCCCATTGCCTGCCGAACAAGGGTTTTGACTCCTCGCGTCCACGGGTCTGCTGTGTTCCAGCGGGGGCTCACTCAGGTGATGTCGGTGGTAACCTTGGGAACACCAGGGGATGCCCAGGAAATGGATGACCTCCACCCTGACGAATCGAAACGCTACCTGCACCACTACAACTTTCCCCCCTACTCTGTTGGAGAAACTAAGCCGATGCGATCGCCCGGTCGCCGAGAAATCGGTCATGGTGCCCTGGCAGAACGGGCACTGGTTCCCGTCTTGCCGAAGCAGGAAGAGTTTCCCTATGTGATTCGGGTCGTGTCAGAAGTGCTGTCCTCCAACGGCTCTACCTCAATGGGCTCGGTTTGTGGCTCCACTCTATCGTTGATGGATGCTGGCGTTCCCATCACCAAACCCGTTAGTGGTGCAGCAATGGGGCTGATCAAAGAAGGGGATGAAGTCCGCATCTTAACGGACATTCAGGGCATTGAGGACTTCCTGGGCGACATGGACTTTAAGGTCGCGGGGACGGACAAGGGCATCACCGCCCTGCAAATGGACATGAAAATCACCGGATTGCCCATGTCCGTTATTGGAGACGCTATCAACCAGGCACGTCCTGCCCGGATGCACATTCTCAGCAAAATGATGGAGGCCATCGACCAGCCTCGTACCGACTTATCGCCCTATGCACCACGGTTGCTCACCCTTCAGATCAACCCTGAACTGATTGGAATGGTCATTGGCCCTGGTGGAAAAACCATCAAGGGGATTACTGAGCAAACGGGAGCCAAGGTAGACATTGAAGACAGCGGGTTGGTGACTATTTCTGCTATTGATGGTGAAAAGGCGAAAAAAGCCCGCAGCATCATTGAGGGCATGACCAAGCAGCTGAGTGCTGGAGATGTCTATGTGGGGAACGTGACCCGTATTATTCCCATTGGTGCTTTTGTGGAAGTGCTACCTGGGAAAGAGGGCATGATCCATATTTCCCAACTAGCAGATTACCGAGTCGGCAAAGTTGAAGACGAGGTTGCCGTTGGTGATGAGGTGATCGTCAAGGTGCGGGAAATTGACAGTAAAGGCCGCATTAATCTGACACGGCTCAACATTCATCCGGATGAGGCAGCGGCGGCGCGGACAGCAGCAGCAGCTCAATAAGAAAGAAGGGGAGGCATTGCTTCCCCTTTTTTCTCAAAACTATGCGGTGATCGGAGGCAAGGGTCTAGCCCTCTTACTATCCATTTTGGTATCCGCTTAATCTATTCTAGAGCGGTGCGGCGCGGCATCGCCCCGCCGCTTCAACAAATCAGTCTATTTATAGATCCCGTTGTTGTAGCGATCGCCCCCTTCAACCAGTGGGGTCGCCGGGTCAGTGACAATGAACCGCTCCTTATAGCGATTCAGAATGTCCTTCTGCCGATCGGTCAAACTGGGCAGATCGAAAATATCATCAACAGATTCGTAGGGGCTGTTGCGAACAATAATGCCCGCCAGAGTTGGATACATCCCAGGGAACTGGATAAAAGCACGGACGTTCGAATTATTTAGGTCGATCCTCTCACCGAACTTCGTTCTCAGCTTTTCCTCGACAACATTTCGACGCTCGGCAGCCAACACTGGAGATGAGCTCAACGCCAAGCGATCTAAGCTAGCTGCATGGGCTAGTTGAGGTACGCCAAACCATCCCAACATGCTAACGCCGATCACTAGAACAAAAAGCAAGCCAGCTAGTCGCTTCATTCCTATTTTTCCTCCCAATTCTCAAGCAAGAGCCTAATCAACTTAAACCAATGGATCAACTGCACGATTGACCGGGTGCCCCTTTGTAAATAGTGATGGCAAGCTGCTGCCACCACTATTTACAAAAATGCGTAAGCTCTATCCAAAAGAACCCATGCAAACAAGGTATTCTGGGACTTCAATCTCCAAAAACTTTGGCGAATTTTCAATCGGGCATCCAGGCAAACACATTGCATCTTAGAGACTACCACTTCATCCGCACGTTCTAAGCGTTAAATTTAGCAACAAAACAGTAAGCCCCTGGGAAAAGAATGCTGAATGGCGTGCGATCGCCTGTCAAAATGGCGTTACACTCCTATCACGCTGCTATTCCATCTACCGCTAGAATTGAAGCCTGGTTCCTCTTGTCCAAGCTCGTCATTGGGTCAGAGATCTTAAGAAATTTGTCGTCCTTCCCATTGGGCTTGGCCTAGTGGCGCTGGGTGAGCGAGTCGTGCCCGTCTGCCCAACACAGTGAATATACGTTGCCAGGTTATATAGCCCTACGGGCTTAGGCTCAAGAGTGTATCCCCCGCTCAGCGGGGGATACACTCTCCTCCAATGTTCTAACTCAGTACGTATTGCCATACACTCAATTCTGAATTGGGAGAATCCTGCAAACAGCACAGGACTTCTCCAACTCAAAAATTAAAATCGTAGCTTGTGGGAGGATAACATCAGACTTAAGTACCTCGGCAAAATTAAAAACTAATTTTAAAACCCTGTGCTGCTCGCGCAGCGGGCAGCGCAGGGTCTATGGGTTTTATATTTAATTGTGACCACTTACTTATTTACATCGATTTTAGGAACGAAAATTAAATCATTCGAACCAAATTTTGGTGGAGTGGCGCGGCAATGCTGCACCGCTCCACCAAAACTGGGTTTTATTTAATTTTGATCCT
>CAYXJG010000044.1:6815-20197 GCA_964465285.1 uncultured bacterium
ATTTATATCAGTCTTGATTTATATCGGTCTTAGTATTGTTGTGTTGTTAACTGTGCGCCGTTCTTAACCCAGAGAATCATGCAGCTGCCAATTCCAGTTGAAACTGTCCTCCAAAATCGCTACCGCATTCTCAGAGTCCTCGGACAGGGAGGATTTGGGCGCACCTATCTTGCTGAAGACAAGGGGCGGTTTAATGAATATTGCGCGCTAAAAGAATATATCCCGAACCAGAGCAGTGACTATGCCCTGGACAAGTCGCGGGAACTGTTTCAGCGGGAAGCTACAATTCTCTATCAAATTAAGCATCGGCAGGTGCCCGAATTTCGCGCCACCTTCGAGGAAAATCAACGGCTTTTTCTGGTGCAAGACTACGTTCATGGCAAAACCTACCGCCACCTGCTAGATGAACGCATTAGCCGCAATATGGCGTTTTCTGAGCCTGAAGTCCTGTGGCTGATTCAAAATTTGTTGCCCGTGCTTGCCCATGTTCACAGTAAGGGCATTATTCACCGAGACATTACCCCAGATAACGTCATTCTTCGCCAGGACGACCATCTGCCTGTGCTGATTGATTTTGGGGTTGTCAAAGAAATTGCGACACGGTTTCACAGCCCAGACAGTACCTCCCAGCCGACGACCGTCGGTAAACCGGGCTATGCCCCTAGCGAACAGGTGCAGACTGGGCGCGCTTATCCCAGCAGCGATCTATATTCCCTGGCAGTCACAGCAGTGGTGTTGCTCACGGGGCATGAGCCCCAGGACTTGTTTGATGACACGATGCTGACCTGGCACTGGCAACAATGGGTACACATTAGCCCATCCGTCACCCAGATTTTGAACCGGATGCTGAGCTACCGACCGGGCGATCGCTACCAGTCTGTTGCTGAATTGGCCGATGCCCTACGAGAGATGGATAACACTACCAATGGATCTCCGTTTTCCCAGGGAGGTGCCCAGCCGTCGCAGGTGCGATCGGAGCCCCATCGTCCTGCCGCCGCCACTTCAGATATTCGAACTGTTGCAGTAGGCCGTCGTCCCGAAAGTCCCTCATCTTCTACATCCCAGTCCACGCAAGCTGCCTATTCCCGCGACCCAAGAGGGCAACGGGCATCGGCACCAACAGCGCCATCCCAAGACGATCCCCCTTCCATTTGGGATAATCCCCTGTCAATCATCATCATTGGCATCGGGCTAGCCGTTGTAACGGGGATTGGCTCGTGGGCAGTGGTCAACGCCATTTTGAGTTCGCCCCAGGAGCCGGAACCAGAACCTCCCCCCATTGTCGAGCCAGAGCCAGAGCCAGAACCAGAGCCAGAGCTAGAGCCACCGAGTGAACCTGTGGAATATAGCCAAGAGCTTTCTCCTACCGTGGGAGAACCCTTGCAGGTTGATGGCAGTCTTCGGTCTCATGAAACCATCAACTATATCGTTTCTGGCACCCAGGCGCAGACCCTTGCTGCGGTTCTAGAGAACGAAGGGGTGCTGATGACAGTACTGGCTCCCAATGGCGACTCTGCCCGTGGGCGATCGCGCCGTGTTCAGTCCTGGGAAGACACGTTAGACTTCACCGGTGACTACACGATCCAACTCAAAACAGTAGCAGGGATTGATGAGAGTGAGTACAGCCTAGTATTGGAGCTGAACGATTCAGAATCCGAGCCAGAGCCAGAACCCGAGCCGGAACCCCCACCAGAGCCTACTGTTGAAGTTGAGCGCCTCAGCTTCCCTGAAGGTAGCGAGGGTGTCATCGTCACTGCGCGCACCAATGCCTCCACCATTCGCCGCTATCTGGTGAATGCTCAGGCGAGCCAGGTGTTGAGTGCAGAATTGGTTGAGGGGCCAGTAACCCTTAACATTCGCTACCCTGATGGGGAACTGGTGGAGGATGCGAGCCGAGTGGTGTTCTGGGAGGCACAATTGCCTGAGAGCGGCGATTACCAGATTGATGTAGTGTCCGCAGACACGGCTCGTTTTCGCCTCGAGGTGCGGGTTTCTGACCTGGCAGAATGATGCCAAATCTCCACCTAACCCAACCTGAGTTCAGGTTAAGCGGTTTCTGGGAGCGGATACGACTTGGCAAAGTTCTCAAATTCACAACGAAAAACTAGGGGGTTGGGGCGCGCTCAGCGCGCTCCAACTCCCTAGTTTTTCGTGAAACGTGCCAAGTTGGGGGCAGACGCACTGCGTCTGCCCCCAGAAACCGCATTCTGTCGTCCGCGTCGCGGACGACAGAATGCGGTTTTGAGCTTATTCCGAATTGACGTTAAAAGCTAAATTGGGTCCTCAAGTTGCCGACCCAGACTGTTGGGTTGTCGTTAAAGTTGTTGGCGTTATTAATGACATACAGTCGGGGAGAAAGGGCGATATTGTCTGTCAGCGGATAGAAGTATGCTGCTTCAATTTCCCATTGAACGCCGCCAGGACTGCCACCCCCCGACAGCAAGAATTCCCGCCCGTCGATATAGCTATAGGGGACTAAATAAGAAATAGCAGCCAATGCTCCTTCTTTACCTACATCAGGGAACGCCAATCCCGCCTGAACAGATTGGGCGACCACATCTCCAATGCGTCTTCCTCCTTCACCACTAGGCCGCCAGAGAGCATAGTCGCCGTAGCTATAGCGCCCAAAAAATGCAATATTAGGGTGGAACTGCCAGCTCAGGTTTGCAATATAGGTGTTTGCCGCTGCAGAGCCGATGCCGCCACCGCTTTCGCCATCATCGACTAGCCCACCAATCGGTTCACTCAATGCACCACCGATGATGCCTTCACCTCCGGGAGGCGTATTGTTAGTACGGGCATACAGCAGCGAAAACTGGAAGTTTGGATCAGGTCGGTAGGTCAACTGAGTAGATAAGGTGTTGACTCCGCCGAAGAGTCCTCTCGTTTCAGACGGGTCCACTGCTGTACTATTGGGCAGAAATTCATTGTTTTCTGCTAAGTAGCCCAGTCGGAAATCAAAGTCGCCAAACGGTACAATTGCCACTGCCCCTGCACCTCGATCAAGACTGGCAAACTGCGTACTGCCGCTGCTGTTAAAGCTGTCAATGGCTCCAAGGATAAAGGTATAGGGGTTCCCATCAAAGTGTCGGTAAATGTTAATTCGTGGGCCAACGACAAAATCAACATTGTCATTAAAAGCCGGAAATGCGTAGAACAGTTCTCGCAGCCGAAAGTTATCGCCACTGCTTTGCTGAGTAAAAGGAGTGCCCCAGGTATTAAACAAGCCACTTGAAACAAATAGGTTTGCCGGAGCAATGCCCGTACTAACATCAAACTGTATATTAAGAGAGTCTTTACCGCTAAATGATGTCGTAAAGTTCAGCCAGCTCAGTGCGGAGAAGTTTGTTTGGGAGGTGTCGCTGGTGGAGACACTCACGGGTTCCCCGGTCACAGGATCCCGCTGGCCTATTTCACGCTCAAGATCGCCGCTGAAGCCTAAATCACTGACATGAAAAACAGTTACAGCATTGAGCTTTGTCGTTGTTGAGAATTGGTTTGCTTCAAGTTCAGCCGTTCGAGCTTCTAGCACATCTACCTGGCCTCTGAGGGATGCCAGTTCAGCGGCGAATTCCTCTTGCAGGCGCTGGAGTACCAGCAAGTCCTCGCGAGATGCCAGAGTTGCCAAGCCTGCATCTATCAATTCATTAATGCGATCCAGACAGGCATTTAGTCCTGCGGCAAATTCATAGCGGCTGAGGGCACGATTTCCTCGAAAGGTTCCGTCTGGATACCCCGCAATGCAGCCATAGCGCTCTACAAGGGATTGTAATGCCTGAAACGCCCAGTCCGTCGGCTCTACATCAGAGAGCTGAGAGATCGACGTGACCTGGGATTGGGGTGACATGGCTGGAGAATCAGCACTCAGTTGGTTGACTCCGGTAACATGCCACATTCCATTCGGCTGAGGCGACGGTGTTGGCGATCGCCCCAGGGCTGTTGAGTCAACATCGGTTCTTTGAGCAGACGCAAGACGGTCTGAAATGCTTCGCGTTTCTGACGCATACACAGATTGCTCCATCTGCCCCAGGGAAACGACAGTGGATACGATAACTGCACCTAGAAAAGCAGGAAAAAGTGTCAGCAAACGGACTGACGCTTTCCAAAGTATATGATTTACCATTGTCTATCCTCACACCCCACTCAGTAAAGTGGTTTCCTCTAAGTTTAAGAGGACTTTAACAGCCATATTTTTTTCAGAAATGTATGATTTAGTACTAAACTCATCTAAAGCTGAAATATTTGTTATGAAACATTGAAATTCATCTAGACCTTATTTCTGAAAATCGGCTGGAGATTTTGATTAGCTGGCATACCTTGCCAGGTCATAGCCCCGGTATTGAACGGGTGAAATCCTGCGCGCAGCGCAGGATTTCACCCGTTCAATAATAAAACTCTAGCCGAATAATGTATTTTAGAACACTCGCTTAATCAATTTCCTTGATGCTTGCTTCAAGGCACTTTTTCCCAGACACTTCTTTCTAGGTACTGTATTTTCCCGCTTACTGCTTACTCGCTCACTAATATTGTTCACGGATACATGGCTCGTCCTTCTTCTTCTGCACCCAACTCATTCGTCTCACCGTCCGTCGATCAGCAGGTTCCGCCGATCGCCCCCAAGCATAAAAAGGTTCTCGAAATACATGGCGATCGCCGCATCGACCCTTACTATTGGCTCCGCGATCGAGACAACCCAGACGTCATTGAGTATCTAAAGGCGGAGAATGCCTACACCCAAGCAAAAATGCAGCATACAGAGGCTTTGCAGCAGCGACTATATGACGAAATGCTGGGGCGTATCCAGGAGACAGACTTGTCTGTTCCCTATCGCTATGGCGACTACTTCTATTACAGCCGCACCGAAGCAGGCAAAGCCTATGGCATCTACTGCCGCAAACAGGAAAGCCTGGAGGCTCCTGAGGAAGTGCTGCTGGATAGCAATCAGCTTGCAGAGGGCCATGAGTTTTTCGATCTAGGAGATTATGAGATCAGCCCCAACCATCACATTCTTGCTTACTCTACGGACACGAATGGGTCAGAAAAATACACGCTGGTGCTTAAGGACTTGGCGACAGGCAACCACTTCCCAGAACAGATTCATGATGTAGGGGGCGTTGCCTGGGCAAATGATAATGAGACCCTGTTTTACACTCGCATCGACGAGGCAAACCGTCCCTATCAGCTCTGGAGGCACCGCCTAGGCACTGACCCTAACCAGGACACTCTGATCCACGAAGAACCAGACGATGCTTATTACTTGGGCATTAGTCGTAGCCGCAGTAATGCATATCTATTCTTATCTGCGGAAAGTAAAATTACTTCGGAGGTGCGGTTTCTGGACGCCAGTGACCCCAATGGCGCGTTTCAGATGGTGCAGCCTCGCCAGCATGGCATTGAATACAGCGTAGTTCATCATCCAGGCAAGCCGTCTACGCCCGCTACGAATCGCTTCTACATTGTCACCAATGAGAACGCTATCAACTTCAAGCTAATGGTCGCCCCTGTGGCAATGCTAGATAAAGATCACTGGATTGAGGCCATCCCCCATCGGGATGAGGTCATGCTAGACGGGGTGAGTGCCTTTGCGAACCATCTGGTGATTTTTGAACGGGAAAAAGGACTGCCCACTATTCGTGTTCAGCATCTCGCCACAGACACCACTAAGGCGATTGACTTTCCCGAGCCTGCCTATGCCGTCTATCCAGGGTTTATGCCGGAGTTTGATACTCAAATCCTGCGGTTTACCTATACGTCTTTTGTCACGCCATCCTCGGTGTTTGACTACAACATGGACACCCATGACCGAGAGCTGAAGAAGGAAACCCCGGTACTAGGCGGCTACGATCGCACTCAGTACACCAGTGAACGGTTGATGGCGATCGCCCCAGATGGTACCCCAGTCGGCATTTCCCTCGTCTATAAACAAGACACTGAGAAAACCGGCAAGAATCCTCTGCTGCTGGTGGGTTATGGCTCTTACGGCTTTCCCTATCCCGTCACCTTCTCCTCTAGCCGACTGTCCCTGTTAGACCGAGGCGTCGTGTGTGCGATCGCCCATATCCGAGGCGGTGGTGAGATGGGGCGCAAGTGGTATGAAGACGGAAAGTTTTTGAATAAGGCTAATACTTTTACCGACTTTATTGCTTGTGCAGAGCAGTTAATTGCAGAAAACTGGACCAGTCCTGATCATCTGGTGATTTATGGCGGCAGTGCTGGCGGGCTGCTTATGGGAGCAGTGTTAAACATGCGTCCTGACCTATTTAAGGGGGCGATCGCCGCCGTTCCCTTTGTGGATGTGGTGACAACCATCCTCGATCCTACTCTGCCCCTGTCCGTGATGGAGTGGGACGAGTGGGGCAACCCTAACGAGAGAGCCTTCTACGACTATATGAAGTCCTATGCTCCCTACGACAACGTCAAAGCCCAGGACTATCCTAATATCCTCATCACTGCCGGACTCAACGATCCCCGCGTATCTTACTGGGAACCTGCTAAGTGGACGGCTAAGCTGCGGGATGTCAAGACCGATGACAACCTATTGCTCCTCAAGACTAACCTTGATGCTGGCCACGGCGGTGCGTCAGGCCGCTATGGGCGGTTGAAGGAAACCGCTTTCGAGTATGCGTTTATGTTGGAGTGCTTTGGAATCAGAGAGTGATAGCGTGAGATATTTGGCAAGTTTCACGAAAAAATAGGGGTTGGGGGCGCGCGGAGCGCGCTCCCAACCCCTATTTTTTCGCTGTAAATTTGAGAACGTTGCCAAGTCGCGTCACTAGGCAACATTTGCGTGGCAAACCATGAGTCGCTGACTCCATCGATTGTGTTTGGGGATCTGCGGCTAAAAAAGATACCGGAAGAAAAGAGCAGCGGGCGCAGCCCGCTGCTCTTTTCCGGGTACTTTATCCGGGTACTTTATTTTCTTGCAAGTCCCTTGGCGCATGGGGCACGCTTCATGCACCAGGAAATAACTCAACGTTCGCTTGGCGAACGACTAAAGGACTTGCCGGGAAAGAATACACAGGCGAGGGCGTCAACGTCAGAGCGCATATTGCTGGACAGCATTCACTAAATCGTTTGTCCAATAGCTAACCTGTGCCTCGCTAGCTGCTTCGACCATGACGCGAATCACGGGCTCTGTGCCAGATGCCCGAATCAACACCCGGCCCTTGTCGCCCATGTTAGCCTCTGCACGGGCGATCGCCCGTTGCAACATCTCAGAGTTTGCCCAGTTAAGGCGGCGATCGGCGTCTTCTACTTGCACATTGCTCAATACCTGGGGATAGGTTTGGAAGCTAGCGTCAACCAAGTCTGCTAGGGAACAGCCCGACTGCGTCACCAGGCATGCCAGGTGGAGAGCTGTCAGAGTGCCATCGCCAGAGACGCTGTAGTGAGGACACAGGATGTGGCCGGACTGTTCGCCGCCCAGAGCTGCCTGTCGGCTGGTCATTTCAGCGTGGACGTACTGATCGCCAACCGCTGTGCGGACTAGGGTGCCTCCCTGAGCTTCCCAGGCTCGCTCGAAGCCCAGATTAGACATGACTGTCGCCACAATGGTGTTGTCCGGAAGCTGGCGAGCCTCTTTCAGGGCACAGCCCCACAGGTAGAGAATATAGTCGCCATCTACAATGCGGCCTCGACTGTCTACCGCCATGACTCGGTCTGCATCTCCATCAAAGGCAAAGCCCATGTCAGCATCATGGTTCAGCACGGCAGCCTTGAGGGAGTCTAGGTGGGTAGAACCGCAATTGACGTTAATGCGATCGCCATCAGGTTGGTCATGTAAACAAATCACCTCAGCGCCAAGGTCAGCAAATGCTCGGGGTGCTAGATGCACGGCTGCTCCCCATGCCAGGTCAAGCACAATTTTGAGCCCTTGCAAGCTAATGGTGGGCATGAGTGGACGATGGAGTGCCTGAAGATAGGCTATCAACCGCTCACCGCAAGCACTATAGTGATGCCACACAGGTGCCAGCCCTACAGAACGCAGCCGGGTTGCCGTTTCTTGACGGAGTGTTTGCTCGATCCAAGACTGAGTATCTTTTGATAGCTTGTGGCCTTGGCTGCCAAAAAACTTGATGCCATTATCCGCCGGGGGATTATGGCTGGCAGAGACCATAACGCCTCCAATCGCCTCTGTGGTAGCCGTGAGATGAGCAACCGCGGGAGTCGGGCAAAGCCCCAGGTGCCACACCTCCAAGCCAGCAGCGGTGAGTCCTGCCGCCAGGGCGATCGCCAGGGCGTCGCTGGAATTCCGAGAATCCTGCCCCAACACAATCGGTGCGCTTCCCCCAGACTGCTCACCCAACACCATCCCCGCACAGTATCCCACCTGGGCAGCCAGGGAGGGAGTCAGCATATTTTCCGCATGGCCTCGAATACCATCCGTTCCAAATAGCCGGGCGGGCGGCAAGTTAAGAGGCTCCCAAAGAAAAGATGCATCGCTGGAACGTAGCGCATTCCATGCATCCATAGACTGCATGGCAGCCGCTTTGAGAAACGGCTGATAAGAAACCGACGATAGGGCCATGTTTAATCACTCTCATTCACACTCACACCCAGGAGCATAGCACCTCTATGAAGGAAGAAGTCTAAAGTTTGAAGGCTCAAGTTTAAGTACATGACTTGGCAAAGTTCTCAAATTCACAACGAAGAAACAGGGGGTTGGCGCGCGCGGAGCGTGCCCCAACCCCCTGTTTCTTCGTGAAACTTGCCAAGTCGTGTTAAGTAGGTGGTCACAATGAAATATAAAACCCATCAGCCCTGCGCTACCCGCTGCGCGGGCAGCGCAGGGCTTTATAGTTGGTTTTTAATTATGTCGAGGTGCTTAGCAATTCTCATTTTGGCAACCTTCGCGCCTAGCGTTGCCTAATCTGGGAATGAATTTGTGTGTGGGAGGCGCGCACTGCGCGCTTCCCACACACAAATTCATCCTCAACGCTGATGGCGGGTTAGCTTGCCAACAACACGATTATTCATGGCTTACAGCGGCGTGAACCATCTCTCCGGACGGCAAACGGTTTCTTTGTGTTACACGCCGACGTCTTACACATCCACCTCAGCGAGGAGGGCTTCGATGGTGCTGACTGTTAAGCCTTGCTGGATATATACCGGGTTATCGGGAATATAGGGGCCTTCTAGTCGGTCGATCGCTCGAATGGCTGCTTGCTCATCGAGAATCGGCACATCAGGGTCGAAGGCAGTGGCGCGCACCAGGGAACTGGAAAAGCCACGAAAGATGATGACCTGGTCGTCTTCATCTTCTACCTGTGCGGTAACGAGGAGAACTTCTGATGGGCGTTTGAGGGTGTATTGCTCCAGCCGTTGGATGAGGGGGTGAGGTGTCATAGGGGGCGATTTAAGGGTGATTAAGGGTGGGTTTTATATCTAATTGTGACCATTTCCCTATCACACCGTTGACCGTCGCATCTCAGCGTTCTTATACCTTGCCAATTCAAAAATTAAATTTTTGGCCTGTGGCAATATGTGGCGCGGTGCAAACCCGTTAAGTTCAGGTTGTGGTGTGGCGGCGCGGCACGCTGCCACACCACAAATCTTGGGCATGCTTAATCGATTTGAACATCGCTATATCTGATTAGGCCAGGTGCTTCGGTCAGGTGCAGGTCAGCAGAAGATTTCTACGATTCGGAAAGGTGGGCGATCGCCATACTCCACTCTCAATGGTATAGCAATACACGCTTAGGAACTTGCAGGAAAAGAAAGTACCCGGAAAAGAAAGTACCCGGAAAAGAGCAGCGGGCGCAGCCCGCTGCTCTTTTCCGGTATCTTTTTTAGCCGCAGATCCCTTAGATTAGGACATTGGAGGAAAGTGTATCCCCCGCTGCGCAGGGAATACACTCTTGAACCTAAGCCCGTAGGGCTATATCGATGAATAACGGGTTGATACTGGCGAGTCGAAAGGTCCGTTGAGATTCGGTATACCATCATCTTGAATGTTTTTTTTGTGATGGAATGTCTTCGCGCCCCTCTTCATCGACTCAGCCCCCTATCAAACCTCCAAAAATCTCAGGATTGAGACAATTTTTAAAGCGCCGCGCTCCCTGGCTCTACGCATTTTGGAAATTTTCGCGCCCTCATACCATCGTGGGCACTACCCTGAGCGTTTTTAGTCTCTACGCCATTGCGATCGCCACAGCATCCCCAATCGAATGGACAATGGCCCCATCAATAGGGTGGGCGATCGCCGCGTGGTTGACCTGTCTCTGCGGCAATATCTACATCGTCGGGCTAAACCAGGTCTATGACATCGACATCGACCGCATGAACAAACCCCATCTACCTCTGGCATCTGGAGAGTTTTCCCCGTCGGTGGGATGGGGCATCGTGGTGGTGACAGGCATCGTTGCCTTGGTGACGGCTCCCCTCCAAAGCCTCGCCCTTACTGGCACCGTTTGGGCGAGCCTCGCCATTGGTACGGCCTATTCCCTGCCACCCATTCGGCTCAAGCGATTTTCTTTCTGGGCGTCAGTCTGCATTTTTACCGTTCGAGGGGTGATCGTGAATTTAGGGCTGTTCCTGCATTTTCAAACGGTGCTGGGACATCCGCTACAGATTACCCCGCCCGTATGGATGCTGACAGGGTTTGTCCTGGTATTCACCTTTGCCATCGCCATTTTCAAAGATATTCCCGACCTGGAGGGCGATCGCCGCTACAACATTACAACCTTCACCGTGCAGCTCGGCCCCCTGGCCGTATTTAACACCGCTCGATGGGTCATGACGCTCTGCTACGGAGGCATGATGCTGGCAAGCCTGTGGTCCCAGTCGGTGGATATTGCCCTCATCCTATCGACCCATGCCCTTGCTCTGACCATAATGTGGGTGCTCAGCCAGCGGGTTAACCTCCGCCGGAAGCGATCCATTGCTCAGTTCTACCAGTTCATCTGGAAGCTCTTTTTCTTGGAATATCTCATTTTTCCTATTGCCTGTTTGCTGGGATAACCCATCAGCAATTTGTGGCACAGTACGGATTGAGGATCAGTACGGATTGAGGATCAGTACAGATTGAGGATCAGTACGGATTGAGAATCATACACGACTTGGCAAAGTTCTCAAACTCACAACACAAAGATAGGGGTTTGGCGCGCGCGCCGCGCGCGCCAAACCCCTATCTTTGTGTGAAACTTGCCAAGTCGTGGATTATACCAAATCCTCATCTGTATACCCCCGAAACCAAAATCGAACCAAAAGGCGTCGCGCGTCGCGCGTCACCTTTTGATTTTTTAGGGGTTAGACAAAACGGATTTGGTATCAGTTGACCATCCAAACAGCATTGCCTGATGAATGGGGCACGCAAAGCGCGCCTCGCTTACCAGGCAAACTCGATTGAGTCAACGATCTGTGATGACACTGCCCTAAGCAGCAGGAATCACAATCCCGACAATTTTCTGGACAACACCAAGCACGATCGCCATAAAAATGGCTCCCATGATGGCACTCCAAATGCCGTGTTTAAGACGAAATCCCTCGACTAATTTAGCAGACAGGCCAAACACGATGACATTGATAATAAAGCTCACCAAACCCAGGGTAATGGGAATGGGGGGAATCAGAAAATCGCCAATAACATTCAAAACACCGAAAACGATGGCTGAAATGATGGCGATGGGAAAGGTATCTATTTCCACACCCAAGAAGGGAATCTTTGAAACAACTAAAAGACTGATGGTAATGACCAGCAGCGTGATAATGAGTGAAACAATATCCATAGTTTTAGATACTCCATAGTGGGGCTTGTTGTTGAGGTTTGTTCATGAGAGCACTCAGCTCAGCAAAGTAAGGTGCTGCTCTCTAGAGTGGAGGAGCGTCTTTGACCAGCAAACGACTACATCATCCGGCATACAGATTACTATACGTTGGTAGATTAGTCGCCTATCTTGCGATACATAAATCGGCATAAATGATGGACAAGCGATGGACAGTCAACTGACACTAATTGCAACGAGCGGGCTATTTCCCTGGGGGGTGGCGATCGCCCTCAATTCTATCCTGGCGGCCATCGCCTGGATTATCCCCAAAAAGCTGCTGACTCCTGCTGGCCTTGCCCACGCCTGGTTCCTGGGCGTCATCATTTGGGGAACCCTGGGCTGGCAGGGCTATCTCATCATCATGGCGTATTTCTTAGTCGGCTCTGCGGTCACCCGCATTGGCATGGCAAGGAAAGAAGCCGCAGGCATTGCCGAGAAGCGCTCCGGGGCACGGGGCCCCGAAAACGTATGGGGGTCAGCGTTGGTCGGCACCCTCTGTGCGTTAGGCATTTTTGTCCTGTCCGGTGGGGATGATTTGAGGACAAACCCGTGGGTCCCTGCTCTCTGGCTCGGTTACGTTGCCAGCCTTAGCACCAAGCTGTCCGATACCACCGCGAGTGAAGTCGGCAAGGCTTACGGCAAACGAACCTTCCTGATTACTACCCTCAAGCCAGTACCGCCGGGTACCGAGGGAGCAGTGAGCCTCGAAGGAACCCTGGCGGGAATCGTAGCGTCCGTGGCGATCGCCCTCATGGGCTGGCTGGTGGGCATTATTTCCTTAGTGGGTGTAGGGGTGTGTGCGATCGCCGCTTTCATTGCCACTAATCTGGAAAGCGTTATTGGGGCAACCCTCCAAGATAGACTCGACTGGCTGACCAACGAAACAGTCAATATCATCAACACCTTCATGGGTGCAGCGCTTGCCATCGGGCTACTTGCTCTTTTGCAACTGCTGAAGTAAATCGGTTAACGCCTGATGCACGGATGCGTGAGTATATTCATCCTCTGGGTGAGCAGCCTGTCCCGCCTGTTGAAAATAGGGACGCTCACCATTCATCTGGCCCCACATCACATCTACCTGGCGCACAAATTCATGGAGCATATGCTGGTTGCCGGTAATGGACTCTACCATCTCTGCAAGAGCATTGAGCGGAGCATTGAGATGGCGGCTGACATAGGTCTCATCAGACTGAACCCAGTTTGCAAGAATCGCCTGTAATGCCCCCGAATGATCGGGCAGATGTCGCTTGATATAGAGCACAATTTCTGTGCGTGCCTGGACAAGCTTAGGCACCGGGGAATCGCCCTTTAGAAAATTGCCCCCTTCCCGTCCAATGACTTCAGCAATAGAAAATTTACGCCCTACCTGGATCTCCCGTTGAATCTCTTGATTTTGCTTACGCTCATCATCAGAGGCCATCGTTGTTCACCTGCCAATCCAAAATCCAAAATCGTTAGTGTCACGATTTATTCGCCACTCCCTCAGAAGAGTCAAAATGTGAACGATGGCATAAGGGTTTCAGAGTTTACAAATCAGGGTGGCGAAAAACTAAGGACACTAACCAAAATCCAAAATCCAAAATCCAAAATTGGATTTTATGCAATCCATAATCCTTA